>JBFYPM010000067.1:0-7549 GCA_041303295.1 Bacteroidales bacterium
TGCAAGTGATTATGAATGGGATTTTGGCGACGGCTCCTGGTCGGACGCTTTCGAACCCGCTCACTCTTATTCAGCTTCAGGAATCTTTACGGTTGTACTGAGTGCCTACTCCAAGTCAGGAATGGTTGACAGGTCTTATCTCGACATTGAGGTCCTTTCTCCCACCATGCTTGAGGTAGAGGTCCTTGAGTGGAACCAGGAGTATCCCGTTGCAAATGCCAGTGTGAGGCTCTATCCTACATTGAACGACTGGGACAATGAGACAAATCTTGTCGTTGAGGGCTTCACCAACTCGTCCGGGAAGGTGATCTTTACCAACTTGCAACCCCGCGCTTATTATGTTGATGTGTGGCATGTGAACCATAACAATTTTGCGTTTAGGGATGAAGTAAATGGTATCCAGTACATCATGACCGACCAGCTTCTTAAAAACGAGCTTAACCAGTTCCTTGCCTGGGTCGATTACACAGGGACAAAGAGCGTCTCAACGCGCGACAGGAGCCAGGTTATTCCCATCAAGTCAAGAAGCGCTAAAGCCTCAACCAGGAAGTAATCCGGATTAATTACAAAAAAATTTCGCGAGCCGCTCCGTTTAATAAATTTCGTTAAGTTTGTGAGTTCACTAACCTAATCGAGATAATCAAATGGATACAAAATTCGCGCTTCACGGAATAGACTATCTTATAATGATAGTCTATTTCGTTTTTGTACTGGGTATCGGGTGGGCCCTGAAAAAGTATATGAAGAATGCCTCTGCCTTCCTTGAGGCGGGACGCTCCATCCCGGCCTGGGTGGCAGGACTGGCATTCATCTCCACCAATCTGGGCGCTCTTGAGGTTATGGGTATGACAGGCTCCGGCCTTAAGTACGGGATGCTTACCACCCATTTTTACTGGATTGGTGCCATACCGGCAATGGTCTTCCTGGCCCTTTTCATGATGCGTTTTTACTACGGGTCCAAAGCCCGCTCAGTGCCTGAATACCTGAAGCTTCGTTTCAATGAGAAAACGCGCGGACTGAACGCGATCCTTTTTGCGGTAATGACTGTACTGGCATCGGGGATATCAATGTATGCTCTTGCCCTTCTCCTTGAGAATGTCCTTGGCTGGAACTTCAACGTGTCACTGTTTGCTTCAGCCGCAATTGTTCTTGGCTACACCTATCTCGGAGGACTCTCATCAGCCATCTACAACGAAGTGCTTCAGTTCTTCATAATCGTTATCGGCCTTCTGCCGATGGCTTTTCTTGTCATGAAAGACGTCGGTGGATGGGACGGGATGCAGGCCAGCCTGGCTCCGATAGTGGAGAGCAAGGGTTTTGCCGCTGACACCTGGACCACAACCTGGAAATATACAGGCACTGGTGCCGGGAACCCGCTTGGAGTAGCGTGGTACGGCATCTTTGCGGGACTGGGTTTTGTGCTTTCGTTCGGATATTGGTGCACCAACTTCCTGATTGTCCAGCGCGCCATGGCAGCCGAATCCATGACTGCAGCACGCAAGGTGCCTCTTATAGGCGCCATCCCCAAGATGTTTATCCCCTTCCTTATTATCGTCCCTGGTATAGCTGCTCTTGTGCTTCTGAACGATCCGCTGAAGGGATTTGCACTCCCCCTCAATGATGCCGGACAGCCTATCTATGACTACACAATCATCATGCTGCTCAAACAGTACCTGCCTGCAGGCGTACTGGGCCTCGGCGTAACGGCACTGCTTGCCTCCTTCATGTCAGGAATGGCAGGAAATGTTTCGGCATTCAATACTGTCTGGACATATGACATTTACCAGAGCTACATCCGGCCCGCAACCGGGAACAAAGAGGCTGATGACAAGCATTACCTTAAAGTTGGCAAGATGGCTACAGTAGTTGGTGTGGTGGTCAGTATTGCTGCTGCATATATTGCCAGCAAGTTCGGCAATATAATGGACTTCCTCCAGACTATCTTCTCCATGATCAATGCCCCGCTCTTCGCGGTGATATTCCTTGGGATGTTCTGGAAACGGTCAACAGGAAATGCAGCATTCACCGGACTGCTGGCAGGCTTCCTGGTTGCACTTGTGCATCATGGTCTCACCCAGCCCGAAGGAGCAACCACGCTTGTCAAGGGCGGCTGGCTCGGCGTCATCCATACATACCCGGTTGAGATGGCCCAGAACTTCTGGACAGCCATTATCGCCTTTTCCGTGGCAACTCTGCTGACAGTGGTATTATCCCTGCTTTCAAAACGGACAAAGACCGATGCGGAACTCGACGGCCTTGTCTATTCAATGACGAAGAAACTCGATGACAGCGGTGTGGTTTGGTACAACAGACCCTGGTTCCTCGCTCTCATAGTGGGAATCATTATGATTGTGCTCTCAATTTTGTTCTGGTAACCTCAAAAAACGACGATCATGTTAGATATAAGATTTCCAATTGGACTGATGTTCTCGATCTTCGGGCTGATCATAACTGTTTACGGCCTCGCCACCATGGGCAATGATGTTATGTACGCACGTTCGCTGAACATAAACGTTAACCTGATATCGGGTATTTTTACACTGTTGTTCGGACTGATAATGCTCTACTTATCTGACCCGGTAAAGAAATTGCTGAAAAGAAAGTAACAGAGGAATGAAAAAACAGAGGCTGCCCCATTTGAGACAGCCTCTTTTTTTATGTCTGAAGGTCTGAAGGTCTAAAGTCTAAGGTCTTGCGGTCAGAGCTAATTCTTAACTCACAATTTTCGCTGACTGTAGACTGAGTACTGCCGTCCCGATCCGCCAGCCGGCGGATGCGGGATTGAGCCTCCTTCCCGACACTACGTGCTGGACTCCTCCTTCGTCGTAGCCTCAAACTGCTGGACTACTGCCTACTGCCCATTGCCTACTGCCTGATCATATATCATCGGAAAACACCGACGGCGGCAGCGAACGCATGTTATAACGCATTGCCATCACCTCTCCGTAGGCACCTGCCGACCTTATTGCCATGAGATCCCCCCGCCTGGTCTCCGGCAGAGCAATGAACTTGCCAAAGGTGTCAGTGGTCTCACAGATCGGTCCGGCTACTGTATATTTTTTTGCGGGAAGGTCAGAGGTCAGATTCTCTATGCGATGATAGGCATGGTATAGTGCAGGCCTGAGAAGGTCCGTCATGCCGGCATCAAGAATCAGGAAAGTCTCGCCGGCACCCGGTTTGACAAACAGAACCCTTGAGATGAGCGAGCCGCAGCCGGCCGTCAGCGACCGTCCGAGCTCGAAAGAGATTGTACTTCTTATCTTACTGTCAAGATGTTCCCTGAAGATATCAAAGTAATCGGCAAAGGGAGGGAAACGGTCAGGCTCCTCATAGCTTATGCCAAGACCACCGCCAACGTTGATGTCGGCCGGCTCCAAGCCCCTGTCGGTAAACCACTCCCATAACTCGTTCACCCTTGAGCACAGGTTACGGTAGACATGCAGGTCAGTGATCTGTGACCCTATGTGGA
Source organism: Bacteroidales bacterium (assembly GCA_041303295.1). Classification (GTDB taxonomy): domain Bacteria; phylum Bacteroidota; class Bacteroidia; order Bacteroidales; family VadinHA17; genus SR-FBR-E99. Next base: position 3,470 of record JBFYPM010000067.1, read on the forward strand.
AATGCATTCCCCCGAACACAATGTTTTCCATCTCCGGAAAGAGTGCAGTTACTCTCTCCAGGTCCGGAATCCTTATGCCAAATTTGTTCTCATCAGTACCGGTGGTGATGTTACGGATGGTATGAGCCTCCACATTTGGATTGATTCGCAGAGCTATTGTGGCCTTTTTTTTCATTCTGCCTGCAATCTCATTTATGACAGCAAGCTCTGCTGACGACTCCACATTGAAGCACTTTATGCCAAGCCTGAGGGCAGTCTCTATCTCACGGTCACTTTTACCCACCCCTGCGAACACTGTCTCAGCGGCAGGAAACCCGCAGGCTACTGCATGTTCAATCTCATTGCCGCTCACACAGTCGGCCCCAAGTCCGTATCCGGCAATGATCTTCATGATCACAGGGTTGAAGTTGGCCTTGACAGCATAGTGGACTTTGAATCCCCTGTGAGCTGCTTCACCTGAGGCCACCGAGAGTGTCTCACGCAAAAGGTCGAGATCATAATAGTAGAAAGGAGTCTCGCGTCTCCTGAGCCGGTCTTTTAATTCATTCGTGAACATTATTCTTCTGAAAAAAGTTTATTGCTGAGCGCCCGGAGGGCATGTGTCTTGTCACTGGAATTGATGAGTATTGAAACGCTGTTTTCACTGCCTCCGTATGAGATCATCTTGACTGGTATCTCATTCAGGGCCTCGAATATTTCCGGGGCTGATCCAACCCTGTCCGGCCGGAAATCGCCCACAACGCATATTATAGTCTGGTTCTTTTCGACCTCCACTACTCCAATTGATCCCAGGGTCTTGATGATGTCTTCAAGATATGTCGAATCATCAATGGTCAGGGAGACTGATACCTCTGATGTAGTGATCATATCTATCGGGGTCTTGAAGGCCTCAAAGGCTTCGAAAATTCGTCTCATGAAACCGTAAGCCATCAGCATCCTGTCAGAGCGGATCCTAAGGGCAATGATACCGTCCTTGGCAGCCACAGCCTTGTAATCTTCAAATTTGGATTCGGAGGTGATCAGGGTGCCCTCGTCCGAAGGCTCCATCGTATTCTTGAGTCTGACAGGAATGTTTTTCAGTCGGGCAGGATTGACACTGGAGGGATGAAGGATCTTCGCACCGAAGTATGCAAGCTCAGCCGCCTCGCCGAAGGAGAGGTTCCTGATAACACGGGTGTTTTCCACATAACGAGGATCGTTGTTGTGGAGACCACTGATGTCAGTCCATATCTGAACCTCCGTGGCCAGGAGGGCTGCCCCGATGATGGTAGCGCTGTAGTCGCTGCCACCGCGCCTCAGGTTATCAGTCTCGCCGTACACGTTCCGGCATATGAATCCCTGTGTGATTATTATCTTTTCATCACTGACGGCAGAGAGCTCCCTCTTTAGGTTCTCCCTGATATAAAAATAGTCAGGTTCTCCATCCTTATCTATCCTCATGAAATTAAGTGCAGGCAGGAGGTAAGAGGCAATGCCCGCCTCGGCCAGGAGGAAGTGGAGCAGGGCTGTGGAGATCAACTCACCACGGGCAACTATGCGCTTCTCATTGTGCCTGCTGAACTCACGCGAAAAGAGGGTGATGACATAGTTGAAATGCTCATCAATGAGGTCATGAGCCCTCACTGACCAGGTGGATGAAGAGTAGAGCTCATCAGTCACCATGTGGTACCTCGCCCGTAGCTGCTCTGTCCTGCGGGTCGCCCCGTCCCTGTCACCGGCCGAAAAGAGCCCGGATATCTCAACCAGTTCATTGGTTGTTCCTGCCATTGCCGACAGCACGACAACCTTCAATTCCCCGTCATTTATCAGTGGGACCAGCGCCCTGAAGCGGTCAGCATTTCCAACTGATGTTCCTCCGAATTTATATACTTTCATCTTCTGTAATACAAAAAAGAGATTCTGTCCAGGAGAACCCCGATATTCATTCAGGTCTTATTAAATCCTGATAGCACAGAAAGCCTGGTGTCTGGTTATTGTCATCCTTCAGATTTCTGGCAGACTATTTGCTGTTTTTAAGCTGTCAAATATAGATAAAAGTGTAACTTAATAAATTGAATTAGTACTTTTTTCCGGCAATTGTGTCTTTAGGTTAAAGGAGGTTATTATGAAAAAACTGAAATTTCTTGCCCTGCTGTTGATATTCTTCCCTGCCTGTGCCCTTTTTTCGCCGCAGGGAAGCAAGAGTGCCGCTGATATTAAAAGCAATCATGAAACTGACAGCACAGAATATGAACTGGTGGTATTTGACCAGGGATTTGAGACCTGGTTGCTCATGCAGCCTTCAAATGAGCACTCACTGGATTACTACAAAAGCAGAAACAGGCTATATGTGAGTGAATGGAATTACCGTTACATGAATCCCAGGCGGTACAAAGGCAGCTATGGCAGTTATATTGAATACGATCCTTTTACAGAATATGGACTGGAATTTGAACGTCGCCTTTATTACTATTTCAAGTATTTTGAAGAGACCAACAGAGTACGGCTTGACCCCGGGAGCCGATAGGTTAAATATTTATTTCATTTTAGCATTATGGGTAGGTGATTAAGAAAAAATCTTTATTTTTGCACCCGCGTTACAAGACAAGAGATAAAAGCCGCAAGACTTAACAGGTCACAATAGACTTTTGACTTTTTACTTTCGACTTTTAATCGCCCAGATGGTGAAATTGGTAGACACGCTAGTTTCAGGGACTAGTGTCAGTAATGAAGTGCAGGTTCGAGTCCTGTTCTGGGCACAAAAAAACAGCCCCGGATTTATGTCCGGGGCTGTTTCTTTAACAGATGCTTCCTTTTCAGATTTCCTTCCCGCCTTCCGGCAGTCCGGGTATTACTCACTGATCTATTTCGAGATTGGATTGAACTGGATTCTAAAACTTTGGAAGTCACCGGTAAAACGAACAACAGGGGTACCTTCCTTTCTATATAGCTCCTTGGCTCTTCCGTTAATACGGGCTGAGATAATTATTGCATTCATATTCCAGTTATCACCGCCTGTTCCTCCGCCAAAAGTTGTTTCGATTGTGAATGTATTAAGCATATTAAGTAAAATATAATCAGGCAACGGACGTGAAATTGTCTGCATTGAACCGTTAATCCAGCGTTTCCCGTTATTTACATTATTAAACCTGATTTCTGTAAGCTGGCGATTTCCCGGCATGGCAATCCCCATTATTACAAAATTGACATTGTCATTTCCGCCGCGCAGATCATCATTACCTGTCAAGAAGGTTACTATTATCTCGTTGGGATTATCCTGAATAACAGGTGGAGTTTTTGGAGTGTACTTATTATCAACGAAATATGTACGCCAGCGTTTATCACTGCTCTCTTCCGGATAATAAAAATATCCCTGAGAGAAGTTTGGTCTCATCTTTACTGTCTTCCCGGGGAGATTAGGGTCACAGACGAAGATAGTGAGGTCATCTGCATAATACCCCAAATCACCTTTGTACCTTCCGAGCTGGTACCCGATAGCCACTACCTGGTGGTCACCACCGCAACCGTCACCGCATGAGGAAAGCCCGAGAACAACTGGTTCACCCCTGTCAATATATGACATCAACCTGCCCAGCTGTCCGGAACCGTTCTGAAGTCCCCAGTTAAAGAATTCCCTGTTACGTGCCCCGAAGAGGTTGGTTGCACCCAATTCTGCCCACCGGTCGACGTTTGCAGTAATTGAATTTACCTGTCTGTCATAAAGATAGCTCTGCAAAGGCATTCCTTCGGCAGGCATATAAGACTGCTGTGGAATTTTTTTCCCTGTCTTGTAGTAGTCAAGAGCCGCATAACTCATCCCTCCGCACAGACCCCCTGTGAACCAGTCTATACCGCTGACGAAGATATTCTTGAACTGGTTGATGAATTTGAATCCGTGAACGTCAGGATTGAACCTTGTCATGACTGCAGGCGCAGACGGGGTCGAAGCTGAGGTTGAGGTTGAGGTTGAGGTAGCGGTAGCGGTAGCGGCTGGAGTGTACATGAAATCCTTTTCCTTCTGATCTCCGGTAAACCTGAACAATGGATTTCCGCTTACATCAATCATCTTTGTGGGCACGTTGTTTGCAATGCCATAAATAG
>JBFYPM010000068.1:0-14582 GCA_041303295.1 Bacteroidales bacterium
GCCATCAATTATATCTTTCTCTTTCTGCAAACCCGGGTTTTGGACGAGTTATAAAGATAAGAAATAAATTATGACGTTGTCAATAGATTGATGCTAAAAAGGGGGCAATGGTTGCGTTAACAGTAAAATTCACACTTATAATCAGCCGTGTATTGCTTCCCCAAGAGCCGCTGCTGCCGCTTCCATGATACCCTCTGACATAGTGGGGTGTGGATGGATGCTGAGCATCAGGTCATGGGCTGTGGCTCCCATCTTTCTTGCCACCACAAGAGAGGAGATCATCTCGGTGACATTCATGCCCACCATGTGTCCACCGATTAGCTTATCGTCAGCTGCATTAAAGACCAGCTTCACGAAACCCTCACGGGCACCTGCCGCCGAGGCTTTTCCGGAGGCCATGAACATGAATTTGCCTGTTTTGGTCTCTACACCCGCTGCCCTGGCTGCCTCCTCTGTCATGCCGCAAGAGGCTACTTCGGGAGTTGTGTATGTGCATCCCGGGACATTTCCGTAATCGACAGGTTCAGGATTTTTTCCTGCTATCTTTTCTATGCAAACAATAGCTTCTGCTGAGGCAACATGAGCTAGAGCCGGTCCGGGGACCACATCGCCGATAGCATAGACTCCGGTGAGGGAAGTCTGGTAGTATTCATCAACGATGATCTTTCCCCTGTCAGTCTTCACCCCGTGCTCCTCAAGTCCTATCCCTTCGATGTTAGGGGTGATGCCAACAGCCGAAAGTACCACATCGGCCTCAGTAACCACTTCGCCCTTCGGGGTTTTTATTGTGACAATGCATTTCTCACCCGTGGTATCAACTTTCTCTACCGAAGAGTCAGTCATAATCTTCATCTTCGCCTTTTTGAATGAGCGCTCCAGGGTCCGCGACACCTCCTCATCCTCCAGCGGAAGTATCCGCGGCATGAATTCAACCAGTGTCACCTCAGTGCCCATCGACCGGTAGAATCCGGCGAACTCGCTGCCGATGGCTCCCGAACCTACCACAATCATTGAGGCAGGCAATGCAGGAAGGCTCATCGCTTCACGGTAACCGATGATCTTCCTGCCGTCCTGCTTAAGGTTTGGAAGTTCACGAGAACGGGCTCCTGTGGCAATGATAATATTTTTTGCTTTGTAAATTTCTTTAACGCCGTCAGCAGCTTCAACCTCAACGGTGCCGACACCCTTCAGTCTTCCGAATCCGTTGATAACAGGTATGTTATACTTCTTGAAAAGATACTGCACCCCTTTGCTCATGGCATCTGCCACCCCCCTGCTGCGGGCAATTACGGCACTGAAATCGGGTGCCGTCGCTTCACCAGCAATGATTCCGTATTCAGATGCATGGCGGGCATAATCAAGTACCTGGGCGCTCTTCAACAGTGCCTTCGTGGGAATGCAGCCCCAGTTGAGACAGATGCCTCCGGTCTCCGCCTTCTCAACAACAGCCACCTTCATGCCGAGTTGTGAAGCTCTGACGGCAGCAACATAACCACCAGGTCCGCTGCCAATTATCAAAATATCATATTCAATCATAATCTTACTTTTTCATTTTTTCAATCTTGCTGCTCCGCTTCAGGCTTCTTACAGAACGTGCTACCAGCCAGAAAAACACCAGTACTGTCACAATTGTTGCGCCGGTAGGCAGGTTCGTGAACCATGAGATGGCGAACCCGGCGCTAATGCTAACGAAACTGATAACCGTGGAGAGTATGATTATACGAAGGTATTTCCTGGTGAAGAGCATGATGATATTTGCCGGGATAGTTAAAAGAGCAATTATCATTATCACACCCGCCATCCTTATGTTAAGCACAATAACAAGTCCTGTGAGACCTACCGAGATATACTTGAAGAGATCAACGTGCCTGGTAAAAGTACGGGCATAGTGCTCATCAAAGGAGATATAAAGCAGTGTCCTGTAGAACAGGGCAGTATATACTATCAGTACCACCGAGATTATTCCAAGTGCAATAAGGTCGCCGTTGGTGACGGTAAGAATGCTGCCGAAAAGGTAACTCATGAGGTTTGGAGCGTAACCTGGCGTCAGGTAGATGAAGATGATGCCGACGGCCATCCCCAGGGCCCACAGGATGCCAATGGCGCTGTCTTCGCGCATCTTCCCCCTGGCAGACATATATTCCATTCCGAGTGCTGATCCCAGGCCGAACAGAGCCGCTCCAACAACAGGATTAATCCCAAGGTAATACCCGAGCCCGATCCCTCCGAAAGAGGCATGAGTTATGCCGCCACTAAGGAATACCAGCCTCCTGGATACAATGTATGTACCTGCCAGCCCGGCCGTAATGCTGGCAAAAAAGGCACCGAGGAGTGACCTGACGACAAATGAGTATTCGAAGAGATTATCCATTAACTATGCTTGTGGAGTACAATATGAGGTACATCGCCGTGCGTGACCAGCTGTATCGGGCATCCGTAAAGCCTCAGATCCTCATCGGTTATCTTACTGTGCGGGTGATAGAAGAGAGAACCGTTAACGCATGCAAACGACTTGACCCAGGTGGAGATGGTCCCGATATCATGTGACACCATCATTATCGTCATCCGGTTGTTTAGCAGTCTGAGCTTATCGTAGAAATCGGCTTCAAAGGATGAGTCCACGAAAGTGGCAGGCTCATCAAGAAGAAGTAGTCGCGGAGACCCGCTCACCGCCCTGGCCAGGTAGACCCGCTGAAGCTGACCTCCTGACAGTTCATTCAGGGCCTGGTGAGCCAGCGGGGTGAGACCCAGCTCATCCATTACTTCTCTTGCATGCAATTTCTCTTTTCGTCGCATACGGCCTGTTGCACCCATGCCGTGCATCATCCCGGAAAGTACAACATCTTCCACCGTGACCGGGAAAAGGATGTCTCCCTGGGCCACCTGGGGCATATATCCTATCTCGTTAAGAGTCAGATTCCCGGGAGTGTAATCCACCTTGCCGGAGAGCGGTTTCAGGAGCCCAAGGATCACTCTCAGGAGAGTTGTCTTCCCGCCTCCGTTGGGACCGATGATGCCAATGAAATCGTTCTCCTCAACGGCCATGGTGATCTCTTTCAGTACCACCTTCTCCTCGTACCCGGCGGTAACGCTGTCTATGGTGAAAAGTATGCTCATGTCTGTTTAAGGTCTGAAGGTCTGTGGTCTGTCGCTTCGCTCCGTCTTGCGGTCCTGCGGTCTTGCGGTCAATTTTGACTGCCGACTGAGTACTGAAGACTGAAGACTTTACTACTGCCTGTTACCTATTGCCTGCGCTACTTCAACAACAGCCTCCGGCCAGTTTCTGTTCATGGGGTTAATTACAATCAGTTCCGCACCGGTCTCTTTTGAGAGCGACTGGGCATTACGAAGATCGTACTCCGCCTGTATGAAGATAGTCTTTATATTCTTCGCACGTGCAAGATCAATCAGCTCTTTCATGCGCGCCGGAGAGGGGCTCTTCCCTTCATCCTCAAACGATACCTGCTCAAAACCGTAATCGCGCCCCATATACGCCAGCGCCGGATGATAGATCATCACCGTCCTGTTGACTGCTGTTTTCATCGCTTCCCGCACAAGTGAGTCCACCTCCGAAATCCTCCTGTTAAGGACTTCCAGGTTGGCCTCGTATTTTGCAGAAGAATCTGGATTCAGTTCTGTCAGGAAACTCCTGATATCCTCAGCCATGATTCTGGCTGAAAGGGGAGACATCCAGTAGTGGGGATCCGGTCCGCCGTGATTATGTGCCGCATGACTTGCTTTCTCAGGGTTTTCAACCGTGAGGTCATGAGCCTCATGGCCGGAAACCCCCTGATCATCGTCCGGATGGTTGTCTGCATCATGCGCATCTCCCTCGTTATTTTCGCCCCCATGACCGTGCCCATCGTGGTTTTCACCCTCATTACTGTCAGCAGCATTACGGGCCCCCTCGTGATAATCGTTCCCGCCGGCAAGGAGTCCTGTCCCGGCCTCTGTTGCCCCGGCCTCAATAAGATGAATATTGCGTGACAGGTCAAGGATTCGCATATCAGGACTGACCTGTAGAAACCGGTCCATCCAGGCTTCCTCGAAGCCAAGCAGGCCATCCATTATAAATGCTTCAGAACCGGAAAGTGAGTTTATCTGGGCTGGAAGTGGTTCCCAGATATGATGGTCAGCACCGGCAGGGAGCATCACATTGACCCTGAAATCGTCGCCAGCGATGGCTTCCACGAACCATGCGAACGGAGGAATTGTGACCGTGACCACCCGCTCAGCGGCTCCGGTTCCGGAGCGGCTGCCACATGATGAGATGAAAAATGCCAGGATGAAAAGCCAAACGGTATATTTTTTCATAACAGTCAGTTTTTGTCATGCAAAATTAACAATATGACAGTTGGGGGCAAAAGAATATAATTAATAAATACCGCTGCCTGATGCAAACAAAACGGAGACGTTGCATGCAACGTCTCCGAATATTGATTACAACCGACTTGCAATCAATTAATTGAATTTATAATATAGCAGAAAACCAAATCAATTTGAGTTCAGTGATATATGCAGATTGCCTGTAGCGTTCTTGGCCCTGATCTTAAATATCCACTTACCGTTTTCCCATCCGTTGTTTTCACCTGCCTCAAAGTTCTTCCTCCAGTTAAGGCTGCCATTCTCGTCAAGCACCACCTCGGAAAGTTGTTTCCCGTCAGGCATTATAATAGCAACAACTATCGATCCCTCGGCGCAGTCACCTGAAACCGACAGGTTGACACTGCTCTCATCGGCCGCACTCATTGTAAACTCGTTGGTGAATGTTGCCTCCATCACCTGGCGTGAATAATTCCATGACGACCCCGGTTTGCTGGCAAATCCACTGTTGCTGAATACATAGTAATCACTGGGATTGGGAAGTCCGTACCTGAGTATCTTGCCATCAGGCACGACCATCACGGGAAGGTCCCTGGCAATATCATATACGTCCTTAGCGATATCTTCCATATAAATGTGCTGCCATTCAAAGTCCTTCTCATTTTTTGCATTATCACTCTCAATCTCAGCTATTTTCTTCTGGATCTCCATTTGCCTCTTTTTTGCATCCAGTTCTGCCTGCTTCAGTTTCTGTTGTTCCTCCTCGCTCAAGGTCTGGAGCTTCTTCTGCATTTCAGACTCCTTCTGCTTCTGCAGGTCGACAGATGGCTGTGTACCCTGCCCTGATGCCGTTATTGCTGAGAATACCATTATCATGGTGCAGGTTGCGATTAAATAGACTACTCTTTTCATGACTGCCCTTTAATTGTTTTCGATGTAAAATTACAATGGGAATCCTCAGCCTCTCGTTAACGGGAGGTTAATGCAAGGTTAATCCTTCTTTTAATCACGATGATTGTATAATTTTGAACCAAAATCAACTGCATGAAGCGTCAACTTCTTCTCAGTGTCTCACTTGCAGCCCTGGTTATGTTCGTTGTTGTCCAGTTCTGGCTGATCCACAGCATCTGGAGGCAAAAGGAGGAGATATTGACAATGAGATACAGGGACCTGTCACGTGAAGGTTTATCATTGCTGCTCTCAAAAAAGAAGAGTAATGGGTTCGAGAAGGCGATGGATGTGACTGACAAGTTTGCCTTATATCTTTTGACTGAGGAACTGAACAAGCGTGAGTTCGCGGATGATACAGCAGCAATAAGCAGGCTGGCTCTGAAGGAAACTTATTCAATTCTGTATAAAAATGAGATGCTCACCTCATTCCTCAAAAACTATGTAGGTCAGACTGGTTTTGATAATGATTTCAAGCCTTTGCTGGCAATCAAACGACTTGAACTGATTTCCGGGGATCAAAGCATTGTACTGGCCGACACTGTTTTCAAAACCAAAAAGAAGAACCTGGTCATCGTCAACACCTTCAAGGAAGAGCATAACAATTTTTTAATTGAATACCATTACCTGATAGATCTCACCCACAAGAATGAGCTGGTATTCAAGGGAGCCCTCTTCACCTTTGTGCTTATCATTGCCAGTACATTTATTGTCTTTATTGTCTTTGGCATTACCTGGAGGAATCTCATGGAAGAGAGACGCCTCTCAGAGCTGAAGAGCGACTTCATCAACAACATGACCCACGAGCTCAAGACGCCGCTGTCAACCATCACCGTGGCCGGCAGAACGCTTGAGAAGGAGCAGATCCTCTCTGACAGGGGTAGGGTACTGGAGACAGCTCAGATGATCGGCAAGCAGAGCGTACACCTGAACCAGCTCATAAATACCATTCTCGAGGTGAGCTTCCTTGAGAGAACTGAATTTGAGCTTGACAGGCAGAAGGTGCCTGTTGATGAATTGATGCACGAAATAGTTACATCATTCCTCACATCATGCGACGGTTGCGCAGTAATCAGGGAGAACTTCGGGGTCAATGAGACGGCCATATCTCTTGACCTTGTCTACTTCACAACCATGATCAACAATCTTCTGACCAACGCGGTGAAATATTCTGACCGGGAGCCTGAGATAGATATAAAGACAACCATTGATTGCGGAAACCTCGAGATCACAGTCGCCGACAATGGAGTTGGCATTTCACGTGATCACATAGACCACATCTTCGAGAAGTTCTACAGGGTACCCCACGGTAACATTCATAAAACCAAAGGGCTGGGGCTGGGACTATACTATGTGAGACGCATTGCAATTGCACACGGGGGGGATGTATCAGTCAGCAGCAAACCATCTAAGGGTACCACTTTTAAGATCAAAATACCAATATAAAAATATCATGAAACTCCTTCTTGCTGAAGACGATGTAGATTTCGGGAACATACTCTCACAATACGTTACCCTGAGCGGATTTGAGGTGGCACTGGCCCGCAACGGCCGCGAGGCATGGGACCTCTTCCACGCGACACGACCCGATATATGCGTTCTAGATGTAATGATGCCCGAGATGGACGGCTTCACCCTCGCTGAGAAGCTGCGTGCCGAGGAGCCGGGTATACCATTTATCTTCCTCACAGCAAAGAGCCTGAGGGAGGATATTATTAAGGGACTGAAACTGGGAGCTGATGACTACATCACCAAGCCCTTTGACCCGGAGATGCTAATGCTGCGGATCAATAACATCCTTAGGAGAGTCTATTCAGCTGCGGAGGATGAGTATTCAATCTCAGGGACCACCCTGAAATACAATTCACTGGAACTCATAACACCCTCCGGGAAGGAGAGGCTCACACTTCGCGAAGCCCAGCTTCTGAGACATCTCATGATCAACAGAAACAAGGCCCAGACAAGAGAACAGATCCTTACCGAGATTTGGGGTCAGGATGACTATTTCCTTGGAAGAAGCATGGATGTCTTCATCAGCCGGCTAAGGAAATATCTTGCCGGCGACAAGGGCCTGACACTCCGGACGCTTAGAGGGATGGGGTTTGTCCTCGAAGAGATAAGCTAATCGGCGCTCTCTGCCCTCTGATAAGGAGTTCCGTCAGATGGACCTTTATTCGTCGCTTTCCGCCTCGCGGATAAGAAACTCCGTCAGATTGACCTCATGGCTGAGGCTAAGTTTGGTCCTGAGCCTGTAACGCCCTATCTCAACCGCACGGGTAGATATATTTGTGAGATTGGCAATCTCCTTGGTAGTGAAATTCATTCGGAGATATGAACATAGTCTGAGGTCATTGGGAGTCAGCGAAGGGTACTTCTTCTTCAGCTTGCTGAAAAATCCCTCCTGCGATAGTTTCAGGTTCTTCATCACATTCTGCCACTCTTCGGTCTGACTGTCAAGACCATGATCAATAATCTTCTCCATCTCCCTCACAAACCGTGCTGGCAATTTTGCAGGTGAGTCCTTGTGAGACTCAAGCTTTTCTCGCAATTCTCTCAGTGTGTCAGTTTTCCTGATCAGATAACGCATTGTCAGCATAAGCTCATAGCTCTTATAATCAAGCTCGCTTTCAAGTTTATTCTTTCCAACCTCATATTCAATCATCCGGCGGTGTCTTTCCAGCGACGAACGAAATATCCTGATACCTGAAGCAATCAGCCCGGCCGCTGTCAGAACATATAGAATCCACGCCCAGCTGCTGAGGAGAAATGGTCTTTTGATTGTAAATACTGCCTCAGCCATCCCCGGGCCTTCCGCCTCCCTGACCTGCAGATGATACTCACCATGCTTCAGGTTGAGGAGAGAGAAATTATCTGTGGCAGTACTATACCAGTCGTCGCCCAGCTCGGTAATCCTGTATCTGTACTCCATGCCTTCACGTTCAAAGCCGGATGGGTTTGAAATAAATACGGTAAGGTTGTTCTGCCAGCTTGGAACCGGAAGTTCATCAATCATACCCGGAAAGAGGGTTGTACTTTTGTTGCCGCCACTGAACACAATCCGGCTTACAGCCAGGGCAGACCGGGTCCCGGAACCGTTGAGCTGTTCCAGATCGTAAATACTGAAGGCCTGACGAGTTGGAATCAATAGCCTGGCAGAATCAAGCGACATAATCTGCTGCTCACGCCACGGCAGATCTGCATATTCGTGTACAAACTCGAGCACTTTCTCAGCATACAGATCACGGGTGATATTAAAGAGTGCAATCCTGTTGTCAAGTACAAACCAGTAACTGTTTCTGCGATAGTGTATTATCTGAGTAGCATTGACGAATTCGCCGAGACCGGACTCCAGTGAAGTAAGCTGGTAAAAGTCTTTATTTTCATAATCAAATGCATAGATGTGGTCAGAGGTCATGAAGACAACCTGGTTATTCAGGCTTGACATCGAAAGGATTTTCACGCTGTCGTCCAGGGAACTGAAATAGAGTGCACTGATTATTGAGTCTGTCTGCTCATTTAGTTCCAGCCGGTATATCCCCTTCTGGGGATGTACAGCCCAGACATAACCCAGGTAATCAATCTCCACAAACCTCGTCGGCTCTATGTACCCGTCAATTCTGTTGCGGTAAATCCACCTACCGGCTTCATCCTTACTGAAGGAGACGATGCCGGTATAGGTGCCCTCGAGAAGAAGGTCGCCATATGGTTTAAAGGACCACCCGCCGGTCACATCGGAAATCTGGTACGCTGTCCCTCCCCTGATCAGGAACGTCCCGTCGTTATGCCCGCAAAGGATCTGACCGTCATACTCTGCGAGCTTCCAGACCTGACCCTGGGTATTGGGAATTATCCGCAGGTCAGAGAATCGGTAGTTGCCATCATTACCGGAAATGTTTGCGGCAAACAGTCCGTGGTTGGTTCCGAGATAGAGGTGGTTTTGGTCGCGTATGGCTGTGTAAATAGTACCAAGGTCTCCGCTGCTATTTGCATAATATGTTACGGGAGAAGAAGTCCTTATATAGTTCGCTCCGTCATCCAGGCCTGCCCAAATGCCCCCTTCTGCATCCATGCTGAGCGAGAGAACGGTATTGTTGTTAAGCCCGTTTGTGTAATCAAAGGTTTCCAGTATCCTGCCTGATTTGTCACATAAGGCAACTCCTTTCAGGATGGTCCCGAATACCACCAGGGAACTGTTAACTGCCAGCCCGGCATTGCATGTAGCTTCCTTCAGGTATCCCGAAATTTCATTATCCAGCGGGGTGAACCCTCTGCCGTCAAAGACAAATATCCCGTCATTGGCTGTACAGATCCAGCTTTCCGTCGGGCCGAAGTAAATCAGGGCATGTACCTTAAGCGAGCCGAATGCCTCGCTGCCATCGATGAAAAGGAATTCCGACCCGTCAAACCAATACAACCCCTCACCCAGTGACTGTGCAATAAACCTGTCTCCCACCCTGAAGAAGAAGAGCATAAAGGAAGGCGCCTCAACCTTCCGTACAACAGAATAGTCATATATATATACAGCGGTAAACGATTGGAAATAAATGGTATGGTTCAGCTCAAAAATATTCCATATCTCGTCATTCTTCGATATGCCAGCTCCCTCCTCCAGAGAGAAATAAGTCAGTTGTCCGGACTGATCCTTTCTCCAGAAGCCAAACTCCTCAAAGGAACCGGTAAATATCATACCTTCATTATTGACATATACAGACCTTACTCCCTGCCGGTAGGGAACAGCGTAGGTCCGGGCAGAAATGCCGTTATATTCAATCAGTCCTGCAGAGTTGGCGAAATAGACGTACCCACTGACAGGATCCCTGGAGATTTCCCAATTCTGACTTATTACTGGAATGTTTCCCGAGATGAACTTGTGAATTTCATTCGCTTGTCCGCTGTACTGACCCGGGGCAACTGATGAAACTGTCATAAACCAGGTCAATAGGAACAATGATCTGGCGCTAGCCCATCCTGAATTACCTGACAAAAGACCAGTTAAATACATCACTTCCTGATACCAGCAGTAAATATATTAAAAAGCCCGAAACCGGGAAAGGATCCGGACAACAGTTTACAACATCCTTTAAAGGTAAATATCCACCCTGTTGTCCGGCCTGTCAAGCATATCTAAAAACAGTGATGCCGGAATAACGGCTCCTCCCCTTCTGTAGGGATTGTATTCGGCCGAATAATCTGCATTCCTGCCGTTGATTCTGATTTTCTCCGGTCCGGAGGTATTTACTCTGACATCATATCTGAATGAGACTTGACGACCAATGAAATTCATGGAAACAGTCAAACCGTCCAGTGAATATGGCATTACCGGGTCAATAATCACATTCCCCCATTCAATCCTAAGTCCGAGAAGACGGGTCACGATGATGCCGATGTATATTCCCGGCCCGCTTGAATAAACCCTCCATCCCCCTCGGAGGGTCACAGAGCCGGTCTTTATTTCTGAGTACAACCTGTCAGCCTCATAGCGGTTCCTGAAGATTACATCCGAGCTGCTGTAATAGGTATTTGATTGCCTGATATCACTGCATGGGACTGACTCCCGGTAGCCTGCAGGAATTGCCTTCCGCAGGGCTCCAATGAATGCCTCAGCCTGCCCTGTGCGGGCAAGAGCCTCTGCATAACGGATATGTTCATGCACATACATGAGTCCGATCTCACGTCCGAAGAATGTGCTGCTCTCTGCTCTCTGAAAAAGAGTCTGAATGCCACCGTTGTACTTAAGTGGCCGGTCCATCAGGCGGGCACCATCAGGACCAGTGAGATGCTCTTCAATAATTGACTGATGCCTGCGGGCCTGCTCTGCAGTGAAAATCCCGCTCAGGATACCTCTGTTTATTGGCAGGATACTGTATTTAATACCTGTCCTCACATCAGTTGGGTGGAGAAGCAGGCTGAAACTCGCGTCACTCTCCACAAGGCCGTATCCGGCAACCACCCCGTCCTTAACCAGGTGAGTGTTAAAATCTGATTTTATCCGCTCGCACAGGTCATTAAACTCCTTTGCTTTGACTGTGTCACCCATAATCAGACACACTTCAGCATACTCCCTGAAGGCCTGGTAATTCATCTCCACTGTCCAGCTGGATATCATTCTCCTGGCAAGGGTCTTATTGACCGGCTGGAGGGAATCATTCCAGTCTCCTCCGCCATACTGTACCAGGGAAGTGCCCGGGGAAAACGAGTCAATTACTTTTTTAACCAATCGGTTAAGATGTTCTGCGAGTGATTTTATTAGAGGATGCGATGCTTTTCGCTTATTATAAAATGGGAGTGCTTCATGCATGAAATCAAAATCACCAGTCACCCTTATATAATAGCATAACGCGATAAGGCACCAGTACATAATGTCTCCGTGAGCACTGTGTGCCCTTATCTCCCGGTAGCTGTCGAACATCCACCATTGCGGCCACCCTCCGTCACGATCCTGGTTTGAGAAAATGACACGCAGTACCTGTTTCGCCTCGGCATGCTTCTGCATTGCCAGGAGGAGTTCTACAGGGCCCTGTGCAACATCGCGCGTTCCCCACGCTGCCCCGCTGAACTGTTCCAGCCCGTAGGGCGTGAGATAATGTGTAAGGGCATTCATTCCGTACCATGGCAGGATCTCCCGGATGGCGGCAATGTCAGGCTGCTCTCCATCCAGTGACATACTCTGGCTAAGATCTAGCCACCTCGTCCGGGCATCATGGGAGTCAGCCGACCATTGACTTTCCGCGTCATCAAAGTCAACTGTCTCTTCCTCGCCGCAGACCTCACCGGTTATGCTTATCCGAAAGCTGGTAGTCTTAGTTGCATCGAGTATAAAAAGACTGTCCCCCTGGTACTCAACACTGCTGCTGAGTATCTCATCACCGCAAGCCAGGTATCTGTTCCCCGATGTCCGGACTGTAATCCGGAACCGGGCTCCCGGAAACCTTTTTGCTATAATGCTTCCCGCATCAGGAATGGCAATATGGCTGCTTTCTTTATTACCCGGAACCAACCTCCAGCCGTTGTTGTAATCAAAATCATGAGTAACCAGCAGCCTGATCCCTTCACCACTCAGTACCCTGAAGTCCATGTTCACCTGGGGTGATCTCATGGAAGTCCAGGTGCGTACCTGGAAGCAATGGTCGCCGTGCTTATAAATCCAGCGGCAGTTGCTGAGACCTGTCTCAAATGCTGAAGGAACGCCAAGAAGCCGGAATTTGCCGTCAATTTCGATAAAGATCCTCTGCCCGGTCTCCGGAGAAAGATTAAACTGGCTGTTGCAGACAGAGAGGAGCGTGTTGAAGTTTGTGTTGCCCTGGGTGAGATGCGAGTTAAATACTCCAAAAGCGAACGCCGTGGTTGACATGATCCTCTCATCAGGTGTAAATCCGGCTGCCGCCTGCATAATATGGCCGTGGGGCCGGTCAACCAGGCTCTCTTTATCACGAAGCATGATGTAATTGTTATCACCGCTGAAAAATGAGATCATTTTACCCTCATGGATTTCATGATGACGTCTCTCACTACCGAAAAAGCTGTCAAGTTCTGCCTCATTTAATTCATCGGCCTGCAGGAAATAAGGTTGATTGAAGAGGTTGTCTACCGGATTCATCCAGTCACCTGTATCCTCAGGCTTACGGGAAAATTCGCGCAAAAGGCCGGGAAGCCTGTTGAGGTCGGATATTGAGGTGGCTGGGCGATGGTTGCGCATAAACTTTGCCACAAAGGCGCTCCTGTGCTTCACTCCGGCAGGCAGGTCAAATGCCGCCTCCTGAAGTGCAACAACTGAAGATTCCCCGGCATATTCCCCTCCCAGCCTGTCTGATATAACTCCCTCCGGGATGCCTGTCTGGCGGTATGTCCGGCCGTAAAACTGCATTCCGTCAGTACTTGCTGCGACAGCCCCGTTAATGCATGCAATCATAAGCCATGGGTATCCGCGGGCCTCCTTCATGTTCTGACGACAGCATATGACTGAACCGTAAACAGGGTCTTCAAGTATCCTCCGCTCAAGGTACTGGCTGACATAGTATTCATTTACCGGTCCGGATCCGGCAACTTTAAGGCCAACGTCCTGCACATAGATCAGATCAAGCATCTGGTCTTCACCCGAGTTATTCAGGATATCCACGCTCCACTCCCAGCTCAGGCTCTTTTCGGACAATTTCAGGAGACACTCATATTCCAGTCCACTCCAGCTGCCCACGACCCTGAAATGATTTTTCCCGGCACGAAACCTGGTGTCACTGCCCGGGCCCATAAGGGGCCGGTACTCGATCAGTCCGCCTCTTTTCCTCAGCCAGATATTTGCAGAGGCTCCCGAATAATTTGAAGACATCCGGAGGCTGATCCTAACAGGGTCAGCATCAATTGACCTTACCAGGCCGTTTTTCAGAAAGCCGGCCGACAGCCCGAGGGCGTTACTTATTTTCATCAACTGAACCTTATTTTAAGGACCATGTCCTTCTTGTGTTCATGAATATATGTCAACGCTATACGATCACCAATCCGGGCAGGTACAACATGGGTGCCACCAATATCAGCTGACCTGATATTTACTGCACTGTGACCTTCTAAGACCGTTTCACCCTGAAGGTCGCGATCACCACAGAGGGTGAGGTGTAATTCGCCATCCTTCATTTCATGGCTAAGAATATCTGAAGTAGAGTGCAGAATTTTCAGTCCTTTGGAAATTTCAAGGCATACCGGGGTCAGCACGCTGTACAGACCGGGCCAGATGATCTCTTCGCCTGAGATGGGTATTTTTACATTTTCCCCGGATTCCGGGTGGGTGTAGGTGATCATCCCGCTTCGCTCCTCATTATAATAATTCGCCACAAAGAGCAAGGCCTTACCGTTATCGGCAAAGCGTTCCCTTACTGTCAGATAATCATTATCTGAAGATGCCTGTCTCAGTTTTCCTCCGGATCTTTTCAGGATAGCCTCATATACAGGCTTGTGCCCTTCTGTGTCGAACCCGAGCCAGGTACCGATGTATGTCACAATTCCTTTCCCAACATTCCTGGTGACTCCGCATGGAGTGCCGTTAATGGTCCGTGCTATTATTTCAGCACCGGCCAGTGACTCCTCAGCTAAGGTCATGATCGGATTGCTGCATTTGATGTCCCGGTAACCGAGGATATCTGTCAGCGGTGAATCAATGATTTCGAAAGCTGATGGTGACAGGGTAAGCGCATCACGCAACACGTTGCACTTTTTCTGAGACAGTTCACGGTCTGGTATATACGGATATATGACGGCATTGCCGCCGCCTGTGATGTAATCGGCTATTGTCTGTTGTGCCGGGGCATCCATCTCATCAGTAA
>JBFYPM010000069.1:0-14912 GCA_041303295.1 Bacteroidales bacterium
ATCGCACAAAAGAAGGCCGACCAGGCAACACGCAATACTATCACAAGATCCAATAGCCTCAAAGCTAACCTCGGCAGTGAGATCAACCGGATGAGAGAAGAGATGCAATCTTTCGAAAAGATTTTCCTCTCAATGCCCCTGCCCAAGGATATCAAAAATAAACATGCCAAGGGCAAACTGCTCCTCCGCGAGGCAGAGATCGATCTTGCAAAGGAAAATTACGTCAACGGCAATGTGAAGATCACCGAGGCAAACGAATATATATCAGTCGCTTACGTTCTTGCCAGGAAGAAACTCGAAGACTATTACCTGCACTATTCCGACTGGCAGGAGTGGGCAACATCCACTATAAATGAAAGTCGCCGTAACGGTTCATATGTAATCCTTGTGGAAAAAATTCCAGGGCTCTGTCACCTGTATCATGGTGGCAAAAAGAAATATACCTTTGAGGCAGAGTTTGGCAGCAACTGGCTGGGAGACAAAAAAAGCAGGGGCGATATGGCAACTCCCGAAGGGAATTATGTTGTTACAAAGAAGCTCTCAGGCGGCTCAACCAAATATCATAAGGCACTGATGATCGATTACCCTAATAAGATTGACATGCAGGAGTTCAATGAGAGGATCAGGAACGGACAATTGCCTGCTGACGCAAGTATAGGAGATATGATAGAGATACACGGCGACGGAGGCAAAGGGGCTAACTGGACGCAGGGATGCGTGGCCCTGAGGAATGCTGACATGGACCTGCTTTTTAAATATGCATCCAAAGGAACACCCGTGACAATAATCGGCTCAACATTAACCCTCGAGGAGTTCTTCTCCTCCAGCGAAAAGTGATCATGGAAGATCAGGAAGAAAGAAAATCGGGAGAAGACAGCTCTCCGAAAAAAGGTGAAGACTCTCCGCCAACAGGTAGCGACTTATCTCAGGCAGCGGGCGACAGCTCTTCTCCTTCAACAGGCGATGGCTTATCCCAGCCAGCAGGAAGCAGCTACTCTCCTTCAACAGGCGATGGCTCATCCCCGGTACCAAGCGACGGCTCAACCCAGACAGATGGCGAGGGCTCCTCTCCGTCAACAGAAGAAATCTCATCAGCCCGGAGATATTTTGAGGCCGTAAGAAACTACGTCAACACCAGACCAAAATTAAGAATATCACTTATAGTCACTGTCTTAGCTTTCGGGGTGCTATTGCTCCTGAGCATACCTCTCTACCTCGCACCTGCTCTCCAGCACTCATGGGGAACAAGCAGGGCCGAGTGCCCGCTGGACTCGTCGCTTCTGACCAACCGCACCATAACAAGGCAGATCGCAAACACAAAGAACGAGATCACAAGGCTCGAGCGCAGGCTCGCTTCATTCATCCCTACTCAAACATACCTGGTCATCAATACGGTTGACAACAGGTTCTCTCTCTACCGCAGCCGCAAGCTAGTGCGCGATGGATTTTGTTCATCAGGCAGCTATACCCTCCTCAAGACCGAAGACGGTGAGAAGGAGTGGATCTTCAAGACCCCGCGGGGCAGGTTTACAATCCAGGGCAAGATCACTCATCCCGTCTGGCGTAAGCCCGATTGGGCGTTTGTTGAGGAAGGACTTCCTATACCTGGCCCAACAGACGCGTCAAGGTATGAATACGGCGTGCTTGGCGATTACGCCATGAGCCTCGGTGACGGGTACCTGATACACGGAACCCTTTACAAGAGACTCCTGGGGATGCCCGTGACTCATGGATGCATCAGGCTCAATGATGATGACCTCGAGGCCGTGTTCAATGCACTCAGCGTAGGATCCAAAGTCTATATTTACTGACAACACTATCCGTGATGAACTGGGAAAAACATAAATGGTACATAATCGGAGCAACTGCCCTTGGTATCCTCATCATCTTTTACCTGGTGAAATCGGTCTCCGCAGTAAACAAATCTGTCAGGACTTTTGACGATGCCTACTTCGCCTCACTGGAGCAGAAGGAGGGAGATACCATCAACCTCTGCGCCATCCCCGGTTATATAGATATGATCCGTGAAAAGGCCTTTCTGAGTTCGCAGGTCAGGATGGCGGATTCCGATTCTATAGGGCTTCTTATCAATATCCGCGACAGTGTGATACAGCTCCTGATCAAGGGCTTGCCGATCCGCACGGTCAGGATTGATGAGTACGATGTCTCACCCTTCTTTCAGAGGGCGCACCAGGAGGCCGTATACAGTATGCTCTCATCACCTCTGGTCATCACCGGGATGCAGGCAACCTTTATGAAGGACCCCGTGAATGTGAAAATTGCACCCAAAGACACTTCCGAAGCTACGATCGATGTAAGGCCTGACACCACTGACTACGAGGCTGTTTTCTTCACTCTGGAGACAGACCGCAATGTCCGCTTTTACTTTGAACAACAGGAGGATACGGTTGGAGCAGACAGAAGGGCACGCTTCTTATTCGACCTGAAAGACCGCTCACGCAGTGCGAAGGCGACAATGAAGGCAGTGGCAGGTTTTCGGACTCCTCCTTATGTTCCATACATAAAGATATGGCTGTCCAAGGCTGAGGCGAAGATAATCTACAGGGCCATCCCGCGTGAGGGACTGATTGTCCTGACACAATAAAAACTTCCGTCGGGTTTCGCAAAAAAAAATGTACTTTTGCGCAACAAATTTCCGGTCTGTAGCTCAGATGGTAGAGCAGCTGACTCTTAATCAGCGGGTCCAGGGTTCGAGTCCCTGCAGACCGACCAGTTTTTCTTAATGGCTCGGGGCAGAGCATCCCGACTTTTAGTCGGGAGGGTCCAGGGTTCGAGTCCCTGCAGACCAACCAGTGAAAGGAAGCCAGGAGCTTCCTCTTTTTATTGCGAAGCATGCTCTCCGCCAATTAAAAGATAAGGGATATTCGGTTCAGAGCATCCTGCTTTTTATCCTCATTTCTATTTTAAAGAAGATCAGAGTATTGCGGGCATACGTCAGGCATTAACATTATATTAACAATAAATGTATGCATCAGGGCCGCGGCTTAACGGTCTTTATTCAGAATTACGGCAATGGACAGTGCCGTAATTCACAGGACAGTACTCTTTATCA
This sequence comes from Bacteroidales bacterium, assembly GCA_041303295.1. Classification (GTDB taxonomy): domain Bacteria; phylum Bacteroidota; class Bacteroidia; order Bacteroidales; family VadinHA17; genus SR-FBR-E99. The sequence goes on from JBFYPM010000069.1 coordinate 3,074, forward strand.
CCTGTTTTGCCTCTTTTAAGTAATGAATTTGCCAGGGTGAAGACTCTCCCAAATTCTGTACATAGTTTTTTTTTAGAACCAGTGTTAATCTAAATGCCATGAAAAGATCATTGCTTCTATTCATCCCTGGTACTCTTTTTTCTTCTTTTTACGGATTGGGGCTATCAGCTTCGGCTTAGCATTTATAGTAATCTAAAAACTAACCTAAATGAAAAGCTTATGAAAAAATTGCTTTTGTGTTTTGTCTTTTTTGTGGCAGGAGTTTCAGCACTTCTGGCACAAACCAGAGTAATTACGGGAACCGTTACCTCCTCCGTTGAGGGAGAGGGAACACTGCCCGCTGTTACTGTTATCGTAAAAGGTACCGCAATCGGCACTTCCACAGATTCTAATGGGAAATATTCCCTGGAGGTGCCTGCTAATGCAACGTCACTGGTTTTCTCCTTTATCGGTATGAAGTCACAGGAGGTTGCAATTGACGGGCGTACTGTCATCAATGTCATCATGGAATCCGAATTGGTGGGCCTCGATGAAGTTGTTGTTACTGCCCTGGGTATCTCCCGGGAGAAAAAATCATTGGGATATGCCACACAGGAGGTCAGGGGAGATGTAATTTCCAACGTCAAGACCGCCAACTTTGTGAACAACCTTTCAGGAAAGATCTCTGGTGTGCAGATTCAAAGGAACCAGAATATGGGAGGTTCTACCAACGTTATTGTTCGTGGAAGCAAATCGCTGGTAAACAGCAACCAGGTTCTATATGTTGTCGACGGGGTACCTATCAATAATCAAATCGGAAAATACACTGATGTAGGAGTTACCTCAGGCCAGGCCGCCACTGTTGCCGGTTATGATTACGGTAATGCAGCAGCAGATATAGATCCCGAAAGCATTGAATCAATCAATATCCTTAAAGGAGCTGCAGCCACTGCTCTTTACGGCTCCCGTGCCTCGGCTGGTGTTATCATGATAACCACCAAAAAAGGGGCAATACTAAAAGAAGGAGAGAAAGCACCTATAGGAGTATCACTGAGTTCCGGCTTCACTTTCAGTAAAATTGACAAATCTACTTTCCCTGTCTACCAGGATCAGTATGGTGCCGGCTATGGTTACGGAGACCCGCCTGATTTTGGGTTAAGGACCACATCCGGGAGTCTTACTACAAGTGATCCGGTCAATGATCCTTTAGTAAGATGGGTACAGACAACCGAAGACGCATCATTCGGACCCAGATTCGATGGACAGCCGGTATGGGGCTGGTATTCAGTTGACCCCGAATCGCCCTGGTACAAGCAATCAAAGCCCTGGGAATTTTCTAAGAACGGCCCCATCACTTTCTTTGAAACGCCTTACACTTATACTAACACGGTGGCAATTGAAAAAGCTACTGATTTCAGTTCTTTAAGGTTATCGTATACCAATTACAGCGCCACAGGATTGCAACCTAACAGCTCCCTGAAAAGGAATAACGTGTTGTTGAACGGACAGTGGAACATAAATAAAAGGCTGACTGTAACCGGAATGGCCAATTACGTTCTGCTGAAGGGCAAAGGACGAAATGTAACCGGCTACAATGGCAATATCGTGACCAATTTCCGTCAGTGGCAACAGACCAACCTCGATTTCAAGGATCTGAAAACAGTCTATGATCTCACCCAAAGAAATGTAACATGGAACTATAATTCTTCATTGACTTATCCTATTTTCTCCGATAATCCTTATTGGGACGCATACCAGAACTACGAAACGGATTCAAGAAACCGCTTTATCGGTAATGCCTCAATTAATTATGAAATTGCTGATTGGCTGGATCTTTATGGACGCATAGCAGCAGATACGTATTCTGAAATGCAAGAGGAAAGAAGAGCGGAAGGCAGTGTCTCTATGCGCTTCGGGCTTGCCAACGTTCCGGCGAGAGTCACATCCGGGTATATCCGCAGGGATAATACTTTCAGCGAGTATAACTTCGATTTGATGTTGAAATTCAATAAAAAAATCGGTGAAGCTCTCAGCATCAATGGAATATTGGGCTTTAATGAACGAAGAACCAATAATACTTTTTTCGCCAACGCCACCAATGGCGGATTGCTCATTCCCGGAGTTTATTCCCTGCAAAACAGCAGACAGGCATTACCCTTGCCGTTGGAGGTTAATCAGATAGTAGGCGTAAGAAGCGAATATATAAGCCTGTCATTAGGATATAAGGACTTCCTGTTTCTGGATGGAACTTACCGAAATGATTATGCTTCCACTCTTCCTGCAAATAATAACAAATATCAGTATCCTTCGATTACCGGCGCATTTCTGTTTTCCAATATTGTCAATGCGAAATGGATGTCCCTGGGCAAACTTCGCTTAAATTATGCACAGGTTGGTAATCTTGCAGGATTTGATCTGCTTTATGATGTTTACCTGGCAAACAGTCCGATGGTTGGTGCCAATACTCAACTTGCTGCTATAAAAAGGAATCCGGATCTGAAAAATGAACGCACCAATAGCATTGAAGCAGGCCTCGAGATGGCATTCTTTAATGCACGCGTCGGTTTCGACCTGGCCCTTTATCAAACCAATTCACTGGATCAGATTATCCCTGTTACTGTTAGCCAGACTACCGGCTTTCAAAGCTTAATGCTGAATACCGGAGAAATTCAAAACAAAGGAATTGAATTCACACTGAGTGCCACTCCGGTCAGAGTAGGATCTTTCAGTTGGGACATGACCCTGAACTGGGCTAAGAATAAGAACGAAGTAATAGCCTTATATCCGGGAATTACAAATCTTCGGCTGAACTCAGTAAACCTGCAGGGTGGTGTAACCGTTAATGCAGAAGTCGGACGGCCATATGGAACAATTAAGGGGAAGGATTATACCTATGATGCTAACGGGAATAAAATTATAGATGAAGAGACCGGTACCCCTGTAATAACCAGTTCGGCCGCCGTTTCTATTGGAAACTTTACTCCCGACTGGACCGGTGGTATTAATAACTCATTCAGCTATAAAAATTTAGGACTGAGCTTCCTTATTGATGTGCAAAAAGGCGGTGATATTTTTTCACTCGATATGTATTATGGCCTCTCAAGCGGATTGTATCCTGAGACTGCTTTTACAAATGACCTGGGTAATCCTGTAAGGGACCCTATCGTATGGGTTGATGACGATGATCATAGTCTGGGCTATGCATCCACAAGTGGCGGATACATCATTGAGGGTGTAAATGTTATTGACGGAGTAAGCGTACCCAATAAGACCCGCGTTAACGCTACCAATGCCGACGGATTCGGAATAGGTCTTCTGCCCCATTCAGCATTTATATATGATGCCAGTTTTGTTAAATTGAGAGAAGTAGTCTTCACCTACAGCCTTCCTTCCAAATTATTGAACAGGACATTTATCAAAGGAGTATCATTGAGTGCGATTGCTTCCAACCCCTGGATAATACATAAGAATTTACCATATGCCGATCCTGAATCAGGAATGACAGCTGGTAATATTCAAGGGTACACAACCGGATCACTTCCAACTACCCGTGATTTTAGTTTCAATCTAAAACTTAACTTCTAATTGAAAAGTTATGAAAAAGCTATTGATATCTATTTCAGTTCTTCTTGCGCTCTCCGCATGCACTAAACTGGAAGATTTAAATAAAAACGTAAAGGATTTTGCTTCGGTATCTGGGGAATCACTTTACAATGGAGCTACAAGGCAATTTATGATCCAGCTGTCCACAGAAAATGTTAATTCGAATCTGACATTAATGTGGATGCAACATTTTGCAAATACCACCTATCCCGATGAGAGCAGGTACGATATGACAACACGTGGTGTACCCGTTGCTACCATGAATGCTATGTACAGGCTTGTGCTTTCGAATTATATTGAAGCCGCCAGAGTACTGGAAGCTCAGCCTCTTGCAGGCATTTCACAGGCTCAGCGTGATAATCAGTTGGCTATCATCGAAATAATGTCAGTATTTGCCTGGAGTTATATCATCGAGAATTTTGGGGATATGCCCTATTCCCAGGCATTCAATATTGAATATCCAACTCCTGTCTATGATGACGCCCTGACCGTTTATAAAGATCTTATAGACCGTTTGGACGCAGCAATGGACCAGTTGGATGTCACAGTTGGTGGTATGCCTTCAGGATATGACAATATCTGCGGTAGCACACCGGAAGGTACTGAAATGTGGCATAAATTTGCAAACATACTTAAGCTCAGGATGGGCCTGATGCTTTATGATGTGGATGCCGGTTATTCTAAAACCGTTGCCGAGGCTGCCGCACCAAATATCTTTTCTGAGGGTGATGTTATGACGATGAAATGGCTGTCCGATGCTCCCAATGAAAATCAGCAGTTTATTGACTTTGTGCAGTCCGGCCGTGATGACTACGTTGTAACTTCCAATCTTATTGATGCCATGCAGCCATCTACTCCCAGGCCTGACACAAGTATATTAATCGTTACGGTTACTGATCCACGTCTTGAATTCTATGCCACCCCTGTTGTTGGCAGTGATCCACCTGTATATTTGGGTGGCGCACAAGGGCAGGCAAATGGATTTCCGTCATTCTCGCATGTGAACCCAATGCACCTGACGGCGAACAGACCATGGATAATAAGTGATTACACCGAAGCTGAGTTCCTCCTGGCCGAAGCTGTTGAAAGGGGTTTTTCAGTAGGCGGTACTGCTGAGACACATTATATCAATGCAGTTGAATCATCAATCCTTTACTGGGGTGGAACGCCTGCGCAGGCAGATGCATACCTGGCCCAGCCTTCGGTGGCTTACGCCACGGCTTTCACCAGTTGGAAACAGAAAATCGGCACCCAGGCATGGCTGGCATACTGGCTCCGTGGTAATGCCCTCTGGAATTCTTACAGGAGGCTGGATTATCCCCGGCTGTTTGCTCCGCCAAACTATAAACAGAATATTAATAAAGTACCTGTTCGGCTGTTTTATCCTGTTTCCGAACAGACACTGAATGCTGATAATTACGAAGCTGCTTCGACTGCAATTGGTGGCGATTCACCATTGACCAGGCTGTTTTTTGACAAAGAAATATACTAGCTTTTGAATGAGGCCGTCTCAGTAGACACACTGAGACGGCTTTTTTCTATTTCATATTACATTCGGTGAGTCAACCTCCTTTCAGGTTGCAGTTGAGGTTGGAGAATTAATTCCACACTTAACCCTTTGATTTATTTAGTATCTGAATGCATAAAAACAAGGAAATGAGACAAATTGCATTGTTATTGGGTTTTTTCATGATCGCCTCCGGGTTTTCAGAGGCTTACTCGCAGAATATCTGCAAGGTTTTGAAACCAGGGATTGACAGTACATATACCGGAGGCTGTAAACAGGGTCTGGCTGACGGCCATGGAGTGGCCTCCGGAAGTGATCATTACACTGGGGAGTTTAAAAAAGGTCTGCCTAACGGTATCGGTACTTACACCTGGCATACCGGCGAAAAATATGAGGGAGAATGGGAAAAAGGCCTGAGAGATGGCACCGGTACATTTACCGGTAAGCACGATGGCCGTGACTCAGTTATTACAGGCATCTGGGAAAGTGATAAGTATATCGGAGAAAAGAGTATTCCTCCATATATTATCGAATACCGAAGCGGAATATCAAGGGTTTCCTGTGTCAGGACTGGAGATCAGCCCCTTCGTGTATACTATAAATTCACCAGGGGAGGCACCTCCTCGGAACATACCAGCCCGATAAGCGATCTTCTTCTACAGGGGAGCTCAGGCAACGAAACCGGTTCAAGCAATAATTTCGGATTCGACACTGTGACCTTCCCATTTGAAGGAAAAGTGAAATTCTCTGCTCCCAGTGCATTTAGTTCGCAGGGTTCACGATCTGCCGTAAACCTCAACTATGAACTGAATTTTGTCATTAATCAGCCCGGGGCCTGGATGGTTACTATTTTCTATTGATTTAATGACTTCTGCTCCGGAAACCTTACTACTGATAATCTCCTCAGGCCAGTACCTGCTTTAGTTACTGCCCAGCCTATTCTTTGATAAAGAGCTTTAATAAGCAGAAAAGACCCTCCTGTCTAAAAACTATTAATTAAGGGGATGTCCTTCGGGGCTGCCTCTTATTATATTTCTGAGAAGATATCTCACCGTCGTCGGATTATTTTTTACATATGCTCCTGTCACAGGTAGCAAATCCTGTTTTCCAGGGGAAATGATGTTTGACAGGATGATGATTGTTTTTTGATTAGTCCCGCGGAAGGTTTAATTTTATTTGATTTTGAAACCGCAAAACGATGAAGAGAAATATTGCACTTTTCGCCATGGTTCTGCTGGCGTTGATGCTTGCCGGACAGCAGCAAAGCCGGACTACCGGGATGCCCATTCAACGGTCTGATCGGGCGGCAGACCCCTCCGGTTTGCAGCCCGGAGCAACCGCAGGGACACCAGGTCTGCACCATTCCGGTACCGCGGGGATCCCCTGTCAGATGGAGGAGCTGACAACGCCTCAGTTTGTGAAGGCTGTGGAGCTGTCAGGAGGCGTCTGCGTTATCCCGATTGGTATAATCGAGAAACATGCCACTCAGCTGCCCCTGGGTACTGATCTCTTTGAGGCAAGGGCATCGGCTGTCATGGCCGCGGAGATGGAATACGCCGTTGTATTTCCCCCTTATTTTGTGGGGCAGATATTCGAGGCGAAGCATCAGCCCGGCACCATCGCATACAGCAATGACCTGATGTGGCAGATGCTTGAGGAGACCTGCGAAGAGCTCTCGAGAAACGGACTGAAGAAGATCATAATTCATAACGGTCACGGAGGCAGCACCTACTTCCTGCAGTATTTCTGCCAGTCACAGCTTGCAGCCAGGAAGGATTACATCGTCGTACTATTCCAGGGTAGACCTGATCAGAGACTCGACAGGGAGATCGGAGCACTTAAGAAGGCCACATCCGACGGACATGCCGGAGAGGAGGAGACCTCAATGATGTACTTCATCCGTCCTGACCTTGTTGATGTTGCAGCCATCGGCCTGGAGTCGGGCGCCAGCCAGGGACGGCTTGACATGATGCCCTTCGGATACACAGGAATTGGATGGTATGCCCGTTTCCCTAACCACTATGCCGGTGATGTGGCGCAGCCAGATAAGAGGCTTGGAGAGCTGCTTGTCACCAAAGATGCTGTCCAGATTGCCGATCTGATTAAGTACCTGAAGAACAGCAATACTGTTGAGGATCTTCACAATGAGTTTTATAACAGGGCTGCAGATCCGCTGAAGAAAAAGTAAGAATAAGCAGGGAAATATTAATCCCGGCCGATCAGGCAGCATTTACCGGAAGAACAAATCATCTCTGGCTTTGTTATTCAAATAACAACAGAGACAGAAATGGATAAACTTAAGATTGCTTTTTTTGATGCCAAGCCTTATGATATTGAGTCGTTCAACGAGCTGAACTCAAAGTACGGATATACTATAAAATACTTCAAGTTTCACCTTACCTCAGACAACGTCCTACTGGCGCAGGGGTATGATGCGGTGGTGATCTTCGTGAACGACACTGTCAATGCGGAGATGATAATGAATCTGAAGCAATACGGGGTTAAGCTTATTGCCCTTCGCTCTGCGGGATTCAACAACGTTGACCTGAAGGCAGCACTTAACAATATAAGGGTGGTGAGGGTGCCATCCTATTCGCCGCACGCTATTGCCGAACATACCGTGGCGCTGATGCTCACTCTCAACCGAAAGGTGCACAGGGCCTATTTCAGGACACGTGACACGAACTTCGCCCTGAACGGACTCCTTGGATTTGATATGTACGGAAAAACAGCTGGTGTGATCGGAACCGGCAGGATAGGCAAGGTGCTGGCCGGTATACTCAGAGGATTTGGCATGGAGGTGCTGCTTAATGATATGTATCCTGATGAGCAGTTTGCCGCACAGACGGGGTGCAGGTATGTATCAGTTGAGGAGATCTATCGAGACTCACATATCATCTCGCTGAACTGTCCGCTCACAAAGGAGACGGAGTTTATGATCAATGCATCGTCAATAGCAATGATGAAGAGAGGGGTGATGCTTATCAATACCGGGAGAGGCAAGCTCATTAAAACCGCCGACCTGATTGAGGGACTCAAGAGCGGACAGGTAGGTTCTGCAGGGCTTGATGTATACGAGGAGGAGAGCCAGTTCTTCTTTGAGGATCTCTCTGACAGGGTGCTGGGCGATGACGTCCTGGCACGGCTCCTGACATTCAACAATGTCATCATCACATCGCACCAGGGGTTCTTCACCCGCGAAGCCATCCAGAACATTGCAGAGACCACACTTCAGAATATTGACGACTTCTTCGCCGGGCGAAAGCTGGATAATGAGGTCTGCTTCAACTGCAACAACTGATTCGCAGCCAGTCAGGGGTAAAACAGGAGAGGCGTCATTTTAAAATGGCGCCTCTCTTCATAAAGGTTACTTGTTAATCAACTACTTCAGCGCTTCTCCGTACAACTCAGCAACCTTTTTCCAGTTTACAACGTTCCAGAAACTAGCCACATATTCAGGCCTGCGATTCTGGTATTTGAGGTAATATGCATGTTCCCACACATCCAGTGCGAGAATGGGTTGACCGCGTTTGGCAGCCACGTCCATCAGAGGGTTGTCCTGGTTAGGTGTCTGTGAGACGAACAGCTTGCCGTCAGCGTCAACAGACAGCCAAGCCCATCCGCTTCCGAACTGTGTCTTGGCTGCAGTCTCAAATTCGGTCTTGAACAGGTCAAATGACCCGAAAGTTTTGTTGATAGCTTCAAGCAGGGCGCCTTCAGGCTGGCCTCCTGCGTTCGGTCCCATTAACTTCCAGAAGAGCTTGTGGTTGTAGAACCCGCCGCCGTTGTTACGGATTACTGCGGAGTAAATACTTACCCTGGCAAATAAGTCCTCAAGTGGCAGATTGTCAATCTTAGCCTCGCCTGCCGCCTTTACAAAATTGTCAAAATATGCCCTGTGATGTTTGGTGTAGTGAATCTCCATCGTCTGTGCGTCAATATAGGGCTCCAGTGCGTTGTAAGCGTACGGAAGCTCCGGAAAAGTATATCCCTGTGCCATAGTCTTGTTGTTTATTGTTAACAAACTGAAAATTAATGCTGTGAATACAATAGTCTTTGCTCTCATGTTTAAACTCTTTTAAACGATAACAAGAGGGAGGAGGATTTGTTCACGGCTAAACTTTTCAATATGGGGTTGTTTTAGTATCTTTCGGTTTCTTAATTTTGAAACCGGCAAAAGCATATCAGTATGAAATGGCAAGGACGTCGCGGGAGCGACAATGTTGAAGACCGCAGAGGGATGGGAACCGGCACAAAGGTTGTCGGTGGTGGGATAGGAACGCTTGTAATAGTGCTGCTTGTCTATCTTCTTGGCGGTGATCCGTCGGGCATTCTGAATCAGGGTGGCTCCGGCACCGAAACATCAGGCCCCATTGAGGCAACAGAGGAGGAGAACGCCATGGCTCAGTTCGTCTCGGTTGTACTGGCTGATACCGAGGAGGTCTGGGGAAAGATCTTCGCAGAGTCAGGATCCACTTACCGCAAACCCACACTGGTTCTCTTCAGAGACCAGGTGGAGTCAGCCTGCGGTTATGCAACCGCCGCCAGCGGACCGTTCTACTGTCCTGCAGATGAAAAAGTATACATTGACCTGAGCTTCTGCGATGACCTTCAGACAAAATACGGAGCCCAGGGTGATTTTGCAGTGGCATATGTAATTGCTCATGAGATAGGTCATCATGTCCAGAATCTGATGGGCATCCTTGATGAGGTGCAGTCAGAGCGGCAGCGACTGAGCGAGGTCAGGGCCAACCAGCTTACCGTCAGGCTTGAGCTGCAAGCTGATTTCCTTGCCGGCGTATGGGCGCATCATGCAAGCCGGATGTTCGATTCGCTTGAGCCTGGCGACATTGAAGAGGCTCTCAATGCTGCCTCATCAATCGGCGATGATGTGCTGCAGAAGAAATACCAGGGACGGGTTGTGCCCGATTCATTCACTCACGGTACAGCCGCGCAGCGGTCAAGCTGGCTCCGCAAGGGCTGGCAGACAGGCGACCTGAAACAGGGTGATACATTCTCGGCTGACATTTAGGACTCATATATACTCAGCATTTGTCAATGCTCCTTTCGGCCCCCGGGTTGAAGGGAGTCAACCTTGTTTCAATGAAGATAATCTGGAAGTACCTCAAACCGTTCAAAGGCCTGTTGTTTCTTGCGATGGGACTGGCGGCCATTGCGCAGGTGCTTGACCTCATTGACCCCATCATCTTCGGGAAGATCATCGACCTGTACGCTGTCAACCCCGGCGGCCGCTCCGAGCATGAGCTCATCAACGGGGCCATAAGGCTTCTCGCACTGGCCGTCGGTATCGCCCTTATGGCCAGGCTGGCCAGGGCTTTCAACGAGTATGTCACCCGGCTGGTGGTCCAGAAGTTCGGTCTGTCGGTTTTCGATGAGGGACTTAGACAAACACTGAGGCTTCCTTACCATGAGTTTGAAGAGACCAGCAGCGGTCATGTGCTGTCGGTACTACAGAAGGTGAGGCATGACAATGAGAGGTTTATTACCTCGTTCATCACCACCCTGTTCACTACAATCGTAGGTATTGCATTCCTGATCTGGTATTCAGTGACCAAAAGCTGGCTGCTGATACCTGTCTTCCTGATAGGGGTAGTACTGCTTGGCGGACTCACCGGGATGCTGAGCAGAAAGATCAGGACCATCCAGCGCTCCGTGGTTAAGGAAACCAATAAGATGAGCGGATCAATTACAGCATCGCTGAGGAATATCGAGCTGGTCAAGAGCATGGGCCTTACCTACCCTGAGATCAGGCGGCTGAAGAACTTCACCAGGAAGATTTTCGACCTTGAGATCACAAAGGTCAGGAAGATACGCTCACTGACCTTTCTGCAGAGTTCCGTTTTGCTTGTCCTGAGGGAATCAATCCTTTTCATACTCCTCTGGCTTATCTTTCGTGATATGCTTACCACCGGTGAACTGATCACAATGCAGTTCATCTCCACACGTATCCTCTATCCTCTGCAGGACCTGGGAAGCATCATCCTCACCTACCGCGAGGCTGAAGCCTCGCTGCAGCTATTCAATGATCTCATGAAGAAGGAGCCGGAATACCGGCCGGAAGAGCCGGTTGAGATAGGTGAAATCGTGAATCTATGTTTCGACCATGTCACCTTCCGCTACAAGAAAGCCGAGACCGATGCAATCGAGGACCTCTCTTTCAGGGCCGTCAGGGGAGATACAATTGCCTTCGTGGGACCATCCGGCTGCGGCAAGTCGACACTTGTCAAGCTGCTGGTTGGACTGTACACTCCTACAGAAGGCACTATTTACTATGATGATGTTGCAGCGCGTGACATCAGGTTCAACCAGATGCGCAGGCAGCTGGGTTTTGTCACTCAGGACACGCAGCTCTTCTCGGGTACAATCAGGGAGAACATGCAGTTTGTCAAACCGGAGGCGACGGATGAAGAGATCTACGAGGCTCTGAAGAAGGCCTCGGCCATCAGGCTGGTGGAGAGCTCTCCGAAAGGGCTGGACACCCTCCTGGGCGAGGGAGGGAAGATGGTCTCCGGGGGTGAGAAGCAGAGGCTGGCCATTGCGCGGGCCCTGATACGCAACCCCAAGATCCTCATTTTTGACGAGGCTACCTCGGCACTGGATTCAATCACCGAGGAGGAGATCACCAAGACGCTCAGGGAGGTATCTGCCGGGAAGCAGCAGATAACACTGATGATAGCCCACCGTCTGTCTACAATCATGCATGCTGACCGTATCTACGTACTCGAGAAG
>JBFYPM010000070.1:0-19928 GCA_041303295.1 Bacteroidales bacterium
CCCAGGGTAAAGAGGTAATCGCCGTTTCTGATGATAAAATCACCTGCCATGCGTACATCTCCCCGTGAACTGAGGCTTATATTCAGTTTTCCCTCTCCCTTGCCTCTTATCACGCCGCCAGTGGTGGCGTCAAGTATCAGCTGAACCTCGGCCTCAGGGGTGATATCGAGGTCAAAATTAAGCTCTATATTGCTTCCCTGATTTGTTTTAACGAACTGGTTGTCTGTCTCATTGACCTCCTTCTTTTCCTTAGCCGGATCAACGAAGATTATGTAGGGGTAGTCACTCACGCTTGCTGAGGAGTTCAGCGGTACATAAAACTCGGTGTTTGCCGCCGTCCTGGCCGAAATATTGAAAACAAGCTTCGTGTCATTCCCCCTTATGCCCGCATAACCTGATGCATAAGCAGTCCCATAGAAGCTGTCACTGTCCTTGGGTTTTGTATTCATGACAAGCATCTTGTCCATGTTTATGTCGAAACTGATGCCCATCTCCTTGAATGACTTGTGCGAAAGCATACCGTTAACAGTTCCCTTGTTTTTGTAGTCATCGAAGATCCTGATGTCTCTGAATTCAATACCCTGCGGGGTGAACCGTATACTGTCCGAGAAACTGTATCTGGTCTGGAGGAAATTGATCTTCAATGATGCATCGCGGGCCATCACCGAGCCGCTCAGCGTGAGCTGCTTCAGCGGCCCATGGATCCTCACCTTGCCGGAGGCCAGTCCATTCAGGTCAGAGGCAAATGCTTTGACGAAGGGGTCTATAATATTAAGTGGCATGGAAGATGTAATGGCAGTTATGTCGGCAATCTTTGATGATGGCGCATAACTGCCGCTTATTTCAAAGAAGCGGTTGCCCTCAAAATCATTGAAGACGTTTATCTGGGCAACCTTTTTCCTGGGATCCCATTCACTCAGGACGGTCAGAAGGCCATATCCATTATTGTTAAAGGTAAAGTCCGTGACACTGATATTGCTCTCGAAGAGCAAATCGTTATATACATCCGACAGTGTGAGATTTCCTTTCATTATCCCGCCGACCTGCATCCCGGATGAGCCTTCCTTACTGCCGGGCTGATCCTTCTGAAGGCTGTTGAGGTATGACAGGTTGAGTCCTTCAAAGCTCAGGTTCAGTCTCTCTTCAGGCGCAGATGAGAGCATACCGTCAAGCCTTATGTAATTTGTCCGGCTGGTCACCAGAATGTTGTCAAACCAGATGCTTGTTGAGTCCAGCACAATACGGGCAGGACTGATCGTCCACGGTGCGCTTCTGACAGTAAATCCTGAAGGAAGGATGCCAACTGTAAGAACGGACCTCTTAAGTTCGTTCAGGCTGAAGAAACCCCTGGCATTCAATTCACCCGTTGTCCTGCCATCGTCATGGTTATCCCACCTGAGCCCGAGGTCTATCGTGTCGGTGTTGCTGGTAGCCCCCATAGTGAAATTGCCAAGTAAAGACTTGTCCGGGAGCAGGAGAGTGTCCGCACTTAGATCAACAGTCATGTTTCCCCTGTTCACTGATCCGGACAGGCTCATCTTCCCCAGCCTTAGGCCCGAATATGTTATTGCATCGGACCTCATCTCAGCTGAGAGTTCGGACCGTTCAGACATGAAGCGTCCCGTTAAGGTGCTTCCTTCGGAGATGGTTAACCCTGTGGCAAGGAATTCGTTCAGCTTATCAATCTTTTTGATGCGCGCATTGATGGTGAACATAGCCTCCGCCATTTTCTTTCCCCTGGTTTCCTCAGGGGCCTTGAACCTTGACGGGAAAAGGGTTGCGAGCATCTTCTTTACAGTTGATCCTATTGCCTCAGGAGTATAGGTGCCTCTTACCTCCGCATCGGCGAAGTCAGATTTGAGGGTCAGTAACGGTTCCCCGTTTTCCTTGCCAGAGATAACGAGGAAATCATAGATGCTCAGCATACCGTTGGAATTCTGAAGCGTGGAATTGATCAGCCTCATCTCACCTTCAAGATTGTCTGTACTGTTGCCCTTGAAGGTAGCAGTCAGAAGGGCAGAGACCGTAAAGACAGAATCGCCCTTGATAAGGTTGAGCCTGTGAAGGTCTGCATGGGCCAGGTTCATTGTGAAATCAAACTCAGGCATGCTCTTTTCAAGATCAAACCTCCCCATGAGGTCCATTCTTATGTTCCTGTCCCTGACCGTTACGGTGCCGTCCCATATGCTGTCAGCATAGGTGCCGGCCACGGAAACATTCCGGTACATGTAGTCATTGACCTCTACGCTGTCAATATTTCCTGTAATGCTGGCAGTGAGGTGTTTGAACGACTGCATGGATCCCTCGATGTCAGCATGCATCCAGAGACCCCCGAACATCTCATCGTTCCTGGTAACGTAACCGAGATCCACATCACTGGTCCGCAGGAGTCCCTTGAACCCGAAGGTATTCCTGCCTTCAGGTCTCAGCGAAAGGTCAGTGGAGAAAGTGCCTCTCTCAGTGGTCAGCGTTCCGAAAGAAACAAAATCGGTGGTGAACCCTGTGAAACTGCCCTGGTAAGAAATGAGCCCCATGTCATGTGCTATCACGGGGAGCCTGAGCGGCTTCTTCCCCGGGATCGAAAACTTCTCGATATCTCCGGCACTGGTTCTCATGTCAGTGAAATCAATGAACAGGTAGCTTTCACTGATTTGAGGGAGTCCTGAGATATCAAAATCAAACCTGAGTCTTGTTGCGTCAGCATAGTCAATCCTGATATTCCGTCCTTTCATCTCAGCCACTGTTCCGCTTACCCTGCCGGACAGGGCGAAGTTCTCACTGATGCCTGCCAGGGGCATGACGAAGTAGGCCAGGTCGGAAGCATCAATAAATGAGTTATTGAAAAGATAATCCATCTTAACCCTGTTGATGAAATCAGACCAGGAGGCCGTATCCTGGGGTATCAGCAGGATTTTTTCGGCCGAGATGGCACTGGAGTCGGTCAGTAGTTCCACCTCCCTGAAAAACAGCCCTCCGGAGGCAACAGCTAAATTCATGTCCAGACTTTGGCTGGTAAATCCTCCTGCTTCTTCAAAGGCCAGCCCCCTGATGATCATGCTGACAGAGTCCGGAATGATGCACAGATCCCTAACCCTGGCATTGATGCCGGATAGCCTCATGTTCCTGAAGTTGACACTGCCCGGGATGATGCCTGCAGTATCAGACATGTCGGCAAGAATAAAGGCCCCGTTATTTAAGTCGATATCAGTAAAACTGATGTCAATGCTTCTGGTGGTGTCCTTTACGGAGTCTCCCGTCAGGCTTCTAATATACTGTGTCAGGTTCATGATACCTGAAGTGTCCCTGACCATTCTGAAATCGGGTTCGTACAGACGGGTCCTCCCAAACCTTAAGGTCATATCCGACGGCCTTATCTGCCGGATTTTCAGATCAATCCTTTTAACAGCAAGCAGTGTATCACCTCTCTGGTCCTCAAAAAGTACATCCTCAAGTACAATCTTGCGGAACATGCTGTAGGTTACCCTGCCAATGGCTATCTCAGCCCCGGTTTTCTTCGAGATTGCCTGCGTCAGACTGTTCACCGTAAAGGTCTGAATGGCAGGAGCCTGCAGTAACAGGAACAAGATAGACGGCACCACGATCAGCACTGCTGCTATGATAAGAAGGACCCTTACGATTTTTTTAATAATTTTGGCCATTAATGATGGAATTCCCGCCGTATGCGAAGGTAATAAAAAAGAGTGATACAAAAATGACGCCAGACATTACTATCCTTGCGATAGAATCATCCTGCGACGACACTTCGTCTGCGGTCATCAGCAACGGGTATGTCCTCTCCAACCTGATAGCAAACCAGACTATCCATAAGGCTTACGGAGGTGTTGTTCCTGAACTGGCTTCAAGGGCACACCAGGCCAATATCGTCCCGGTAGTTGACCAGGCATTGGCCGCATCAGGTAAGAGAGCAGATGAGATAAGTGCTGTAGCCTTTACCCGTGGCCCGGGCCTGCTGGGCTCACTTCTGGTGGGCACCTCATTTGCCAAAGGGTTTGCACTGGCACGCAATATTCCGCTGATTGAAGTTAACCACCTCCAGGCTCATGTCATGTCCCACTTCGCCATGGAACAGGGAAGAGAGAATCGTATTCCAGGCTTTCCATTCCTCTGCCTGCTTGTCTCTGGGGGCCATACGCAACTAATCGTCATGCGTGATCACTTTACAATGGAACTCATCGGCAATACAATTGATGATGCTGCCGGAGAGGCTTTCGACAAATGTGCCAAGGTAATGGGACTCCCGTATCCCGGGGGTCCGGTGATTGACCGGCTGGCTGCCGATGGCAACAGTGAGGCATTCCGGTTTGCCAAACCAAGGATACAGGGGCTGAACTTCAGCTTCTCCGGGCTCAAGACAAGCTTTCTCTATTTCTTGCGTGACAGGGTGGCCGATGAACCGGATTTCATTTCGAAAAACCTGAATGATCTCGCCGCATCACTTCAACAAACAATCATAGAAATTCTTATTGGCAAGCTGGTTCGCGCCTCCAAAGAGACCGGCATAACCGAAATAGGCATTGCAGGCGGTGTCTCTGCAAATTCCGGCCTCAGGCAGGCGGTCATCAGAGAGTCGCAGAAGCGCAGGTGGAACATCTTCCTTCCCGAGTTCCGGTATACTACTGATAATGCGGCAATGATCGGCATAACCGGATACTATAAGTACCTCAGGAAGGAGTTCGCTGACCACAGCGTAACACCACTGGCACGCATCGATTTCTGATTGGAAGAAGTGACCTGTCAGACCGGATAAAGGGATTCCCTGCCGGGTGCAGGCTGTCAGACAGAATAAAAAGCCTCCCTTCCCGGAAAATGAAAGCGTTGACGGGCAATCTTCTCCGGATATAGAAAGTATTCAATATCTGCTTCAGCGCACAGTTTCCCTTCGCCATCATAGAGCCTGCACTTATAGAGTCCGCTCTTTTCCTTCAGCAGGATGAGTTCCGCCTCAATACGAACGGTCCCCTTGCTGATGTAGACGGGCTTAAGGTACCTGACAGTCAATGAGGAGGTCACTCCCGAGGTGCCCGGAGTAATGTAGATGCACCAGGCACCCACCTCGTCAAGAAGAGTTGCAATAATCCCGCCATGAAGCACATTAATATATCCCTGGAAATGTGGCGATGGATCCCAGGATGCAAACAGTTTTCCGTCCTCCTCCTCAAAGGTTAGTTTCAACCCGGCAGGATTGGTGGTACTGCATCCAAAACACTGGTTCTTATCCGCATCAAACGGATTCCTGATTTTTATTCTCCCTGACATTTTTGCTTTGCTTTTTTCTCTTTTGCTGAGCGATCCACGCGCTGAGGTAGAGGAACGAAATCAACAGATAAATCACCCCTATGATGAGCGTTACCAGTGCCAGTGGCAGAGAGGGCTCCTCCCTGGGGGTGTATGAAGTTCTCATACGGTAGCTATATCCGAAGATGGTCATGCCTATGACGGTTACAGCCAGCGCCAGTCCCAGGAAAACCATCGTCCCGTCAATGACAGTAGTGCTCTTATATATGGGACTCTTCTTAAAGGCCGAATAGGTTGTCTTTGAATAGGCTTCAGCCCTCTTTCTCGCCTCCGCCTGCCTGTATTCAACCCAGGCCCGGTAATTACTATCCGCTTCCTCCCTGGTGATGTTCCTGCTGTGAGGATGACTGGTAAGGTACTCATAGGCCTCCGTGATCTGTATGAACATCTCCGGGGCTTCCTCAGAATGATTGCGGTCAGGATGATATTGCATAGCCTTGCTTCGGTACGCCTTCCTGATCTCATCATCGGTGGCACCCTGCCTTACCCCAAGTATAGTATAATAATCACGGAGATTCATGTTCCTGAAAAGGTTCACTAATTAAGAGTTTTTTTTTATCCCACTCTCTCTGCAACGCTTGTTTTTTCGATGTTTCTTCTAATTTTGCAATTTAAAATGATTCTAAATAAATATTTTGATGAATGGTTCCCCGCTTTTGTTTGCCTTCGGGATCACGCTTTTTGCAGGACTGGCTACCGGGATCGGGGGATTGATTGCTTTCTTCGCAAAGCGAACCAAGACCACATTCCTTGCCTTTTCGCTCGGATTCTCAGCCGGTGTCATGATTTTTATTTCATTTACCGAGATTCTGACAGAATCGGGTGAGATAATGTGTCTATATTACAGCCATGACACAGCAGCATGGCTCACCTTTGTCTCATTCGTAGCGGGTATCGGGCTGTCTGCTGCCATTGACAAGATTCTCCCATCGGAAGGCAACCCCCATGAACTGAAGAGGGTGGAGCAGATGAACCCGGGGACGAGAGACCCTGGTAAACCTGAGTGCCAGGGCCGGAGGCAACATCACAAGGGCAGACCAGGCCCCAGAGACCAGAAGTTGATGAGAATCGGGACTTTCACTGCAATTGCCATTGGGATACACAACTTCCCGGAGGGTATAGCTACTTTCATGTCGGCCATGTCAGACGTCACAATCGGGATAAGCATTGCCATTGCCGTTGCCATTCATAACATACCTGAAGGAATTGCAGTCTCGGTGCCCGTTTATTATGCAACAGGGTCAAAGAAAAAAGCCCTGGCATGGTCGGTCCTGTCCGGGTTTTCTGAACCCATCGGCGCCATAGCAGGGTACTTTATCCTGACCCTGTTCAACAGTGATATAAGTCTTGGTTATGTATTCGGTATGGTGGCCGGAATCATGGTTTATATTTCCTTCGACGAGCTACTTCCGGCGGCTCATAAGTACGGAAAGCATCATGTTGCCATCTACGGCCTCATCAGCGGCATGATTGTTATAGGACTGAGCCTCATTATGATCGGATAAAGACTTTTCGCTATGTCGCCTGATTCTCCGGCACGTGCTTGTGCTTGAAGAGCACGGCAAAGAGTATGGCCACCACCAGGGCGTAACCCGCAAAAGCAAACCATATTCCCCTCCAGTCAAACGCTCCGCCTTCCAGGATGAAATACCTGTCGAGCACAATCCCGCTGATGCGGCTGCCGAGGAATGCCCCGAAACCGTTGGTCATCATCATGAAAAGCCCCTGTGCGCTGGCCCTTATCTCAGGCTTGCTTTGCGTCTCAACGAAAAGTGACCCGGAGATGTTGAAGAAATCAAAAGCCATCCCGTAGATTATACATGACAGAATTATCATCCAGAGCCCTTCAGCCGGGTTACCAAGGCCGAAGAGCAAGAAACGGAATACCCACGCAACCATGCTGATGAGCATTACCTTCTTTATCCCGAACCTCATCAGGAAGAAGGGTATCGTGAGAATAAACAGCGTCTCGGATATCTGTGATATGGACATGATTATTGCCGGGTACCTCACTGCTATCAGATTCTCATAGGCCGGTACTTTAGCAAAATCGTGAAGGAATGTGTCCCCGTAGGCATTGGTGAGCTGAAGCGCGGCCCCGAGCAGCATGGCAAAAATAAAGAAGAGCGCCATCTTGCTGCTCTTGAAAAGCTTGAAGGCATTCAGGCCAAGCTCCTCAACAAGATTCTTTTTGTGCCCTCTTGCAAGAGGCGGACACTTCGGCAGGGTAAAGGCATAGATGCCCAGTCCCAGTGACGCTGCAGCCGCCACGTAAAACTGCATTGGTGAGGTCTCAAAGCCGAGAAGGCTTACAACCCATAACGCCACGATGAAGCCAATGGTACCCCAGACCCTTACCGGAGGATAATCTTTAATGATATCCATGCCGCTGTTCTTCATCGAGCTGTAAGCTACAGTTATTGCCAGCGCCAGGGTGGGCATGTAAAACATCATTGTCAGCAGAAGAACCCAGAAAAAGGTGTCAGGATTGTTAATTATGGGGATGATCGAAAGCAGAACAGCCCCCAGGATATGAAAGATGCCGTAAAGCTTCTCGGCATTGATCCATCGGTCGGCAATTATTCCCGCAATTGCCGGCATGAATAGCGAAGCCAGACCCATTGTGGAAAAGATGGCTCCGAAATCGGTCCCTGACCAGTTCTTTGTCTGAAACCAGTATGCTCCAACGGTTAACAGCCACGATCCCCAGATGAAGAACTGGAGGAAGTTCATTATAATTAACCGGCGCCTGAGTCCCATAGCTTTCATTTGTTTGGTTTGATCTGCGAATATAGCAAGGTATTCTGTTCGGCAGAACGGCTCCGGGAAAAAGTTGAAAAAAAGAGGATTATCAATAAAAACAACAATCTTCAGACAGTCCCAAACAGCCTGTCGCCTGCATCACCCAGTCCGGGTACAATGTAACCCTTGTCGTTAAGATGGCTGTCAAGGGCCGCGAGGTAGATGTCCACATCAGGGTGTTCCCTCTCCATACGTTTAACGCCCTCAGGCGCCCCTACAATGCACACCAGCCTGATAGTAACAGCACCTCTTTTCTTTACTGCATCAATGGCAGCACTGGCACTCCCGCCTGTTGCAAGCATCGGATCAAGCACCATGACAATCGAATCCGACAGATCTGCCGGGAACTTGGCATAGTACTCAGTGGGAGCGAGGGTCTCATGATCGCGAACCAGTCCGATATGACCTACCTTTGCAGTGGTAATCAGACTGGTTATGCCGTCAACCATGCCTAGCCCTGCCCTGAGCACAGGGACCAGGATTATCTCCCTTGAGAGCTCAGCTGTTATGCACGGAGAGACAGGAGTGTCAATGATAACCTCCCGCAGGGGCAGATCCCTGGTAATCTCATAAGCCATCAATCCGGCTATCTCACTGACATTCTGCCTGAAATCACGAGTCCCGGTCTCCCTCCTCCGGATGAGAGACAGTTTGTGTGTTATCAGGGGGTGGTTAATTAACTTCAGCATACGTCAGGCTGGTCTGATTGCGCATAATTGACCAGGATTTTTCCAGGCTTTTTATTTGATAAACTTATATGTTAGACCTACACCAATGACTTCCTTGAACTGTGCACGCTTGCCCATAATGGCATCACCTTCCGTGTCTTCCCCAACCTTGATGAGGATATCATCATCATAGAGCAGGTGGGTATTCACAGTCGCTGAGATGAACTTATTGACCTTCATGACAATAAGCGCTTCCCAGCTAATGTCAATATTCTGCGGGTTGTGCAGGTAATTTGAGAACAGGTCAAGCTTCGTCAGAAAATTGACATTCTTAACAATCTCATCTTTCTTGTATGCAATGTTTGCATATGCACCCAGCTCAGTCCTGAACTTCTTGCCCGGATCAACCCCGAAAGCTCCGACTGATGACAGATAATCATCAGCTACAATAGTATTCTTTGATGTGAGCGGGGATAGAAAAACAGATAACTCAGGCCTGGGCTTATAATCCATACCAAGAGAGAACAGGAGGTAGGCAGGGGAGAGCAGATCAGATATCTTGTCATCAGTATTGGGATAGTTGTAACCGGGAGTCATCTGGGTTTTGAAACTCATAAGTCCTGAATAGAACCACTTCTCTGATGCCTTCCTTCCGTATTTCGACTGGAAGTCGATCCGGTCGTCGGTCTTGACCCATCCCAGGTCATTTCCCTTCTGAAGCATCTTCCCATAACCTATGTTCAGGGCATTGTCCCAGGCTGATTTGCCTTTTTTATAGTTGGCTGCCAGGTTTATAAGTCCATTGATAGCCACTGAGTTCTGTCCGCCTGCCGCCCAGTTGGTAAATGAACTTTGTGCCATGTTCAGCGAAAAAACGCCATCATTGTGCCAGCCCTCAAGAGTATCGGCATCCTGACCCAGTATTGTTGAACCAATTCCTGTCAGCACTATGATGGCTGAAAATGTAATTATCGTCTTTCTCATTTTCTTTGATTTTTTGCAATAATAACAAAAGAAGAGCGACCTTGTTTAACCGATGACTGACAAAACTCTTTCCGGGTTTAATTATTGTCAAGTGTCCCGAAGACCTTCTGTAAAATGGGTGTAACCCTTGCAGAAATATCTTTCCTGATCTTAAGTTCCTCTCCCTCAAGCTTCATGAACATCCCCTCAAGGGCCTTTCTGGTAAGAAAATCATCAAGATCGGTATTCACAGGAGTGAAGCCTGCAAGCCTGCCGGCAATGCTGTTGGCAACGGTATTCCATTTTTGGGTCAGGGTTGTCCACGACTCCTGTGCAGAAATTCCTGCGATGATCTCCTTGTTTGTGGAGGTGCTTATCTTTGGTTTGTACAGGCTGTACAGCTCATTCCAGGTAGTGTTCCTGAGGTAGGTTGTTGCGGCGTTGTCAGCCCCGTGCAGAATGTTGTAACCGTCGGTGATTGTCATCTGTGTCACCGAACTGACAAAGATGGGGGCAACCTCCCTGGCAGCATCCTCTGCGGCCCTGTTTATGTTAAGGATAACATTCTCAATGAGCTGTTCACCTCCCGGTATCTTGCCGATATTCTCCACAATCACCCTTGCCTCGTCAGGCAGAGGGATTTTCACCATCGGATCACCATAATAACCGTTCTCCGATGACAACCTGTCAGCGGCTTTCCTGGCACCCACCGTCAGTGCCTCCTTCAGGCCACCGATAATGTCACCCTCGGTGAGCTCCTTAACGGCTGAGGCTGTCTGAAGAATGTTAGTCAGTTCCGCACATCCCGATAGGAGTAACAGGGACAGAAACGGCACTGCCACCCTGAATTTCAGGGTTAAAATTCTCGTCTTTAGCATAGTCAGATTGCCTGGTAGGGAATAAGGGTCTGCGTCTCTCCCTCCGGGTCCCTGATTTCAAGTACCTCAATAACCACGAACTGGCTCATGCCTCTCCATGGCAGCGGTTTTATGTATTCCTTGTAGCGCAGTTCCACAAACTTTCCACTGGCTCTCTCAAGAACCATGGCAAGGCTGTCATTGGTGATGCTGAATTCAAATTCGTTGCTCTGTATCGCCCCTGGTGAAGGTGTTTTGAACCCTGTCTGGATGAGCCTTCCTTCCCATGTCTTGAAGATGTATCCTTTTTTTACGAGGAAGTTCAGATCTCCTGCCTTAACCCCCTCGCCAAATACAAAGTAATGACGCCACCAGAACAGACCGGCACCAACAACCACCACGAGAACAAGAATTATCCTAAGCGCTTTTTTCATTATCGTCGTCCTTATCCCTTAGCTTTTCCTTTACTTCGGCAAATGTTGCCTTCATGGTATCCCATATTGAATCAGCGCCAACCTTAACGGCTTCCCATGCCTCGCCACCTGACTCCTTGAGGTCCTTCAGCTTCGACTTGCCTTCATCCAGTCTGAGCTCAAGCTTGTCTATGCTCTCCTGGTACTTCAGCCTGGTTTCAGCAGTGGCATTCTTTGCTTTCTCTTTGAGCCTGTCAATATCTGCTCTCCATTCATCAAGCTGAGATTCGATCTTGTGCTGGTAATTTTCCTTCTGTTCCTGATTTTCCATAATCTGTATAGTTGTAAAAATTAAGAATCACTTTTTACCTGATCAACAGGCCTTAATAACGCTTGACATTGTTAAGTTTTTCAACATATGACTGTACTACAGCCTGCTGCGTGTCTATCTTTGCTCTTATCTCGTACTGTTCGTTTTCATTGACGGGTACCTCATTGTTTGCTTCGTTGATATCCGATTTTGCCTTACTGATCTTATTTTCACTGCTGCTAATTTCATTCTGCAACTTCTTGCGTCTCTTTTCAAGTTCACTGATCTGGGCAGACATTGCATCCCGTTCCGGACCAACCCTCATTGCTATCATCTCCCTGTTCTTATTTGAGATTTCGGTTGAAACTAATCCCAGCTCATTCTGTTTTACAGAGAGCGCTGACTGTTCATCGTTGACAGTGCTCCGCTTGTTTTCGTCGGTCTTCAGCGTTCGTTTCTTGCGGTTCTCGAGACTACTGAGCTCATTTTCCATATCTCGGAGGATCTTTTCCTGGGCACTGAGCTGTTCTTTAACGACATCCATATACTGCGATTTGGCAAATTCCTTCAAATAATTTCTGGCTGCCGTAAGCTGTACTTCACCTGATGCAGGCTCAATATACTGGTCTTTCTTAAGCTCAATGGTGACCAGCAGCCTGTTCAGAGTGTCTTCATTCATGAGCCGGCTGTAGACGTTAACAGGTGCAGCGGAGATCTCCTTAATGATGGCTCCGAAGATTGTCATCTCTCCGTTCTCGGTCTGCACTTTTGACTTGGTCCCTGACTCCTGCATCTTCACCCAGTTCTTAAGTGTATTGTCGAAGTTGGTTTCAGGAATTGTCACGTTGAAACCGGGATATAGGTAGTTTCCGATCGGGATACTGTCCTCCAGTACTTTAATGGGTTTCTGCGCATTCAGTGCGGCAGATATCATAAGTATTCCCGGGAGGATAAAAAGTCTATAATTATTCATCATGAAATTTATTTAGATCAGCAGACA
Source organism: Bacteroidales bacterium (assembly GCA_041303295.1). Classification (GTDB taxonomy): domain Bacteria; phylum Bacteroidota; class Bacteroidia; order Bacteroidales; family VadinHA17; genus SR-FBR-E99. Next base: position 12,330 of record JBFYPM010000070.1, read on the forward strand.
AAGGTAATGATTTTGCTGAAAATCTACAAGTAATGAGTCCGAAATCTCCTCATCCGGCGTCGCTTTTAAACTCTGGCAAACCCAGTGCAACCCTGGTTGCTCTTTCACCCTCCCTGATGATCTCTGCTGCCTTGTAGAAGTCATAGATTCCGTAAGAATCCCTTGATACATGAACCATTATGTCGATCAGGTGGTTTTTCAGCGTCAGTGAGGCAATCTGGTTAAGCATTATGCTAATGCTTCGCGTGTTGAGATTGAAGAGACCCATGTCATCCTTTTTATTTTTAGGAATCGGTTTGTCAGTCTTCAGCCTGATACTTCTGATCCGCTTCAGATACCTGTTATCGCTGAAGGCTTCTTCCATTGCCGAGGGCCTGTCATGGGGCAGATCTGCATTGACATCAACAACGGCAAGAATATCGCCGTCAAAGCGCTTCACCCTGTTAATCGGGATAGGATTGACAAGCCCTCCGTCTACAAAATAATTCTGCCCGATACGGAACGGCTGAAAGACAGTGGGAATTGAAATGGATGCCCTGATTGCATCAAACAGATCGCCCGTGGAAAAGACCATTTCACTTCCTTTCACAATATCAGTTGCAACAGCGCAATAAGGTATTTTAAGGTCCTCGATGTTCCTGTCGGGGACAATCTCCTTCATCTTGTCGATTACCTTCTTTCCCTTCATTATGCCCCTCCCGCCAATACTTATGTCAGTCAGTTTCAGCACCTCCATCACGTCAAGTGAGATCACCCACTCCTCGAACTCCTTTAATGCGCCAGAGGCATAAATACCTCCCACAAGAGCACCCATCGAGGTTCCTGCAACAGAAGTGATCCTGTATCCTTCGCTTTCAAGCACCTTTATTGCGCCAATATGGGCAAAACCTCTTGCTCCGCCCCCGGAGAGAACCAATGCTACATCTTTTCCCATGTATCTATTCCTTGTTATTCTATTCCTCATTGAGTAGCAGGCCGGAAAGAGTACCGAAGAACCGGAGGTTTTCATTCCCGGTTCCCGGTGTAACCTCACAACCGGCTGACAGGATGGCCCGTCCTGCAGCCTCCCTGTAAAAGGAGAGGGCACTTTTACGAATCAAAGCCTCATCTCCGTCCTGTATTACCGTCACAGGATCACTCTTACCCGCAAAGACCTGGTGTGCCGAAAGCATTTTAACCGCCTCCGTCACCGGACCGGTACGATGATCTATATCTACTATGTCAGCGCCGGTCCTTATCACATCAGGCAGTATAGCTGATATATTCCCGCAGATATGGATCTTGGCATAAGCCCCAAGTGAATGAATATGATCGGTCAGGGCCTTCTCACGCTCAAAACAAAACTCGTTATACAGCTCAGGCGAGATAAGCGAACATACGGAGTCTCCGATGCCTATGCAGTGAGCACCTGATCTGACCTGCAGGGTGATGAAATCAATTGCACTTTCAGTGATTATATCCAGGGCCTTGTGGACCATCGCAGGATGTTCGTACAGGTCGGTCATAGCAAGATTTATGTCCCTGATATCACAGTACTCCGCCAGCGGCCCCTCTACCCAGCCGGCAATAAAAAACTGCCCCGGGGTCTGCCTTGAATATTCAGTGATCTCGGCTAACCGTTCCCGCATACGGGGGTGATCCTCCGTCCTCAACACCCTGAGACGGTCTATATCGCTTATCTCCTCAATAGCGTATTTGATAACCTTTGGGAGGTCATTATCAGGGTATGAGAGCAATGTCCCAAACGCCTCAGCCTCTGCATAAGGATCTGACATTGTGTTTACCCAGTCTGACCGGAAATCGGTGGCGCACCTGATGTTTGCCGTGCACTTGCTTGATGCATCAAGACAGAAGTCCCTGTACCTGACCCCGGCATGACGGGCAGCAAAACGCATCAGGATCGGGTGGAAGGGGATGCGGTCAACATCACGGCCTTCAATAAAAGCAATGGTTCTTTCGAGTGAATTCATGGTGCTGCTCTTTTTTCATACTCCGGCTATCCTGCGCTTGTACTCGGCAAGAGCCTCGTCAAGCCTCTCCCTGGCAGTCTCATCACCGGGCACATTATGGCTCGGATGAATATAGAGCTTCACACCTCTGTCAGCAAGGATCTCCGCAACAGTGGTAATGGTCATCCATACACAGGTGACAAATGCCATCGTGGATACCGGGCCGATTTTATCATGATGATTCTTCAGGCTGACTGATGCATCCTCAAGGGGTGCACAGGTATCAACAACAATATCGGCTATATCAAAGATTGTCTTCCCGGATGTATGCCTGGTCTTTTTTCCCATGGCTGCTGCCGCGGAACCGAAGACCACAACCTTCATCCCCTTTTTCTTTGATTCAAGTGCAATGTCAATATTCACATTGTTGATGCCCGAGTGGGAGAAGAGCCACATGGTATCGCGCTGATCGAAGGTGTAACCCTTCATGATCTCAATACCGTATCCCTCAACCCTTTCCAGGAACACAAACTGGTGCACACCCATCTCCCCGGTAATATGCGTGAAGAAACTCAGGGGAATCTCAATCATGGGATGAAATCCCACAAAGCCTCCGATTCTCGGGTACATCTCCTCAATGGGCAGTGTTGCATGGCCACACCCGAAAGTGTGAACCCACCGTCCGCATTCAATGGTGTCTGCCATCACCTCAGCCGCTTTGCGGATATTTTCAATCTGTGTCTCTTCTATACGGGACATCACGTCCCTGGCATTTTTCAGCCACTCCTGTGCAAGCATAGTCTTCAATTGTTTTATGATGTGTTTATCTGTTCTGTTTAAACCTGTGGAAGATAGCCGTTGCTATGAAAACAAGAATAAAAAGTTCGGTAAAAATAAATGTGGTCAGGTGCTTTATCCCATAGTTTTCCGCCACCAACCCCATCGAATAGTTTACAATCATGTTGCCCAGCAGGGCGATTACCAGGACAAAGCTGAAGGCGGTGCCGGACATTTGGGAGTACCTGTTACCGACAAATCCGAGCATGGTTGGAAATCCGGCAGCGATGCCGGCACCAATCAGGAACAATCCGGTTGCTGCCGGTACAACAGAACCGCTCAGCCTGAACAGAACCAGCGATGCAAGTGTAATTGCAAATGACACATAGAGGAGTTTTTTCTCCGGCACTTTTCTGAAGAGGCTTCCGATGAGCAGCCTCGCAATAGTCATGCCGGCAACATATGCCGACAATCCTAATAGGGCTGCACTTTGCGGCGCTGCCACCCGTTCTGTCAGATATGTGGTTGTCCAGTTGTTTATCAGCCCTTCAAAGGCACTCTGGAAAAAGAGAAAGAAAGCGATCAGAAGCAGGGTAATGTCTTTGAACATCATCCCTATTTGTCTAAATCTAAGGCCATCTGCCTGCTTTGCGGACGGAAACCTGACAATCAGGAAGATTATCGCTGCTGCCAGCGAAAGAAATCCTGTTGCGGCAACTATTACTTCGAAATCAATCGTCTTTCTGAGGGCACTCAGCAGCAGCGGCATACCGAGGGCACCTATTCCGAAGAATGCACCCAGGAGACTCAGGTTGGCTCCTTTGCCTGTTGTGCTGATGTCGGCAACAACTGCATTGGTGGCTCCGTTGATAGCCCCTCCGCCCATGCCTGTCAGAAAAACTGACAGGGTCAGGATCCATGATGTATTGGTGAAGGCCAGTCCCTCGAATCCTGCAAACATTAACACTGCAGAGGTGGATAAAAGTACGCGGTATCCGTACCTGTCGCAAACCGGACCAAAGAGTAGCGACCCGGCAATGACCCCAATAGGAAGTATTGAAAAGAGCGTCCCGGCCTCAACGGCACTGAGTGAGTGTTTTATTCTCAGGTCAGGCAGTATCGCACCCAGGGTCAGGAGAGCAATGCCAAACAATAGCATGCCCAGGCATGCCGACCAGAAAACGATTTGCCTGTTATATGTTCCGCTCATCTGCCGTTATTTTTTGTCATTAAGGGTTTTCATGGCAAGGAAGGCAGCCCCGATAACACCGGCATCACCTGTCAATGCAGAGGGCTCAAAGCTCACCTGCCTGATACTGATGGGCTGTGCCCATTTTTCCGCCTCCTGTTTTATCGCAGTGATTAGCTCAACTGCCGGTCCGAAGACACCTCCGCCAAAGATTATCTTTTCGGGGTTGAAGAGGCTGACCAGGTTTGCAGAGGCCATCCCCCAGTACTCTACCGCCTGCTGTATGACAGCCGTAGCCGCTGCGTCTCCCTTACTCCATGCACTGAAGACATCCTGGGTGGTTAGCTTCTCCTGGTGCCCGGCCCGAAGTTCACCGTCATAATCTTCATGTCTGTGCAGGTACTCCTCTGCCTGCCTCGTAATACCCTCTCCCGAGGCATAATATTCAAAGTTGCCACATATTGTATATTTGCTCCTGAAGGGTCTAGTCAGCGCCATCCAGCCAATGGCTCCTGCAATGTCATGAGACCCTCGCAGAATGTTGCCGTCAACGACAATCCCTGCACCGATCCCGGTGCCCACGGCCAGGAAGATGGCATCACTGCAGCCGCGCGCGCTACCCTTCCATATTTCACCTGAGATATAACAGGATCTGTCACTTTCAATTATGACAGGAATATCTTCGGATATAGTACTAATCTCCTTCAACAGCGGATAGTCATCCCAGCCTGGTATATTCGGAGCCCATACCGTTCCTCTATCCCTGCGGCTGATTCCGGGCACCGAGATACCCACTGCCTCAACCAGATCACCCTGCCTGGCAGCCTTGGCCAGCATCAGCGCTGCAGTGACCGTGATCAGGTTACCGACCTCAGTCCCTCTGCGGTTATCGAGGGTTAGGGTCTCCTTCTCCCAAATATTGCCATTGCGGTCAAAGAGCGCAAATGCAACTTTCGTTCCTCCCAGGTCTATTCCAAGTAATGCCATAATATCAGTTTTAAAGTACCATCTTCCCGTCAAAAAATATTCCCTGCAGACTCAGATTGTCGTCAGTCATTATCAGTTCAGCCCGTGCCCCGGGGGCAATTACTCCCCTGTCACTTGCCCCTATAAGCCGGGCCGGATAGAGTGTCGCCATCCTGATCGCTTCATAAAGATCGATGCCGGCATGAATGACGCAGTTTCTTACGGCATCAAGCATCGTCAGCCTTGCTCCCGAGAGTGTCCCGTCAGGCAGCGTATAACGGTCATGCTGCCTGACGTGCTGATAAGCCCCGGTGTCATTCTCCTCCACGGCATCAGACACCAGAAAGAGCCTCTCCTTCATTATCTTCTTTGCTATGGCCAGCATTGTGTAGTCGACATGTATTCCGTCTGCAATGATGCTTGCACACGCAGTGTCAGAGTCGAAAACCGCTCCGGGCAAACCCGGGTCACGGTGATGAATGGGTGACATTGCGTTGAAGAGATGGGTGGTGGTCTCAATGCCCATTTCAAAACCCCGGGATGCTTCCCTGAACGTAGCGTTGCTGTGGCCGGCGGCAACGGTGATCCTATGTTCTTTCAGGAGGCTGATGATCTCTGCGGTGCATACCTCCGGCGCAACAGTCATCATCCTGATGGCGTCCCCGGCATGGGAGAGGAGCTCAATCACGCTCTCTGTCGTGGGTGTCCTGATCAGTTCCTTCGAATGAGCGCCCCGTTTGGCAATACTGATAAAGGGCCCTTCAAGATGAAGGCCCAGCATGGCAGGGTGGGGGTTGTCGCTGACAACCCTGAAAGCCTCATTGTATACTTCTGTGCTGTTGGTGGGCAATGCCAGGAGAAACCCGGTTGTTCCTGTGGATATTATTGATCGGGTTATGGCTGCCAGTGCATCAGCTGTAGGAGTGGCAGAGAAAAGAAATCCGCCTCCTCCTGCAATCTGAAGGTCAACCAGCCCTGCCGTCACAAGGTTTCCCTTGCAGTCAATTTGCGTCATAGCGCCAGGCACTTCTGAGTGATCCTCAAAACCTTTAATATAGCCGTTTTCGATTAGCAGATCCTTGTCTCTTACCAATTCTCTTCCGGTGAAAAATATTGCATTATAAAGGGCTGTGCGCATATCTGGTTGCTCTGATCTGTTGATTCTCTTAAAATATTATTCAAAAAAACTTCTAAGCAGGTTCCCGGACAAGAATGATCTCTTGCGGAACCGGTGCAGCAAGCCATCATTAATAACCTGAATGCGACCTGCAATGTCTTCCACCCGGTAAAAACCAAGCCTGCCGTTCTTACATAGAAACGCTGACCCGTAAACACTGTCAACGATACTTCCGTCATTCAGCCTGGCAGGAATGATCTTTCTCCTGAATCGTTTGTATTCCGGAGCAAAGATCCTGAATATTTCCGCTATATCGCGTGCTGATGATATATGATTTCCGCAACTGTTACACCGGCATGCTGAAAACCACCTGTTGCTGAACAGCGGTTTGGGTGCATGTGACTTGCAACTGGGGCACTCAAGGTCCATTGCCATCTCCTCCCCCGGAGTGTCAAATAACGCCGAAAACCCCGGCCTGAAAGGGGAAAGGATATTGGTGTACTGGACAATCCTGAGCGACAGGGTTATTATCAGGTAGAGATAGATCAGCAGCAGGAAATTGAACCATGGACTGAATGCCAGTGCATCGAATAGTCCGTGAAGGACGCCTGCAACAACAAGGGCTAATATGACTGTAATGAAAGGTTTGTTCTCATGCTTGTACCTGTACCACGCATAACCCAGCAGCACACTGAACGAAATATGTGCCGGGGTGCTGATGAAAGTCCTGAAAAGGAGCAGATACTGATTGTTCTCTCCCGCATTGGCATAGAAAAAGTTTTCAATTATGGAAAAGCCGAGTGCAACACATGACATATATATAATACCGTCGGTGAGTTCATTGAACTGTCTCTTTATCAGGCCGTAAACAATGACCAGCCCGGCCAGCTTTGCGAACTCCTCCACTGGACCTATTACAAGGAATGAACCTGTTGTGGTGCTGATGGCAGAATCATCAATGCCAAAAATATGCAGGAATTCATAGACCCCGAGAGCTATCAGAACAGAGGTAGTACCGCCGGCGAAAAAGGCCAGTAACATTGAAACAAAAGTCTCCTTTTCATAGATGTCAAAACTCCTTATCCATGCTATAATGATAAATCCAATTGCTGCAGAGAGAAATATGCTGATATGAAAGAAGCTCATGTTTTACAGGAATTTAGACAAACGTACCGGTAGAATTCATACTTGGTAACCATAGGGTCAAAGTAATATAATTTTAAAGAATCTGGTTTCGAGGGGATTAATCTTTGTTGAAGGATTGGGCATCGGGCTGCCTGTGACATCAACTTCGGTGATATTTAAAGGGTTGCCAGTCAGGCCATTTGTAAGTGTCAGTGTTGTAGTGGTGCCGCCGGTCTCACGCAGTTGAATGATCAGTGACTTACCCTCATTATCACCGGGTCTGGCGTTGACCAGGAGAACATCTGATGGCCAGTCGCTGATAAATGACCCCTCCCAATGTTCATCGCCGGTTCCGCCACCCGGTAATACACGGGTCAGCATCGGGACCCTGGCGCTCCAGCCGAAGCGTGTCGCGAAACTGTTGCCCGTATCATCAGACGATGTCAGGTAATAGGTCCATGAATGCCCTCCGCGCT
>JBFYPM010000071.1:0-33396 GCA_041303295.1 Bacteroidales bacterium
GAGTTTTCTTTGCCATTCTTGGTATTCTTGCCATCTCTGGAAGGGTTGGCACAACTGGCAGTAAGTAGTAATGCAATTGCAAGAATTGAGATGAGGCTTTTCATTAATCTATAGATAGTTAGTTTAACTGGCGCCTAACTTGTTTATATGTGTAGGAAAGGTGTGCATAATTGGGTGGGAGGGGAGTTATTGTGGAGGTGGGGGTGTTTGATATATCAGGTTGTAATTATAGGTTCCAATGAACACGGTATGGAAATCTAATGAATTACTTTAACTCAAGAACTACCAGGTATGCACAGTGGTCAGAGGCAACCGAGTCCTGAATGACTTCCGTGTAGATGACCCGCCACCTGCCTGCAGGCCTGAACATCACATAATCAATCTTTTTAACTGGATCGCCGGAAGGGTAGGTGGGAACAGGAGCATCCCTGTCACAGGCATTTCCCCATAACTCCTCAAGAATCCCGATGGGAACACTCCCGGGAACGGCATTCAGGTCACCAGCCAGAATGGACGGGTAATGGCTGTGACCAAAGACTTCATTAATCATCTTTGCCTGCAATATCCTGTCGGTATCATCAGCAACATGATCAAGATGAGTACCTATAAATGCAATAGTGTCACCCGAAGGCAAGACCGTTACAACCTCCACTGCCGCCCTGGGCTCACGGGCACCTGTAAATGGGAGCGGAACATTCCGGGTGGCAACATAACTGTATTTCGAGAGAATCGCTTCACCATACTCGCCACCATCATATTCCATCGCCCTGCCAAAGAGGGGAGCCATCTTTAACCTCCAGCCCAACTCCGTCGCAAGATCATAACCCCGAACACGCCGCGTCCTGAAATCAACCTCCTGCAAAGCAACAAGATCCGGATCAGTATCATCTATAACACGGGCAATGTAATCGAGATCAAAATCACCCTTCATCGTAGCTCCGTGATAAATATTGAAGGTTAAAACCCTTATAACTTTTGTGCTGTCTGCATAAGGCTGAGCCAACATCGCAGAACCGTTAACAAGCAGTGCCACAATCACTGCAACGGTAAACCTCACTTTGTTTTTCATATGCCGCACCACTTGTAAATCATACTCTTCCTATAAATCGTCAAACGGACTCCTGATCTTCTGAATGCTCTTCTCGGTAACATGGGTGTAGATCTCCGTCGTCTTGCTGCTTTTGTGCCCCAGCAACTCCTGGATGTACCGCAAATCCGTACCTGCCTCCAGCAGATGCGTGGCATAGGAGTGACGCAAACCATGAAGGGTTATCTCTTTCTTAATGCCTGCCTTCTGACAGGCCATCCTGAAGACTTTCTCAACACTTGTGGCACTGTACCTGTCACCCTGATGCTGCCCTTCAAATAAATATAGAACCGGACGATACCTCTTTACATAAGCGTCAATCATCTCAATCAGCTTCCGCGATAGCGGCACAATCCTGTCCTTGAAACCTTTCGCCTGCCTGACAGCCAGTAGCATACGATCACGGTCAATATCCTCCGGTTCAAGCATAATGACCTCACTGCGACGTAACCCGCAACCATATACCATGCTCAGCATAACCCTGTGCTTTTCATTCACCAGCGCCTCCAGGATCCTTTTGACCTCTTCCTTGCTCAATACATTGGGCAGCTTATGTCTTGTCCTTGGACGGGTGAAAGTACCGGGGTCTATCTTTTCGCGGCATATCTCCCTGTAGAATTTTTTAACAGCACTTATCAGTTGATTCTGATAAGAATAGCTTAGTCCCCGTGGTAATATGTATTCGTTTATCATCCTGACCAGATCATTGGCATCACATTCAGAGGCTTCCCTGGGGGCCGCAAACTTCAGGAAAGTCTCCATCATCGAGGTGTAGGTCCTGACTGTCGTGAGAGGATACCTGTGCGACTCGAGCCATTCACGATACCTCATCAGATCATATTCAGCCTGTGGACTGAGCCTGTGCCATACGCCTATAGCAGGACCGGGGATTTCGCTATCACTGCCGGGTGTTCCCGCGGATCCATTGTCCGTAGGTGCTGAATGGAGGGATTTTGGGATGGTTTTCGCGGGAGTTACGGGTACGGTCGCAGGACTGTTTTTTGGAACAGTATTCGAAGTTGCCTCAGTGCCTTTTTCCGCATCAGCTTCAGTTTTTTTTCCTTTATTGCCTTCCGGATTTTTGCCGGAGGCATCTACCCGGGGTACTTTCGGTAAAATAATTTGCCTGGCAAGAGGGGAATCTATCCCGTCATATTTGGCGCATGGCCCGGGAATTGTTTTAAGAACTGTCTTTGGGGGCAAAGCCGGATCTGCCTCCTTTGCAGCACTGGAGCCTGCCCCGGGATCACTCCCCGTGACAGCACCAGAGGCAGAATCAGGCATCGGGAGTTTGCCGGAATCTGAGGTTGTACCCGCTTGAGTATCCGGACTGCCTGCCTGTGCAGACTGCGGTGTTGGTGGAGGTGCCCCGGACGGGGTTTCTTTCGGGAAATTATTCGGTTTCCCGACTCCTGCCCATTCCTTATTACTCAGATTCACCAGGCCTGTCTCCCTGATATATTCCGATGGGATCGACTGACTCCTGACAATCCTCCTCCGTCCCTTTTCATTACTGATTTCTCTGATCCTTTCTTCAAGATCCCTCCTCCGGAGGCGGGAATAATCAACAAAAGCATATGGGCTGAGTTTCTCCAGAAGAATCGATTCCATGTTTTCAACCTCCTCGATAAGCCAGCATTGCAAACGCTTATTCCACCTTGCATCCGGCAGTTTTTTTACAACTTCAACGATGTCCCGGTCATACGGGAACCTGAGGGCGACACGAATTCCACTGTCGTGCGAAACCCTCTCGGCAATTACTGTGATCATGATTTGCAGCGAGTTTTTTGATATTGTCGTTTTTTTAATACATGTCAGGTGCTTTGCTCTTCGGTACCCTGACACAGCAAGGTATGAAACTCCAAAGATATACCATCCTGTTCCCTGAGGCTTAAGAAAAAGTCCTGATGAAGCAGGATTGTCGTGCATTGCATTGCTTTAACTGCTATCATATGGAACCGCGTGCCGGGTGCCGGGGTGTGTAGTCTAATATGTACTTGTCACTCGATTTCAGTATCCCTGAAGCCTGAGGCTTAAGGAAAAGCCGTGATAAGGCAGGATCCTCCTGCAATGCATTGCTATAACTGTTGTAGTTTGGAGCCGGGAGCCGGGAAGTATAGTCGAATTTATACTTGTCACTCGATTTCAGTGTCGCGGGAGCCGGGATATATTGTCAGGGTTTTTACTAATTACTCGATCTCAGGATCACTGGAGCCTGGAGCCGGGATATATTGTCAGGGTTTTTACTAATTACTCGATCTAAGGACTACCGGAGCCGGAAGCCGTTATGTATTGTCGAGTTGGTGCTTGTAGCTCGATATCAGTATCACTGAAGCTCCTGCAGCAGATTCAGGGCCGAGTCGTGAAGTGGCTTCTGCTTTCTCCTCCAGATAAGGTATCCGATGAATGCTGAAATTACCATTACCGGGATGAAAACGACCTGTACCAGCAGAATCCTGCTCAGAGGCTCAATGTCAGTCCACCTGTGAAAAAAGGTTATTGAGATGCCGGCATCAATCAGTACCAGTGAAGGCAGCATCCAGATATAACGCCACGTAGCTAATTTGTATCTCTTCACAGCCTGCTGCAGCATCGTCACTGATGTCAGCGAGTAATCCACCACAAGAAATTCATTGTAAAGCCTTGTAAAAAGAACTGCAAACAAAGCAAACGCCGTAACATAGCACAGCCCTGAAATCCGATGATGAATCATCAGCTCCGGGTCGGGATTGACCACCATAAGCAGTGTGTAAAACACAGCTATGACAATTAAAAGCCACCTGAAGTTCCTCGTCATTTTCAGATTGCGGTCGTCTTCCTTTTTCAGTCCGGATACCAGCGCATCAAAGTCAATAAAAATGTCAGCACCGGCTGAGTTGTTCTTTTCCATCTTTTCCTGATTAATCATTTTCGTATCCTTTCATCTGGTTGCGCAGGGTCTCTTTGATCCTGTGAATCTTAACCCGTATATTGGGCTCTGTCAGCCCAATTATTTCCGAGATCTCTTTATACGACAGATCATCAAGAACAAGTCCCATTATCGCCTTGTCAATCACCCCGAGGCCGTTCAGGCAAGCCTGGAGACTCTGGCTCTGCCTTTCCATGGCAAAGACATTGTCTCCGTCGTCAATCAGCTTACCGACAATGGTCGGATCTTCGATGTTGACATTCAGCTTCATCCTGCGATACTGTTTCCCCGCAAAGCTCAAAGAGGTATTAATGGCTATCCTGTAAATCCAGGTTTCAATCTTTGATTCTCCACGGAACAAGTCAAGGCTTTTCCAGATGTTTACCAGTATCTCCTGGTAAATGTCTTTCCGGTCTTCGGCAGAAGGGGCGTAGTAGCCCGAAACACGCATTATACTTGCCTTGTTTTCAGCTACTACCTGCCTGAACTTTTCTTCTTTTCTGTCCATAAAGGATGCTGGTCTTTGCTCAATTAGTCTGAGAACGGCCAGCTATGTTACAAAAATCAGGAAAGGATTTTGAAAGGATCTTGTCGAATTCAATAATTGGAGAAAGGAATTTAAGTGCAACTGCCTGTGGGCCTACCGTCGCAGTGAGTCGGAATCAGCGTCACGCATTTTTTCGGAATCACTATCGCGCATTGCCGCTGAGGAACCCTCGCGCATTGACTCGGAACTGCTTTCACGCATGTTCTCTGAAGGACTGTCACGCATGGCTTCAGAATCACTCTCGCGCTGCGTCTCAGAGGAGCCATCACGGAGACTGCCGGAATCGGCTTCACGCATGGAGCCGGAATCGCTGTCTCTTAATGCATCGGAATCTGCAACTTTTTCCATAGACGTCCCTGATGAGATAATTAATAAGCCCGGAATTAATGACGTCCACCGGCTGTAGCTGCAACAATTGAGGCAGTCACACTTGCAATGATTGCCGCCTGAACCTGCCTGATTGTCTGCGATACTACATCAGAAACCGGACTATCCTTAATGATCTGCTTTAACCGGGTCCTGATATTCTTCAATTCTTCCCGGTCAACCGAGAGTAGCCTGTGCATCCTGCAAGCCTCGATAAGCCCGGCCATGACCATGGTCGCAGGTGAGGTTTCGCGGGAATTAGCCAATATGTCATTTTTAAGCTGGCGAACCAGGTTGCTCCGGGTGTAACTCTCAATGAGATACGACTTCCTGTACGGGATAATCCCCAGGAACTTCCTATGCTCAATCCTAATCATGCGTTTATGTACGAGGCTGTTCAAGACCTGCAATAAGTATTTATTATAGTGTCTCGCCAGTTTTCTTACCCAGTATCCCACACTGCGAGGGCGAGGGTCACGCGAGATAAGGTTCGTGACCTCGTTAATGTGCGGATCACTTGAAGTCGTGTGTGTTTTAATAATCAGGCTCTTGCCTGTTATGTCAATACGCTCTTCAAGGGTCATATCAAGGAGGATTGCCCCGGCAATACCGTACTGGAGGAACATCCCGGAGATCATGAATCTCCCTTTCTCAGGATGATGAGCAATAATCAGAAATTTCTCAGCAGTGTTAAAGGTCTTATCAGCCATATTCTTTCGATTTCAGTTCTGGGGTCGTGCGGAGTTCAACTTGGATCCGGGTGCCTGATATATACAAAGTTACTTCATTAATGCTATTAACGCCTCATCTACAGTGGGGTGGAAGTTGACTGTCCTGCCACGGTTGCTCTCGCGGATGAAGTCACGCCAGCTTCTGCTTGTAAGGTGCGAAAAGTCGCCCACAATGGATAACCTCATCCTGTAGTTCGAGATCTTCTGAAGGATCTCACCTGCAACACCCGTGCGGAGATCGAAGAATTCACCGCTGAAGGAATCGGAATGAATGATAATCCGGGAGCAGTTTTCATAACTGATATTTCCCATAATGTCAAGGACGTCAGATGCAGAACCGATGATTATCGTGCCTCTTTCTACCTCTGCAACAGGGGTTTGGGATTCGGGTTTGTGGTAGGTTAGTCGAAAGTCCATAAAGATGAAAGTCCGTAAAGGTGAAGGTCTGAAGGTCCCGATCCGCCAGCCGGCGGATGCGGGATTTCCTCTCCGCCAGCTGGCGGATCGTCAATCTGTCGCTGCGCTTCGTCCTGCCCTGCAAACTGGCCCCTTCTCCGCAAGCTGGCGGACCGGCAAGATAAAGGGTTCTCAGGATAAAGGCAGAGGGTTATAGAGTCTTGATTTCCCGGGTCTTGTGGTTGGCTACTTGTCGTAATGGAAGCGGCATGAATATATGTACAGATCATCCTTTTCACTCCTGTATACAAGGCGATGCTCTCTGTCAATCCTCCTCGACCATAAGCCTGCAAGATCATGCTTCAGAGGCTCCGGTTTGCCACTTCCCTTGAAAGGGGTCGCCTGTATCTCCCTGATAAGAGTGTTGATCTTCTTAAGGACCATCCTGTCTTCAGCCTGCCAGGAAACATAATCCTCCCATCCATTCCTGGAAAAGATGATTCTTTTCATTGTTACTCATCAACGTCTTCGAGTCCTCCTTCAAGGTCACCCTGAGAACCTCCCTTAAGGCTACCTTCGACTGTCTTTCCGCTGCCCATCTGATCTATCGATTCAAATAACCTCTCCGCATTCTTTTTTGAACTCAGGAGATGAAGAGTCTCCATGATGGAATTATACTCTTCAAGCGAGATCAGTACTGCACCTTTGCCTTTCCCTCTCTTAATTATCAAGGTCTCATTGCTCTCCTCCACAGAATCGAGGTACTCCTTAAGGTCTTTGCGGAATTCGGAATAGTTAGCGGCTTTCATTATGATAAGTACATTTATAAGTACAAATATACGTACTTAAATTATATTGTCTATTCATGAGGGGAGTTAAAAGACTGAAAGTCGAAAGTCCGAAAGTCAAAAGTCGAAAGGCAAGAGTTGTTACTTATGTGGCCCGCGTGGAAGGGAATGGAGTCGGGAGGGTGTCAGTCTGGAAGTCGAAAGTCCATGAAGTCGAAGGTCTGAAGGCCTGAAGGCCTGAAGGTCTAAAAGTTAAAAGTCTGAAAGTCCGAAAGTTCTTTAAAGTCGAAAGGCAAAAGTCCGAAAGTCGGAAGTTTTAAGTGTTGCCAGCCGTTTCCTCAGGGAAGGGCCGGGTATTTGTACGGGAAGTATTGAACAGTTTTAGAGTATTTCCAGGGGCATCAACCGATAAATATTTATATGCAGGATATGAGTAAAAGGTATAGCGATGTTGATCTCGCCTCTGGGAGGATAAAAATCAGATTGATAATTGGTTATTTGCTGGGTCGAAGATCGGGTGCATATCACTTTTACCACCAATTGGTACAATCAGGGATAAAACTTCGCTTCGTCAGTCACAGTGAATGTATTCTGAAAAGTTGACTTAAAAACGACTTTCACTGACTGACAGAGGATGTGACAAATGCAAACATGGAAATTTATATAAATAAATTGATTTATGCAAGAGCAGGGCACAGAAATTCCATTAAGAAATGCGGCCGCATTTTCACTAAGAATTACGATTTAGATAAAAGCAGTCACAGCTTTGCTATTGTCATAAACCATGGGCAATCGCACACCTCAATACTACTATTTCCGTCTGTATGAGAAGCAGCCACAGCGGTGCTGCATTGCGTGAAATCAAAAGCAACCACAGTGGTGTTGAGTCTATGAAAAAATCAACTGACAAATTGAAGCTGTGATTCCCTTATGGAAAAATGCAGCCATAGCGTTGCTGCAGTTTGTAAAACAGTAACCGGATCAGCTAAGCTTTTATCTCCTCAAACATAAAGGAAGCCTCAACAACTGTGCTGCAAAGCCTGAAGACAGAAACCGCCACAGGGACACTGTGACGGCTTTGGTATTTCTATTGTTAAACAGTCTGTTAGACGAGCCCGGCAAATCCCATGAAGGCTAGGGCCAGAATGCCCGCGGTAACAAGAGATATAGGCACTCCCTTCATCCCTTCCGGCACATCGGCCAGCTCAAGCTGCTCCCGTATGCCGGCAAGAATTACAAGGGCGAGACCAAAACCTATCGCGGTTGCACCTCCGTAAACTACCCCCTCGGCAAGATTGTAATCCTTCTTGATTACAAGAATCGCTACCCCCAATACCGCACAGTTCGTGGTAATCAGAGGAAGAAAAATGCCAAGCGACTGATACAGCGGCTGGCTGATCTTCTTCAGAATGATCTCCACCATCTGAACAAGCGCAGCAATCACCAGGATGAACGTTATAGTCTGCATAAAAGCAATACCCAACGGTATCAACACATAAACATGAATCAGGTATGTTACCATCGTGGCCAGCACCATGACAAAAGTCACCGCACCTGACATGCCAATCGCAGTATTCACCTTGTTGGATACACCCAGGAAGGGACAGACACCCAGGAACTGGGCAAGAACTACGTTATTGACAAATATCGCACTTATTATGAGCAGAATATATTCCATCTTCTTTCCTCCCTATGCTTTTTTATTGATCCTGTTCACTACCGCAATCATATAACCCAGGGCGATAAATGCACCTGGTGCAAGAATAAATACCAGGATGGCATCGCCTTCAATGAATTTGAAACCGAAGATTGATCCTCCTCCCAGTATCTCCCGTACTGCCCCCAGAACACCGAGAGCCAGAGTAAAGCCCAGCCCCATCCCGGCACCGTCAACAAAGGATGACCAAACTGTATTCTTGCTTGCGAATGCTTCTGCACGTCCCAGTACAATGCAGTTCACCACAATCAGCGGAATAAATATCCCCAGTGTCTCGTACAACGCAGGAACATAAGCCTGCATGACAAGGTCCACAATAGTAACGAAGGTGGCAATAACAACGATAAAGGCAGGTATTCGTACCTTGTCGGGGATGATATTTTTCATAAGCGCAATGACCACATTTGAGCCTATAAGAACAAATGTTGTCGCTATCCCCATGCCAAGCCCGTTCATTGCAGAAGAGGTGGTTGCCAGGGTAGGACAGGTGCCAAGTACCAGCACAAGTATCGGGTTCTCCTTCAGAAAACCCTTTGCAAAGTTTTGCATCTGGTTCATTTCAAACCTCCTTTCTCAAATGTGTTGTACGCCCGCTGAACTCCGTCACAGAAGGCTCTTGAACTGATCGTGGCTGCGGTAATGGCATCAACCGGACCGCCGTCCTTCCTGACCTTCAGGGTGAAGACCGACGGATCCTTCCCGTTAAACTGATCCTTGAACTCGGGCTTCTCCGGAGTGCCGTCGGGAACCATCTTCGTTCCTAATCCCGGCGTCTCCTTGTGCTCAAGGATATTGATGTTGTATATAGCCCCGTCAGGAGTGAACCCGACCATGAACCCTATGTAGCCGCTGAAACCGTTGTTTGTATAGGATTTAATTGCATACCCTACTAACTCTTCACCGTTTTTCGCAGGATAAACCTCAAGGGAGTCACCCTCACCGGTCGGGAGCATGAACATATCATCGTTCGGATTATTGGTGAACTCCGGAACTACCATGCTGATTGCATTCAGCTTCTTATTAAGAAGGGTCACTTCGATGGGCCCCTTGGTAAACTCGTAAACGAATCCCAGCCCGGCTGAAGCGCCTAACGATATCAGTGTCAGCGACAGCACCATATTCCTAAGTGTCGACGGCAGCTTAGCCATGCTTCACCTCCTTTCCGAACCTTGCGGGTTTGATATACATGTTCAGTAATGGTACAAATGCGTTCATTATAAGTATGGCAAATGACACTCCCTCGGGATAGGCACCCCAGGTTCGTATCAGCACTGTGATGACACCTATTCCTATGCCGTAAATAATCATCCCTTTATGGGTCATTGGTGATGTGACATAATCTGTTGCCATGAATATCGCACCAAGCATAATGCCTCCGGTCAGCAGATGGAATACGGGATCGGCAAATTTTGAAGGATCAGCCAGCCAGAGGATGCCGGTGAACACTGCTACCGTCAGGAGCATCGATACCGGGATATGCCATGTTATGATCTTTCTCCAGATCATATATATGCCCCCGATTATAAGTGCGGCAGCAGCTATCTCACCCAGCGAGCCTCCCATGTAACCGTAGAAGAGCTGCATGTGCGACGGGACCTTCTCCATCAACGCCGCCACAGTTTCGCCGTTCCTGATGCCTTCACTCATGATGCCAAGAGGAGTGGCCCCGGTAACAGCATCGAGATAACCGGTCTGAAAACCGGATGGGACAGGCCAGCTGGTCATCTGAACCGGGAAGGAGATCAACAGGAATACCCTTCCTACCAGAGCCGGGTTGAACGGATTACTTCCCAGCCCGCCAAAAGTCATCTTGGCTACACCGATAGAGACTATTGCTCCGATTATAATAATGTGCACCGGCAGGTTTGATGGCACGTTGAATGCCAGCAGTAACCCGGTGACAACAGCAGAACCGTCAGTCACAGAGGGTTTTGTCTTCAGGATGTATTTCTGCGTAAGATACTCGACAGCGACGCATGCGAGCACCGATGTGAGTGTTACTATTATCGCCCCCATCCCGAAGAACCATATTGACGCTGCCAGCGCCGGGGCAAGGGCGATCACCACTCCATACATCAGCTTGCGGGTCGTCTCAGGACTCTGCTGGTGCGGTGATGGGGAGACATTAAGAATGTTATTCATATCGCTTCTGTGCTATTTCGTAATACGTTCGCGTGCCATTCGAATCACCGTTGATTTGCCAAGCCTGATGTAGTCAAGCAGGGGTCTTTTAGCCGGGCAGGTATATGAACAAGCTCCGCACTCCATACAGTCAGTGATCTTCTCCTTCTCTGCCTTCTCCCACATTGCCTTCTCAGATAGCACTGAGATCAGCCACGGCTCAAGACCCATGGCACATGCCGACGAGCACTTGCCGCACCTTATGCATGGCAGTACCTCGGCACGCCTTGAGAGGTTTGAGGGGAACAGGATAATGCCCGAAGTGCCCTTTGTTACAGGCACATCTGTCATCGCCAGCGCCTTGCCCATCATCGGACCACCGTTGACCACCTTGCCGGTGTCACCAGGCATACCACCGGCAGCCTCTATCAGGGCTGTCACCGGGGTGCCCAGACGCACGCGGAAGTTACCCGGATTCTTTACCTCCTTACCCGTCACCGTCACTACCCTCTCCATGAGCGGCTTGTTCTTCTGCACGGCCTCATAGACCGCAAAGGCTGTACCTACATTCTGAACTACAACACCCACATCAACGGGGAGACCTCCCGAGGGAACCTCGCGCCCGGTGCATGCCTTGATCAGTTGCTTCTCACCTCCCTGCGGGTACTTGACCTTAAGAGCCTGTATGGTGATCCCTTTGAATTCCTTTGCCAGTTCCGTCAGGTGACTGATGGCATCGGGCTTGTTGGCCTCAATGCCAACCACAACCTTTTCAACACCAAGGGCTTTCATAATGATAGCCGATCCGGTCATTACCTCGGCACCCTTTTCCAACATCAGCCTGTGATCTGATGTGAGATAGGGCTCGCACTCAACACCGTTAATGATCACCATGTCACATTTCTTTCCTGCAGGAACGGTCATCTTGATATGCGTCGGGAAGGTGGCGCCTCCCAATCCCACGAGACCACTCTGCTGACAACGCTCTATGATCTGCTCGCGCGTCATTGTGATCTCCTTCACCAGGTCTTCGCTGCGATCAATAGCCTCAACCCATTCGTCGCCCTCGACATCTATTACCATCGCCGTCTGCTTGTAGCCCGTGGTGTCAACCAGGGTGTCAATCTTGCTGACCTTGCCCGACACGGGTGAATGTATGTTGGCGGAAACAAATCCTTTCGCCTGCGCGATGACCTGTCCGGCCTTCACCGCCGCTCCCTTCTCCACTACCGGTGTTGCGGGTGCACCGATATGCTGTGAGACGGGAACAGTCACCTGCGGAGGTACCGGAAGGACAACTATCGGCTTGTCGGCCGTCAGCTTGTTCTCAGGCGGATGGATCCCGCCTTTCGGGAATGTCTTGAACACGTTTATGGGAATTTATCAGGTTATTCAATTTTCATTTAGCTGCTGCTTCACCAGTTCGTTGCCATTTTTATCAGTTTGTTGCCGCTTCAGCAGGTTCAGCAGGCTTCTGCTCTTTCACCGGGAAACCGATCTCGAGGATGGCACCAGTGGGGCACTCTGGCACGCACTTGCGGCAGAGCTTGCACTTATAAGAATCGATGAAGGCGAGGTTGTCAACCATTGTGATGGCATCATAGGGACAGACCTTGACGCACTTGCCACACCCTATGCACGCTACCTTGCATGCCTTACGGGCAGGCCCGCCCTTGTCCTTGTTGACGCATGAGACAAATATCTTGCGGTCTTTTTTGTTGCGCTTGCGGAGCTCTATGATATTGCGCGGACATGCCTTCACACAGGCGCCGCAGGCCACGCACTTGTCGTCGATTATCACCGGCAGCTCAGTCACAGGATCCATATACATGGCATCAAACTTGCACGCAACAACACAGTCGCCGCAACCGAGGCACCCATAATGGCAACCAGTAGTGCCGCCATAAAGTGAATGGGCAACACGGCAACTGACGGCGCCGTCATAAAAAGATGTGCGGACAGCGTTATCGGGGGTGCCATTGCAACGCACAACGGCAACCTTCGGTTCCACGGCCAGGGGCTGACGGTCGAGGATCAGAGCTACCTTGCTCATGGTGTCAGCACCTCCGACAGGACAGTTGAGTCCTTCAAAGGAGGTCGATTTCACCAGGACCTCGGCAAAAGCACGGCAGCCGGTGTAACCGCATCCTCCGCAGTTGGCGCCGGGAAGGGCCTCATTCACAAGGTCGATACGCGGGTCTTCAACAACCTTGAACTTCTGCGCCACAAAATAGAGTATCACCGCGGCAAGCAGCCCCAGCGCACTTAGCATAATGATCGTCAACAAAACAGTGGAACTCATCTGTCAGTCCTTTATTTTGAATTCAAATTTTTCTCCTATTTTACCTCTCAACATCCATATGGCCAGGTAATAAAGGCCAATGGCCGCGAATGACAACAGTGCCGATGTCAGCTCTCCTGCCCCGGCAGATGTTGTTGTTACAAACGCCGCAATGAGCACCAGGAAGGGTATGATGTAACCTATCGCCAGTGCCCGGAAGCCCTGCGACTGAGTCATCACGACAGTCACCCGGTCACCCGGATTAAGGTCGGCATCACTCTTTACCGTGATGGTACGGGTTTCAGCACTTCCGGGTGAGCATACGGACTTAGCATGACAGCCGGAACAGGCGTTGCCTGTAATGATCTCAACATCAGCAGTACCATCGCCCGTGGCCTTAAGAACTATTCCGTCATGTGTGATAATCTCTCCCTGGGGCATCAATAGATTCTTGAAAAGGCAATTTTAAGGAATTACCGGGAATTAATAAAGGACAATGATCATTATTTTGGAAAGTCGGAAAGTTGAAAGTCCTTAAAGTCTAAAGTCTGAAGGTCTAAGGTCCAAAGGTCTTATGGAATGTTTTACCGTTTGTATAGTTTGGATGAGGAGCCTTCAGATCTTTTTCGGAAATAGAGAGCCATTTTAAAGCTGCGAAGGGGAGGGCTACAGTAAGCATTACTGTCTGACCCCGACGCTGACGATAATGATAAGCTGTTGCAGAACGGGTTCAGCTTTTGGGAGAGTTGTAATGCGTGTGCGGCTGAAAAAATGGATCTTCCGAAAAAGATCTGTGGCTGCCTTTTTCTTTGTTTCGTTTCTTTTGGGCAAGCAAAAGAAATGAAAAGAAAATGTCTCTGTTACTTATTGCTTGGCGAGATTGCCGTCCCGATCCGCCAGCCGGCGGATGCGGGATTGAGCCTCCTCCTTCGTCGGAGCCTCAAACTGCCGACTGAAAACTACTGCCTACTGCCTATTGCCTATTGCCTAATGCCTGATTTTCAGCTTATCTCACTCCACGTATACTTCTTCCCGAAGAGCTTGCGGAGGGTGGACTTGAGCACCTGGTGCTCCGGACGGGACAACTCGGGGTCATCGCCGAGGATCTCCTCAGCACGCGAACGGGCGAGGTTGAGAATCTGGCCGTCCTTGCCCAGATCAGCTATCTTCAGGTCAAAGGCCATACCGCTTTGCTGCGTCCCCTCCAGATCACCCGGACCACGCATGCGCAGATCGGTCTCCGCGATCTCAAAGCCGTCGTTGGTGGCTATCATCGTATTGATACGCTCCGAGGCCTCAGTGGAACGCTTGTGCGATGTCATGAGTATGCAGTACGACTGGTCGGCGCCGCGGCCCACACGACCCCGCAACTGGTGCAGCTGCGAGAGGCCGAACCGCTCCGCACTCTCAATCACCATAACGCTGGCATTGGGGATGTCAACACCTACCTCAATGACAGTAGTGGCAACCATTATCTGCGCCTGGCCGCGGCGGAACAGGCTCATAGAGATCTCCTTGTCTTTCGAAGTCATCCGGCCATGCACCACACTGATGCAGTACTGCGGCGGGGGAAAGGCCCGCGCCATACTCTCAAGACCGTCCTCAAGATCCTTGAAGTCAAGCGTTTCCGATTCCCTGATAAGCGGGTAAACGACGTATATCTGCCTGCCGTCCTCAATCTGCCGGCGCATGAACCCGAAGACCTTCTCGCGCTCGGCATCGGTGAAACTCATAGTCTTTATCGGCTTCCGCCCGGGAGGCATCTCATCAATGACAGAGACATCAAGGTCGCCATAGAGAGTCATCGCCAGGGTTCGCGGGATGGGAGTGGCCGTCATCACAAGCACATGCGGCGGACAATCGCTCTTCTGCCATAGCTTCGCCCTCTGCGCTACCCCAAACCGGTGCTGCTCGTCAATAATAACCAACCCGAGATTCTTATATTTTACATTCTCTTCAATCAGTGCGTGAGTACCAATCAGTACTGTAATGCTACCGTCAAGCAGCCCCTGCTCAATACGGGCCCTCTCTTTACGCTTCGTCGATCCGGTCAGCAGCGCCACCTCCACATCAACACCCTCCACAAACTTGCTTATCGAATTAAAGTGCTGTATGGCAAGTACTTCAGTTGGGGCCATAAGGCAGCTCTGGAACCCGTTGTCGGCTCCTATAAGCATACTCATCAGCGCAACCATAGTCTTTCCGCTGCCCACATCGCCCTGCAGCAGCCTGTTCATCTGGCGGCCACTGCCCAGATCCGCCCTGATCTCACGTATGACCCGCTTCTGCGCCTCAGTCAGCGCAAAAGGCAGGTTCTTTGCGTAAAACGAATTGAGCCTCTCACCCACCACCGAAAATAGAAATCCCTTTGTGTTCTTCGTCCGGTTCCCCTTGTATCTCAGCAGGTTAAGCTGGATATAAAAGAGCTCCTCAAACTTAAGCCTGAAGCGGGCGTTGTCAATGTCATGGTTTGAATCAGGAAAATGGATCCGGAACAGCGCATCAGAGAGACTCATGAGCTTCATCTGGTGTGTTATGGATTCGGGAAGTGTCTCAGCAAAGCGAAGCGAGGGCTGCGAGAAGACCGACGCCATCAGTTTGGCAATAGCCTTGGAATGAAGGAAGTGATCCTTCATCTTTTCCGAGGTGTTGTACTGCGCCTCGAGCGCGGAAGAGACCCGTGTCTCACGTTTCCCTGCCTCCTCCACCTCGGGATGGACTATATTGAAGGCTCCGCTGAAAAGTGTCGGCTTGCCGAAGATAATATACTCATTTTCAATTTTATATGTATTCAGGACCCATTTGTGGCCCTTGAACCATACCAGCCTGACCATGCCTGTGGCATCATAGAAATCAGCCGTGAGGCGCGAGCCCCGGCCACCACCCTCGGTTGAGAAACGGCGTATCTTTCCCCTGATCTGAACATGCTGCATATCGGTGTCAAGTTCGCTTACAGTGTAGAAGCGGGTCTTGTCAACATACTTGTAGGGGAAATAGTAGATGAGGTCCCTGAACGTGTGGATGTCTGCCTCCGATTCAAGCAGCTCGGCTCGCTTCGGGCCCACCCCGGGAAGAAATTTTATCTCACTATCAAGCAGTTCAGACATCAGGAAATGCAAAAAAGATACTCACCGAAATTAATTAAATTTGGGCGGTTTTACATGACCTGCCAGAAGAAATGAACCTTTACCCCGTGACGGCCTTCATCAGACACCTGCTCACTGCCAGGAGCGCGGCGGGACACGGTGTGCACAGCCCGTTTGTCTTTGACTTTCTGACAACGGTGGTGAGCGGTGGAAGTGATACGCTGATTACCAGGGAGGTAGAGAGTCTCAGGCGGGAGATGCTGGCTGACAGGAGGATAGTGAGGGTCACCGACCTCGGGGCAGGGTCAGTTATTCACAAGGGGGAGGAGCGGAGGGTATCCGAAATTGCCTCCGCAGCTGCCCTGCCAGCAAGATATGTAGCTCTGCTTTCACGGATATCAGGAGCCACTCAGTTAATATCACAACACAGGGTTAATCCCGGGATACAATCATATGAAGCATATAGCCAGCGTGATTCAGGGGAATCGCAAAAGTCTGGGGTTAATCCCGGGATACAATCAGATGAAGCATATAGCCAGCTTGATTCAGGGGAATCGAAACAGTCTGGGGTTAATCCCGGGATACAATCAGATAAAGCATTTAGCCAGCTTGATTCAGGGGAATCGCAACAGTCGGGGGTAAATCCAATGATGCATTCCGATGCAGCAGATGGCAATCAAATTTCAGGGGAAGTGCATAGATCTGGTATAGGTCCCAGCTTACGAGCTGATGTAGCTGACGGGCAAGAGTACCTGCAGGGGGTGCCACCAGACCTGAGGGAAGATATTGCTGTAGAGGCCAACGTGTTCAGTAAAAAGGAACAGCTTGAGGCAAAAAATAAAAAAGACCACAGCAATTCGGAGGGGAGGGAGGTTTCAGCAAGAGAATCCCACCAGGCCAGCGAATCATACGACAAAGCCACCGGAGACCGAAGCATTGCAGAAGGGAGTCGGGATTCAGTGGAAAGTCACTCATTGGGACAGGAACAAGGGGGAAGTCAAGCAGGGGGTCAGGATAATGGGGAATTGTCGCAGGAGCAAGTGAAATTGTCGCAGAAGCATGCCACATTACAGGTAAAACCCGGCACTGGAGGACCAGGTATAATCCTCGAGTTGGGCACATCCCTCGGGATAAGTACACTGGCACTGGCACTGGCGGCGCCGGAGAGAAGGGTGGTGTCAGTGGAGGGCTGCCCGGCACTGGCAGCAATAGCCCGCGACAACCTCACCCGCCACGGAGCCGCCAACGCTGAAATACTCAACATGGAGTTCAGCGAGGCTCTCAGCCTCCTCAGTAAAGAGGGAACCAAAGTCTCCCTGGCCTTCATCGACGGCAACCACAGGGGAGAAGCCATGAAACAATATGTCAGCAAAATCAGCACCATGGGCGATGAGATGATAATCGTGGCCGATGATATTCATCTGAACCGTGATATGTACAACACATGGCGCTTCCTTGTTGATACTGCATTACAGGTGGCTGCCAGCCGCAAAGTACCCTCCGGCGCTGAAATAATGCCACCGGAGCATCCGGGAATAGCACCGGCCACAGCTGAGAAAATGCCACCGGCGCATCCGGGAAAAGCACCGGTCACAGCTGAGAAAATGCCACCGGCGCATCCGGGAACAGCAACCGCCACAATTGAAACACTGCGCTTCGGGTTGATCTTCTGCCGCCGGAGCCTCACCCCCCGACACTACCGCATCAGGTATTAACAAAAAATAACAGCTTCATAACATATTAATAGAGTAATTTCAACTAATTTCGGGACTTTAATTACAAAGGCATGGATAAGGTCATAGAGATACAGGAGATTGTTAAGAATTACCAGGTAGGTTCAGTGATTGTCAGGGCTCTCCGCTCTGTCTCACTGGATATAAACAGAAATGAGTATGTTGCAATCATGGGTCCTTCAGGATCAGGCAAATCGACACTGATGAACATCCTTGGATGCCTCGATACCCCGACCAAAGGAACATATGTCCTTAATGGAACCGATGTCAGCAAGATGGAGGACGACAGGCTTGCCGAGATACGAAATAAGGAGATCGGCTTCGTCTTCCAGACATTTAACCTCCTGCCAAGATATACCGCCCTCGAGAATGTAACTCTCCCCCTCATCTATGCAGGTATACCACGCCATGAGAGGGATGAACACGCCAAAAAGGTACTCGACCTTGTGGCCCTCTCCGACAGGATGACCCATAAGCCGAATGAATTGTCAGGCGGACAGCGCCAGAGGGTTGCTATAGCCAGGGCAATGGTTAACGACCCCTCTATCATCCTTGCCGATGAGCCGACAGGGAACCTCGACAGCAAGACCTCAGCCGATATCATGGGCCTGCTCGATAAGATTCATGAGGATGGCAACACAGTCATCGTGGTGACCCACGAAGAGGATATAGCACGTCACGCACACCGCATAATAAAACTGATGGACGGCGAGATCTCAGCCGACTATATCAACGAAAACCGCATCGAGGTAAGGAAGAAACAGTAATTCTTTACACTCCGGGATGAAGATCTATACAAAAACCGGCGACAGGGGAGAGACATCCGTCATTGGCGGCATAAGACTTCCCAAGCACCACCCGCGCATAGAGGCATACGGCACCGTCGATGAGCTCATCGCCTGGATAGGACTGCTGCGGGCTGCCGAACAGTCATGCGTCAGCCGCAATGAACTCATAACAATCCAGTCGGTCCTTATGTCGTGCTGCAGCATCATCGCCACCCACCCTACGGCAAAAGTGCCGGAAGGTATCACCGTTGATGACCCTGCCTCACTTGAACAGTCAATTGACAGGATGGAAGGCGGCCTCCCTAAACTGACATCATTCGTGCTTCCCGGCGGTCACCCCGCAGCAGCACAATGTAATATTGCCAGATGCGTCTGCCGGCGCGCCGAACGCGCGCTTCTCCGCCTTGATGAAGCTGAAAAAGTTGATCCGGATGTGCTTAAATACCTTAACCGACTGTCAGACTACCTGTTTGTTCTGACCAGGTGCCTGACTTATGAGTCAGATACAGAGGAGGTTAAATGGCAGCCCGTTAAAAAGTCAAAATAATCTGCATAAAAATCTCCTCACCTCTTTTTTTATTCTAAATAATTTTATATTTGCGGACTTTAAGAAGGGTAATATAATAACTTTCTCGGAAATGTATTGGACACTTGAATTAGCATCAAAACTTGAAGACGCTCCCTGGCCTGCAACCAAGGACGAGCTCATTGATTTTGCCATACGGTCAGGTGCCCCTATGGAGGTCATAGAAAATCTGCAGGAAATTGAAGACGAAGGCGATATCTACGAAAGTATTGAAGATATCTGGCCTGACTATCCATCCAAAGATGATTTTTTCTTCAACGAGGATGAATACTAAAAGTTTAACTCACTCCGGATCCACCGGAGCTTGTTTCGATTCAACACCTATAACCGGTCCCATATCCTGTTTCGCTTCTAAGTCTATTACAGGCTCCGGATCTCGTTTTGCTTCATAGCCCCTGACCGGCCTTAATTCAGGGTGCCACCTGTAGCCGTCAAGCCTCATCTCGCTGTCCGGATTTTTTAGCGGGGGATCCATCACCCCGTCGGGACTCTGGTTCTGAAATATCTCAGCAATCTTGCCATCCTCAATGAATATCTCGATGGTGGCACTTCGTGCCCTGTTTACGCCCACAAGCTCCTTTCCGTCAACAACATAATATATAGCCTCGCCGTTTCCTGTGACCTTGATCCTGTGAAGCTTATTCTCAACAAAATAACCGGACAGGTTCTTCCCGCTTATCTGGTCATAACGGGCAGTATCCACCTCGCTGACAACGAAGGCGTTGTTGTAAAGCTCCATATGGTCAGCCTTCGAATCCTTTGTATACAGTGCAATTGAGTCTGCTGTAAGCTGATTCTCAGCCGACCATACAATGGGGTCGTCATAAAGCCTGATAACAGAATCGAGAAAGGAGTAGGAGAGGGAGTCACAGCGACCCTGCATCTCACGACTGAAGATAGTGCATCCGTAAAATGCTTTCAGGAGCCTGTGGTTTATCCCTGCCGTGTCAGCCACAGGTAGTGCCTTGAGAGTGTCGGCCCTGAGAGTGAGCGTGTCATCATCGGAAAACATTGTAAACCAAGGGAGACCGGTAAGCAGAATGTTTTCAGGCCGTTTGGTGTACCATGCATATTTGCCTCCCCCGGTGATGTTGTCAGTGGTGTCGGTGATTGTCACATTGCCGAAGGCCTCACCCTCACCGCTCTTTTCGTCATACCATAGAGTGTCACCGGTGATCCGCTGCTCACGGTTGTCAAGCACGGCGTTCTTCATCAGCTGCGAAACATCATTGCGGGTATCACTCCAGCCGTTCTCACAGTATAGATAGATGCTGTCACCCACGGCCTCCGTGGGACCTGCAAACCAGACAATCTCATTAAAGGTGTCATACCGCATTGTGTCAGCTGTCATCACATAATCGGGATTGACAATCTTTACGCTGTCGCGGAAATGCACCATCTTCTGGCTTGAATAATATATTCCCACGATGCTGGTCAGGGTGTTGTCACCGTTGAGTATCCGGCCGCCGTTCTCATAGATGGCCACCTGGGTGTTGACATCATAGTCTATCTTGTCAGTGAAGAGCTGCATCTCGGTATCTTCAAGCACCACACTGTCAGTCATCACAGCCTTTCCGGTATCACCGCTGTAGGTCAGGTACCTGCCCCGGATATGCATTGTGTCACCCTGCCAGATATGTATCCTGCTGAAGGCGAAGACCTGGTTGGTTTCATCATAATACCAGGCGCTGTCACAATCCATGAAGAGGTCGTTGTGCTTCAGGCTCACATTCCCGTTCAGCTTGTTGCGTGAACGGCCTGATACCTGGTCGAACCTCATTGAGTCAGAATGGATTATCTCCACCTTCCGCCGGACAGGGGTTTGCTGGGCTGCGGCCTCACCGGGAAGGAGAACAAGTACTGCCGGCAGAAGCAGATTTGCCGCAAGTAGAAAAAAGAGACGCGGAAACGGTATCTTGACTATTCGAACCATCCGGAATAGTGAAAACTGCAGCCCCGGAAATCATCGCTGACACGTATGTAAGTCCTTTTGATTTTTCCTGCTATCCAGTCTTCATATGTCTTATTCTGCTTGTCCCGCAGAGCAGCTTCGGCAAGGTAGTTGTAGTCATCCTTCATGTCAACCCTGTGCGGCGCGATCTCCTCGTCAAGCCTGATGATACAGTAGATGTTATTTCCTTTGGGATCGGTGGTACGGAAAGGTTCTGAGATCTCTCCCAGCTTCATGTTACGGACCACGAGATTGATCTCCCTGGGCAGTTCGTCGAGGGTGAGCCATGTGACTCTCTCAGACGGGTTTTCATTGACCATCTTGCCGCCGTTTGCACGGGTGCCCTTGTCTGATGAGTACCTCATTGCTGCCTGCTGGAATGTGAGGCTGTCTGTACGCACCAGGGCGGCTATGCTGTCAAGCTTCAGTATGGCCCATTCGGTCTGCTCGGATGTGAGTTTCGGCCTCATGAGTATATGGCGTGAGTTCACCATCTCGCCTTTCCTGTCGATAAGCTGAATGATGTGAAACCCGAACTCGGTCTCAACGATCTTAGAGACCACATCCTTCTTCAGCGCCCATGCGGCTTCGGCATAGGGTTTGGCCAGTTCGCCCCTTGTGGTAAAGCCGGTCTCACCGCCCTTGGGAGCTGAGCCCGGATCTTCAGAGTATAGTATTGCCAGAGTCTTGAAGCTCTCTCCGTTGATTATACGGCTGCGCAGTTCAAGTAACCTCTGACGCACCTCTGCCTTGCTGGCTTCCATGTCCGGCGGCTCAACAGAGATGATGCTGAGCTGCACCTTCCTGGGTACAAGCGGGAGGGAGTCCTTAGGAATGCTGTTGTAGTATTTTTTTATCTCGTCAGGAGTAACCGTAATGTTCTGTGCAATGGTACCCTGCGTCTCCTGAACTATATACTGGTTTGTAAGCATTTCACGAAGGTCTTTCCTGATCTCGGCCATGCTCTTGTTGAAGTATGTCTCCAGAGCCTGCTCCGAACCGGCACGCCTGATATATTCCGTCAGCCTGCCGTTTAGGTCCGACTCAACACTCTCAGGCGATACCTCGATGGAGTCAATCCGCGCCTGGTCAAGGAAGAGTTTCTGTATCAGCTGGTCTTCAAAGACACGGCAACGCAGCTCTTCAACAGGTGTCGGGTCCCTCTCAGCCTTCAGCTGAACCACCTGACCCTCAATCTCGGAGAGATAGACAACCTCATTACCCACCACGGCAACAATCGATTCAACAACCTGCTGCGCGGCAGCAGTGGAACCGGCAAGCATCACAAGTGCAGATATAACAATTAGTTTCTGTTTCATTCTTTTCTTCCTCATCTAATAGACCTTCAGGGTATTATCCCTGAGCGCCTCGTTGTAAATACCGTCTTCAAGTTTCTGCAGGAAGTCGTTCCTGCGGTTATTCAAAATGATTGTCTTCACCTGCCCCCTTATGTAATCAAAGGGTGCAACACTGTTCCGGAGCTTGTACTCCCTGATAGCCACGAAATAAACGAACTGGTCATCCTTCAGCTCCACCGCGCTGTTCCTTGCCAGCCACTGTTCCTGGTTGTCAGACTCAAGGGGTACCTCCAGTAATAGCTGCGTGAAGGGTATCCATTCGTCGTTGTAGTCATCATATCTCAGTCCGAACTGTAAGCTTAACTCCTCCAGGGCATTGATTTCATCTGGCACGGTTGACCTGTAGAGTCTCCTGATCCTGTCAATTTCAGGCATGGATGCCGGTGCTTTGATAAAGAGAGCCCTGACGAGGTTTGAGGTAAGTGTGAAGGTGCTCAGATTGCCAACATAGTAATCCTGCAACTCATTGTCTGTTACCGCCGTGTCGAGCTTCTGTATGATCATCTGCTGCTGGTACTGGTAGATCAGGAGATTGTTTCTCATCTCGTCAAGCTGCCTGTTCACCTCGGCCTTGTATTCGGGGGTAAGGTTCTCCTCGGCCCTCATAGCCAGCAGCTCCTTACGTGACCACTGCCTGATGAAGCTCTGCACAGCCGAAATACTGTCTGTCTCACTCATCCCCGCTACTACAAGCCCTTCAGGTACCTGGTCAAGATAAAGCACCCTTTCTCCGGCGCTGGCCACGGCTATACGGTCAGGCTCTTTCACGTTGGTGCTGCATGAGACCGCAAAAATGAATACCAAAGGAAGGATAAGTCTCGTCATCAATATTCGTTTATTTTACGGCTGTAGTTGGGTGCCTCGCGGGTAATTGTCACATCATGCGGATGACTCTCGATGACACCTGCACTGGTCACCCTGACAAACCGGCCTTCTCTCTTCAGGGCCGGGATGTCATGTGCACCACAGTAACCCATACCTGAACGCAGACCGCCAAGGAACTGGTAGATAACCTCGTTCAGTGTGCCCTTGTAGGGGACACGGGCCGTAATGCCTTCAGGTACAAGCTTGTGTATGTCGTCCTCCATATCCTGGAAGTACCTGTCCTTTGAACCCATCTGCATGGCTTCAACAGAACCCATCCCGCGGTAGGTCTTGAACTTCCTGCCGTTGTAGATTATTGTCTCACCGGGTGACTCCTCCACGCCGGCAAACAGCGATCCCGCCATTACACAGTCAGCACCCGCAGCGATAGCTTTGACAATATCTCCTGAGTAACGGATGCCTCCGTCAGCAATAACGGGCACACCACTGCCGTCAATAGCCCTTGCAACATTATAAATTGCAGATAGCTGGGGCACCCCCACACCGGCTACAACCCTGGTGGTGCATATTGAGCCGGGCCCTATCCCAACCTTAACCGCATCTGCTCCTTCATCAACAAGCTTCCTTGCAGCTTCGGCAGTACCTATGTTACCCACAACAATCTCCGTCCCGGGGAAGATCTTCTTAATCTCCCTTAGTATCTCTACAACACTTTTTGTGTGGCCGTGAGCCGTGTCAATGGCGATGGCGTCAACACCTGCGCCAACCAGGGCTTCAACCCTTGAGAGGGTGTTGGGAGCTATTCCTACGGCGGCGGCTACACGCAGCCGTCCCTTCTCATCCTTGCATGCATTGGGCCTGTCTTTCGCCTTGGTGATATCCTTGTACGTAACCAGCCCTTTAAGCCTTCCCTTGTCGTCAACAATTGGTAGCTTCTCAATCTTGTGTATCTGCAATATCTCTGCAGCAGCAGCCAGGTCGGTCTGATGGCTGAGAGTGATGAGCTTCGACTGTGGGGTCATGATCTCACTGATCCTTCGCGAATAGTCAGTCTCAAAACGCAGGTCCCTGTTTGTGACAATACCAACCAGGGCACCATCATCATTGACCACAGGTATTCCGCCGATCCTGAACTCCTTCATCAGCGCCAGGGCGTCAGCCACCGTGCCGTTGTCATTGATTGTAACCGGGTCAAAGATCATTACGCTCTCCGCACGCTTGACCTTTCTGACCTGGGCTGCCTGCTGCCCAATAGACATGTTCTTGTGAATCACGCCTATGCCTCCCTCACGGGCAATGGCTATTGCAAGCTCGGCATCGGTAACGGTATCCATGGCGGCCGAGACAATCGGGGTGTTGATGATGATGTTGCGCGTGAACTTCGATCTCAGATCAACATCGCGTGGCAGGACTTCCGAATAGGCCGGAAGAAGCAGCACGTCATCGAAGGTCAGCCCTTCGAAAAGCAGTTTATCTTCAGAGAATGACATCGGGCAAGGTTTATTTGGGGCGAAAATTACAAAAAAATGACATGCACCGGCATATCTTAAATGTCAATAAAAGGTTAAAAATGAGATTGAGTTATTAAATTTGTATTAATCAGGCTGCATGACAATGTTACCGGACATATACAGGGAGACGCTCGCGCGTTACTGGGGCTTTACCTCTTTCAGGCCACTCCAGGAGGAGATCATCAATGCGGTGGTTTCAGGTAATGATGCCATCGGTCTGCTCCCAACCGGCGGAGGCAAATCAGTTACCTACCAGGTTCCGCCCGTAGCCTCCGGCGGACTATGCCTCGTCATCACTCCACTGATAGCCCTGATGAAAGACCAGGTTGCTCGCCTGAAGTCAATGAATATCAAGGCTATGGCCATTCACAGCGGGATGACACGCGAGGAGGTTGAAATCTCACTTGACAACTGCCTGTACGGCGATTACCATCTGCTGTATGTGAGTCCGGAACGACTGCACACACCTCTCTTCAGGGCACGCCTGCCAAGATTCAACTTCACCCTCGTGGCTGTTGATGAGGCTCATTGTATTTCACAATGGGGATACGATTTCAGGCCGTCATACCTTCAGATTGCAGAGATACGTGATATACTGGGCGAAAAGGTGCCATTCCTTGCACTGACAGCAACAGCCACACCGCAGGTGGTGAAGGACATTATATCAAGACTCAGGCTGAAGAACCCCGGGATTTTTCAGACAAGCTTCAAAAGAGCCAATATCACCTATGTGGTCAGGGAGGTGGAAGACAAAAGTGCATACGTCCTGCGGAGCCTGAAGAAGGAACAGGGTAGCGGCATCATTTACGTCAACAGCAGGAAGAGATCCAAGGAGGTGGCAGAGATGCTCGTTACAAATGATATCCGTGCCGATTTCTATCATGCCGGATTGCCACAGGAAATGCGTGACAGGAAACAGAATGCCTGGAGCAGCGGCGAGGTGCGCGTCATCGTAGCCACAAACGCCTTCGGCATGGGCATAGACAAGGCCGATGTGCGGTTCGTGATACACTGGGACTGCCCTGACTCCATCGAAGCCTATTACCAGGAGTCGGGCAGGGCCGGACGCGACGGCCAGCCTTCGTTCGCCGTACTCCTCTGGTCGCAGGATGAAAAGAGGAAGCTGGCCGATTCGGTGAAGCTCAAGTTTCCACCCGTGGAAAAGATTAAGGATGTCTATGAAGCCATAGGTAATTTCTACCAGCTGCCGGTGGGCTCAGGGAAGAACAGCGTCCACGACTTCGACCTGTGGAAATTCGTTACCGCCTTCAGATTCTCAGTCACTGAGACATATAACAGCCTCAACTTCCTGCAAAAAGAGGGTTACCTTGAATTTACCGATGAGATTAATAACTCCTCCAGGGTCCATTTCGTTGTCAGTCGCGATGACCTGTATAAGTTCCAGGTCGCTAACGAGGAATATGACCGGTTTATTAAGCTCCTGCTTCGAACCTACAGCGGCATGTTCTCTGAATTTGTGCCTATAAACGAGGAGACAATGGCTGCAAGGTCAGGCATGACCCGTGAGGCTATCTATCAATACCTCCTGAGACTAACCTCCCAGGGAATAATTCACTTCATCCCCGGGAAGAAAAGCCCGCTGGTCATATTCACCGAAGAGCGACTCGACAGAAGCCACCTGGTCATATCCCCGGATCTCTACCTTAAGGTTAAGGAAAACTACATTGAACGGGTGGCAATGATAACTGAGTATGCCGATAACAAAACGCGATGCAGGTCGGCATTCCTTACAGGCTATTTCGGCGAGGAAAACGGTCGGTGCGGACTGTGTGACACCTGCCAGGAAAGAAATGAACTGGATCTGAGCAAATATGAGTTCGACATTGTAATCGACAGGATTAAAGAGCTCCTTGGCGAAAACCCCATGAGACCCGATGAGCTTGCCTCAGCCATGGAGTATGCTCCGGAGAAGAGCGCCAGGGTCATCCGATGGCTCCTCGACCACGAGAAACTCCTTTACACAGGTGACCGTAAACTCTCATGGAAACCTTAAGTGACTCCTTATTATCAACAGAGAGCCATTATTAATCCTGAAATGAATACTTTTGTCGATCAATAATAACGAATGGAAAAAGAGGACAAAATATTATACTCACGCCAGGTGGTTGAGTTCGCCGCTTCGGCAAACGAGTATTGTAAATACCTGGAGGGGACGAAGGATATTAGTGGAATTGAGATACTTAAGGTCATGCAGCGACTCCTTTCGTTTATCTATCTCAGAGCCTCACTTCTCCCCATGCTTGAGCCTTTACTCGAGGAGGGAGGTGAGAAGACAGTGACGGAATTTGACTGGACCAGGATGCATGACAATCTCCTTGCCAAAATGGGGAACAATGACCCATTCCCGGTCATACTGGCAACGGGAGATCCATCTGACGGACTCTACACCGGCAGCATTGCCGAGAGCCTGACAGATATCTACCAGGACCTTAAAGACTTCATTTCGGGATATAAGAACGGCAATGAAGAGGTGATGAATGATGCCGTATGGGAGGTACTGATGAATTTCGAGGAGACCTGGGGGAAGAAACTTCTTAATCTCCTCTCTGCCATTCATTCGGTTCTCTATTCTCAGGCAGAGGAGAAGGAGGAAAATGAACAGCCGGGCGATGACGAGACAGTTTAATGAGAGTGTCACTGACGACGAACTGAGAAAATTGCCTCTCCTGCAATTTGAGGGGAAGGTGACCCTGGTTGATGACATGCAGAAGTTCCGTCATGCAATTCATGATATGGGCAGGCCACGTGTCCTGGGTTTTGATACGGAGACCCGTCCCTCCTTTAAAAAGGGCAGGAGATATAAGGTATCACTCCTTCAGCTGGCTGATGACAGCCGGGCATGGCTCTTCAGGCTTAATATGATTGGCTTGCCGCCGGAACTTACAACGCTGCTGGCCGATGAGAATATTATTAAAACGGGCGTGGCTATCCATGATGATGTGAAGGCTCTCCGCCTGCTGGCACCATTTGAGCCGGCGGGGTTTGTTGACCTCCAGACTGTTGTTGCCGCCCACGGTATCAAACAGCTGGGACTGAAAAGACTATCCGCAATTATCCTTGGCTATTCAATATCCAAATCACAACAGGTATCCAATTGGGATGCGCCGGAATTGACAGAGCCACAGCAGCTGTATGCGGCCACAGACGCCTGGGTATGCAGACGCATCTACCAGGCACTTAACGGAAAAGAAAGTAATCCTCATTCATAAAGTGACACCTGCACGTATTACCCTGAAGATAGGGAAAGATCAGTCGGTCAGACGATTCCATCCCTGGATCTTCTCCGGCGCCATCGCCTCCAGGAAAGGCTCACCGGCCGAGGGCGACGTGGTTGAGGTTTATGCATCGGACGATACGTACCTCGCAACGGGTCACTGGTCGCCAGGATCAATAGCGGTACGGATCTTCTCATTCACCAAATGTGAGCCTGACCGCGAGTTCTTCAGGAAACGACTTGCCGATGCAATGCAGTACAGGGTTAATACCGGTATTGCCGGCAGCAGTGAAACAGATGTGTGGAGACTGGTGCACGGTGAGGGTGACGGCCTGCCCGGACTGATAGTTGACATCTATGGGAGCGTGGCCGTTATACAGGCCCATACTGCCGGATTCTGGCACATCCGCGAGATGATTGCAGAACTGCTGCCTGAGATAACGGGCGGCATCGTGACATCAGTATATAACAAGAGCGAGGGGACTGTGCCCTTCATGGCCAAACTTGGACCTGTCAACGGATTCCTGACCGGCGGTGACGCCGGCAGCAGTGCCATAGTGAAGGAGAATGGATTCAAATTCAGGGTCGACTGGGAGAAGGGACAGAAGACAGGGTTCTTCATCGACCAGCGTGACAGCCGCAGCCTGCTGAGACAATACAGCCAGGGACGAAACGTACTCAATATGTTTGGTTATACCGGTGGCTTCTCCGTCTACGCCATGAGTAACGCTGCCATGGTTCATACCGTGGACAGCTCGGCATCAGCCACCGCGATGGCCAACGAGAATGTAAGTATGAACTTCGGTAATGACCCGCGTCATAAGGCGTTCCCCACCGATGCGTTCAGCTTCCTGGCCGAGATGAAGAACGACTATGACCTGATTGTGCTTGACCCCCCGGCTTTTGCAAAACACCAGTCAGCTCTCGACAAAGCCCTGCAGGGTTACAGGCGGCTGAATGCCATAGCCATCCAGAAGATCAAACCTGGTGGAGTACTCTTCACATTCTCATGCTCACAGGTGGTCAGCCGTGACGACTTCCGGCGCTCAGTATTCGTTGCCGCCGCCAACACAGGTCGTAACGTGAGGATACTGCACCAGACGGGACAACCACCAGATCACCCTGTGAATATCTATCACCCTGAAAGCGAATACCTTAAAGGACTGGTACTTTACGTTGAGTAGCCAATATGGATCCTGCAGCACATATAAATCTAATTGCCCGGAAGTTTCAACTGCACGACTGGCAGGTGGAGAACACCCTGCGTCTGCTTGATGACGGAGCTACTATTCCCTTTATCAGC
This sequence comes from Bacteroidales bacterium, assembly GCA_041303295.1. Taxonomy (GTDB): domain Bacteria; phylum Bacteroidota; class Bacteroidia; order Bacteroidales; family VadinHA17; genus SR-FBR-E99. The sequence goes on from JBFYPM010000071.1 coordinate 29,319, forward strand.
AGGTACCGCAAGGAGGTCACCGGTAGCCTGAACGAGGTACAGCTGGCTGAGATACGCGATGAGTATGAGAGACTCAGGGAGCTCGACAAGAGGAGGGAGGCCATCATCAAGTCGATAGAAGAGCAGGAGAAGATGACCCCTGAACTCCTGAACAGGATCAATGCGGCTCTTACAATCACCGTTCTTGAGGATATATATCTTCCCTTCAGACCTAAGAGAAAGACACGAGCCTCCATGGCACGCGAGAAGGGACTGGAGCCACTGGCCCTGTGGCTGCTCGAACAGAAGCAGGGAGACCCTGAAACCGAGGCCGCGAGATACACCGGTGATGAGGTGGAGTCCGTTGACGCTGCCCTGGCAGGCGCACGAGATATAATCGCCGAAATTGTCAGTGAGAACGAACTTGTTCGCTCTTCGCTTAGGCGCCTGTATGAACGCGACGCCGTCATAACCTCAAAAGTGATGAAGGGCAAGGAGGAGGAGGGAAGTAAGTTCAGCGACTATTTCGAATGGTCGGAGCCGCTGCGCCGCTGTCCTTCACACAGGCTGCTGGCTATGCGCCGCGGCGAGGAGGAGGGGTACCTCAGGCTTACAATCGTTCCGTCAGAGGCTGAAGCCGTTGAAAGCATTGAGAAACAGTTTATCAGGGCGAATAATGCCGCTGCCCGCCAGGTTAAATCGGCTGTGGCTGACAGCTGGAGCAGGCTGCTGGCACCGTCAATGGAAACCGAGTTCAGAAAGTCATCAAAGGAAAAGGCCGACGAGGAGGCCATTCGCGTCTTCGCCGACAACCTCCGCCAGCTGCTGCTCTCCGCCCCCCTCGGGGAGAAGAGCGTCCTGGCCCTTGACCCCGGCTTCCGGACAGGATGTAAGGTAGTGTGCCTTGACAGGCAGGGAGCGCTGCTTCATCATGATGTGATCTACCCTCACCCGCCACAGAATGAGACCGCCCGGAGCGTCAGTAAACTGCTCTCGCTCATTGACAGGTTCAGCATAGAGGCCGTAGCTATCGGCAACGGCACAGCCAGCCGCGAGACAGAAGAGTTTGTAAAGCGATACCTGCCTTCTGAACCGCCAATTAAGGTATATGTGGTGAGTGAAGCAGGAGCATCAATCTATTCGGCATCCAAGACTGCCCGCGATGAGTTCCCCGATGAAGACGTCACTGTCCGCGGCGCGGTATCAATCGGCCGCCGCCTCATGGACCCCCTGGCCGAACTGGTGAAAATAGACCCCAAATCCATTGGCGTGGGACAATACCAGCACGATGTCGACCAGACCCGTCTGCAGACCAGCCTTGACGAGGTGGTGATGTCATGCGTCAACGCTGTGGGAGTGGAGGTGAACACCGCCAGTCCACACCTGCTGACCTACGTATCAGGATTGGGGCCGAAACTGGCACAGAACATAGTCGATCACCGCACGGAGAATGGCCCGTTCAGGTCACGCGCCGGGTTGATGAAGGTCAAGAGGATGGGTGACAAGGCCTATGAACAGGCAGCAGGGTTCCTCAGGATACGAAACGCCGCCAACCCGCTCGATGCCTCGGCGGTGCACCCGGAGAGCTATCACATAGTTGAGAGGATGGCTAAGGATTCCGGCTGTACCGTGGCTGAACTGATAGGTGATGAGTCACGGCGGAAGTCATTAAATATTGAGAGATATGTTACGCCCGAAGCAGGACTGCCAACACTGAAGGATATAATGCAGGAGCTGGCAAGACCTGGCCGCGACCCGCGGTCAGCAATACAGGAGTTCAGCTTCGCGGATATACATACTCTCGAGGATGTGAAGGAGGGAATGGAAGTGCCTGGCATTGTGACGAACATAACGAAGTTTGGAGCGTTTGTAGATATAGGCGTCAAGCAGGATGGGCTTGTGCATGTCTCCCAGATGGCCGACCGCTACGTTGATGACCCGTCAAAGGTGGTCAGGCTCCATCAGCAGCTCATGGTTCGGGTGCTGAGCGTTGACCTGGCACGCAAACGGATTCAGCTGACGCTTAAGGCGGTAGGCAGTAGGCAGTAGGCAGTAGTGAGGAGAAGGAAGGTTAAAGGTTAAAGTTTTTCAGGCTATAGTGAGAATTAAGATTTAGGAGATGATAGTCAGGATATTAAACTGCAAGACCACAAGACCGCAGGACAGGAGCGAAGCGACTGACCTTCAGACATCAGACCTTCAGACAAGAGACCTTCAGACCTTCAGACGGAGCGCAGCGACAGACCTTCAGACCAAAACAACATATTAAACACAAATAAACAATTCATGAAAAGAACGCTCTTACTTCTAACCACCGCCACCATGATGCTCATGCTGGCATCATGCGGCAAGAAACCCCAGCCCCCTGTGGCGGAGAAAATCCCTTACGTCGTTGAAAGCAATGGCAACGAACGCGTCGATGATTACTTCTGGATGCGCCTGAGCGATGAACAGAAGAACGCCGAAACACCTGACTCACAGACTGTAAAAGTCCTGGCATACCTCAATGCCGAGAATGACTACGCTGACGCCCTGATGAAACACACCGAAGCGTTTCAGCTGCAGCTCTTTGAAGAGATAAAAGGCCGCATCAAGGAAGATGATGAAACCGTACCATACCTTGATAACGGCTACTGGTATCATTCGAAATACTTCGAAGGCAAGGAGTACCCTGTGTCATACAGAAGAAAGGACGGCACCGAAACACCCGAGGTGATGCTTGATGTCAACCTCCTGGCTGAAGGGCACGATTTCACAAGCGTCGGAGGCGGTTCCGTCTCACCTGACAACAACCTCCTTGCCTACGGCGTTGACCATGTCAGCCGCAGACAGTACACTATATATGTTAAGGATCTTAATACAGGAGGACTCCTCCCTGACGAAATAGCCAACACAACCAGCCAGGGCGTCTGGGCAGCCGATAACAAGACACTTTTCTATGTGAAAAAGGACCCTGAGACTCTCAGGGCAGCTGTAATCATGAAACATGTACTGGGTACTCCCGTCTCAGAAGATAAGGTTGTGTTTGATGAGACCGATGAGACCTTCTCTGTCTACCTGGGCAAGACAAAGAGCAAAAAGTATATTACTATCACATCGAGCCAGACACTAACGACCGAGGTTCGCCTCATCGAAGCAGACAAACCTGACGGCAAGGTGACTCTCTTTGAACCCCGCACGGTTGACCGTCTCTATTCTGTTGAACACCTTAACGGACAGTTTTATATAATGACCAATGCTGACGGTGCGAAGAATTTTAAGCTCATGAAATGCGCTGACAATAAGATTGGCATGGCCAACTGGACAGAGGTAATACCCCACCGCACTGATGTGCTTCTTGAGAACTTTGAGGTCTTTGACAATTACCTCGTTGCCGACGAGAGGATCAAGGGACTGACTAACCTCCGCATAATCAGCCTGGCTGACGGATCAGAGCATTTCCTCGATTTCGGTGAAGAGACCTATACCGCCGGTATCAGTATCAATCCAAACGCCGCCACAACACTTCTCAGGTACAGCTACTCGTCTCTGACAACCCCCAACTCGGTCTATGATTATGACATGGCAGCAAAGACAAAGACGCTGTTGAAGCAGGATAGTGTTCTCGGAGGATTCGATAAAAACAATTATGAGTCAAAACGCCTCTGGGCCACCGCCGGTGACGGTACCCTGGTGCCTGTATCGCTGGTCTACCGCAAGGGATTCGTGCAGGATGGCACCGCACCGATGCTGCTCTATTCCTACGGCTCTTACGGCAGCTCGACAGATCCCTCATTCCGTTCGTCTGTTGTCAGTCTTCTTGACCGTGGTTTTGTTTACGCACTTGCCCACATCAGGGGAGGCAGCGAGATGGGACGCCAGTGGTACGAAGACGGCAAGCTGCTGAAGAAGATCAACACCTTCACCGACTTCAATGACTGCGCACGTTTCCTGATAAATGAAAAATACACCTCTGCTGAACATCTCTATGCCCAGGGAGGCAGTGCAGGCGGACTCCTGATGGGCGCAATAGTGAACATGGAGCCCCAACTGTATAACGGCATCATCGCACAGGTTCCCTTCGTTGACGTCGTGAGCACAATGCTCGATGCCACCATAC
>JBFYPM010000072.1:0-10424 GCA_041303295.1 Bacteroidales bacterium
ATACCTATAAAAAAGAAAATAACCGAGACCCACCATCTTCGCCCGCGGGTGATTGAAACTGCATGATTACGCACCCACTGTTCGGGCTTGTAGAGAATGATGAAGAACATGAAGATGAGCAGCCCGCCAATAAGCAGCTCCATCATGCGCTCATTAATATGAACTGCAAGCAGAGAGCCAAGGAGTGATCCGGCAACGGCGGGTATTGTCATCCAGAGGCCCTCCCTCGGGGTATAGAGCTTCTGCTTCCTGAAACTGAGGCTGCTGACAACGCTCTGTACAAAAACACCTATCCGGTTTGTTCCGTTGGCAATGTTTGCGGGAAGGCCGAGGAACATGAGCAACGGGAGGGTTATCAGAGATCCGCTCCCGGCAAGTGTATTGACAAACCCTGCGAAGAGGCCGGCGGCTATGACAGCCAGGTACATATACCATTCCATGAAGGGAGGGTATTATCTATCAAGGAGGTCCTTGACGGCCATCTGGAGGTTATCTATCAGCTCTGTATCCTTTATCACATAATCGGCGATGCCCTTACGGGCGAACTCAAGCACAACTTCACCTTTCTCCTGTGCAGAGAGCATGATGACCGGAATTTCGGGAGCAAGCCTGCTTATCTCATCATAAGCCTCCATCCCGTTCATGGGTACTTCGCCCTGCTTCAGGAAATAGAAATCGAGAATAATTAAATCAGGATTCTCATTCAGTGCTGCAATACAATCCTCCCCATAGGAGAATGTCCTGACCCTGTATCCTGAGGCCTCAAGCCTTGCTGAGACCAGGCTGGTGATCACGGGGTCATCATCTACAACAAAAACCAGACTGCTGATGTCAGGATTAACTTTCTCCATATCTGCAAAAGTACAAAAGGAAATGAAAATATCCTACATTGTGAACAGCGGGTAGTCTTTCATCATTTTGACAACTCTCTCGCCTACGGAGGTGATTGCTTCCTCATTCTCAATATTGACCAGCACCTCATCAAGCAACTGAACAATCTGTCCCATATCGCCCTCTTTCAGTCCGCGGGTGGTGACAGCCGGTGTACCAACCCTGATTCCCGATGTCAGGAAAGGGGAGCGCGAATCAAAAGGCACCATATTCTTATTTACGGTAATATGGGCCTTCACAAGTGTATTCTCCACCTTCTTTCCGGTTATTTCCGGGAACCGGGTTCTGAGATCTATAAGCATTGAGTGGTTGTCTGTTCCTCCCGAGATAACCTTATATCCCAGTGCCATGAATGCTTCGGCCATCACTTCAGCATTCCTTTTCACATGCTGCTGATAGGTCCGGAACTCAGGGGTAAGAGCCTCCCCGAATGATACTGCCTTGGAAGCAATTACATGTTCAAGCGGCCCGCCCTGTATACCCGGGAATACAGCCGAGTTGAGCATGGCTGACATCATCTTGACCTCTCCTTTGGGTGTAGTCACACCCCAGGGATTAGGAAAATCACTTCCCATGAGAATGATACCTCCACGGGGTCCTCTGAGTGTCTTATGGGTTGTAGATGTAACAATGTGCGCATACTTCAGCGGATTCTCCAGCAATCCTGCAGCTATCAACCCTGCAGGGTGGGCCATGTCAATCATAAGCATAGCTCCGGTTTTGTCAGCGATGGAACGCATCCTTGCATAATCCCACTCTCTTGAGTATGCCGATGCACCGCCAACGATGAGCCTGGGCTTCTCCCTCAGGGCCACCTCCTCCATCATGTCATAGTCAACCCTTCCTGTCTCCTCTCTGACACCGTAAGATACCGGCCTGTAAAGGATACCGGAAGAATTGACCGGTGAGCCGTGAGAGAGATGTCCTCCGTGCGACAGATCAAGTCCGAGGAACGTATCTCCCGGCTTGAGCACTGTAAGAAAAACAGCCATGTTGGCTTGCGCTCCGGAGTGCGGCTGAACATTTGCATAGGCAGCATTGAAGAGCTGCTTCAGTCTGTCAATGGCCAGCTGCTCCACCTCATCAACAACCTCGCAACCACCATAGTATCTTGCTCCCGGGTACCCCTCAGCATACTTGTTGGTGAGTACAGAACCCATGGCTTCAAGCACCTGTGGACTCACAAAGTTTTCGGATGCTATCAGCTCAATCCCTTCTGTCTGCCGTCTGCGTTCGCGATCAATCAGGTCAAATATTGCTTTGTCTTTTTCCATAGTATCAGAAAATTTGTTAAAAAATTGTCCCCGTTAAAAGTCCTTCCAAGGAGGGGGCAGGAGCAAATATACATTTTAATATTTATTTTATTCATGATGCACTTTTTGCTATTTTAGCTTAATGAGAAAGAGTATTATTTTAGTTCTGGCCTGCATCCTTATTGCTTCATGCACGAATGAAAAGAGCCCCGGCAACTATTCAACCGGTTTCATCCCGGGAAAGATACCGGTACCGGCTATAGATTTTAACCCGGAACATTACATCTGTTACAGGGCCCCGGCGATGGTCATTGACGGGAACCTCGCCGAGGATGAATGGTCACGGGCTCCCTGGAGCAGCCTGTTCACTGATATCGAGGGCGATGCCAGACCCGATCCCATTCATGATACAAGGATGAAGATGATGTGGGATGACACATACCTTTATATAGCTGCAGAACTTAAGGAACCTCACATATGGGCCACTCTCAGGCAGCGTGATACAATTATCTATTACGACAACGACTTTGAAGTGTTCATTGATCCTGACGGTGACACCCACGGATATTACGAGTTCGAAATGAATGCCTTCAACACCTTATGGGATCTCCTTCTGACGAGGCCTTACAGGGATTTCGGGCAGGTACTTGACGCATGGGACATCACCGGGCTGAAGTCGGCTGTCAGTATCTACGGCACTATCAATGACCCGTCAGATATTGATAACATGTGGACGATTGAGCTGGCGTTCCCGTTTGAGGTGCTGAAAGAATGGGGTAACATCCCTGAGGAGGGTACTCAATGGAGGGTGAACTTCTCACGGGTGAACTGGAAGACCAGGGTAGAAGAGGGCAGGTACCTCAAGGAGACAGACCCTGTCACCGGTAAGCCGCTGCCTGAATACAACTGGTTATGGTCACCCCAGGGTCTGATCAACATTCATTACCCGGAGATGTGGGGCTTTTTGCAGTTCAGCACCGGTGACGGCACCCGGGAACCGGTAATGTTTGCAAACGATCCGGATGAAGAGGTAAAATGGGAGCTGAGAAATCTTTACTATGCCCAGAGGGCCTTCTCTGATGTCAGAAGAGCCTACGCCGGTGATGCCCGGAAACTTAGTGAATACGGCTATACGCCGGTCATGGGTGTGCCGGAGATAATGATCACAATGTCAGGTTATGAGGCCTCCCTCCCTTCATCATCAGGTAAAGGGCTGGTCTTAATCAATAACCAGGGGTTGACCTGGAAACAGGCTCCGGAGAGATAGGGCATCACTCCTCTGAGAACTGCCTGAGCAGTTCCCGGTAAGCGGAGAAGATCCTCGACTTTGAGATGAAGCCTACGTACTGACCTTTATCAAGCACCGGCAGGTTCCAGGCACCGGTTCGTTCAAATGTGTCAAGGACTACATCTCCCCTCTCGCTTATATCAATGTATGAAGGAGGGATGGTCATCAGATCTCTGATACTCAGCCTTTCATATAGATCAGTATTGAACATTTTGTCACGTACATCATCAAGCAGTACCACTCCCTCAAGTATATTGAATTCATCCACCACCGGAAAGAGGTTCCTGTTTGATCTGGAGATCTGTTTGACCAGGTCTCCGAGGTTACCATCGGGATTAACCGTCAGGAGATCCTTTTCCACCTCCCGCGTCCAATCGAGCAGCGTCATCACAGCCTTATCCTTGTCATGGGTTATCAGCTCTCCGCTGGCGGCAAGCTGCTCATTATATATTGAATGTTTCTGGAAGGTTCTGGCAGTTATGAAGCCCACTGTTGATGTGATGATTAGAGGAATGAGAAGACCATAACCCTCAGTGATCTCTGCAATGAGGAAGATGGCCGTCAGTGGAGCATGGAGGACTGCGGCGAAGACTCCTGCCATGGCCGTCAGAGTGAAGCTGCTGCCTGCCAGCGAGAGCCCGAAGAGGTGGTTCATGAGGCTGCTGAAGAAATAGCCTGCCACCCCTCCGGTAAACAGTACCGGTGCCACTATGCCTCCCACGCCTCCTGCACCGTTGGTTGAGGCGGTGGCAACCACCTTCAGGAGGATGAGCGTCGCCATCAGCAGGACTGTCATCCAGAAACCCCTGGCCATCCCACCGAAAATGACCGTTCCCGAAGCACTGACGTCACCAGCATTGAGGAGGTGCATCACCGTCTCATAACCCTCACCGTACAGTGCCGGCAGGAAGTAGATGAGAGCTCCGAGGATAATCCCGCCGGTAGTCATCCTGACCCATCGGTTTTTAATTTTCTTGTACAGTTTCTCTATGCCAACGGTTGCCTTCGTGAAATAGAGCCCGGCTAACCCGCAAAAAACACCCAGCAGCAGATAATAGGGCAGATCACCAAGGAGAAATCCCTCTTTAACCTGGAATGTGAAGAGTACGTTATCACCCATGAAGAAAAATGCTACTGTGGCAGCGGTTACCGAGGAAATCAGGAGTGGCACTATAGATGACATCGTCAGATCAAGCATCAGCACCTCCAATGTGAACAGTATTCCTCCGATAGGGGCTTTGAAAATACCGGAGATAGCCCCTGCCGCACCGCAACCCAGAAGGAGGGTTATGTATTTATAGTTCAGGTTGAAGTAGCGTCCGATGGTAGAGCCTATTGAAGCCCCTGTAAGGACGATGGGAGCCTCTGCTCCCACTGATCCGCCAAAGCCAATTGTGAGTGAACTGGCGAGTATAGAGGACCAGTTGTTATGCCGTTTTATGTAACTCTTGCGCCTGGAGATGGAATAGAGTACCCTGCTTATGCCGTGGGAGATGTTATCACGTATAACGTACCTGACAACAAGCACCGTCAGGAAGATACCAACCAACGGATAGACCAGGGATAATATACCACCCATTCCTTTCATTACGCCCTGGGTGAATAGAACATGGGTGTAGTGGATAGCATTCTTCATCACCACCGCCGCAAGCGCACTGACAATTCCCACCACAAAACTCAACAGATAAATCAGTGTCTGCTGGTCTGAAAAAAACGTCTTAAGCTGTCTTATTTTCCTTATTAACAGAGTGTTCAAGGTACCTCTAATAAGCGTAAAAACTAAACCAGTCACAAATATAGAATAAAATGAGGAGCAGATGTTTATTTTGGTAAGTTTGAAATATTTTCCGTTTATGATCAGATTTGAAAGGCATACACTGGGTAACGGGCTGAGAGTGATTGCACATATGGATGATAGCACGCCCATGGTCACTTCAAACCTGCTATATGATGCCGGTTCCCGTGATGAAGACCCTGATGCCACGGGCTTTGCGCATCTCTTTGAGCATCTTATGTTCGAAGGCACAACCAATATACCCCTGTTTGACACTCCCGTGATGATGGCCGGCGGCGAGAACAACGCTTTCACCAACAACGACCTGACAAACTACTATATAACTCTGCCATACAACAATCTGGAGACCGCCTTCTGGCTTGATTCCGACCGGATGACCGGTCTTGACCTGTCTGACGACCGGGTTGTGACCCAGAAGAGCGTTGTCACGGAGGAGTTTCGTCAGCGTTATCTCAACCAGCCCTACGGCGATATTTTACTGCTGCTGAGGCCGCTGGCTTATAAGGTTCATCCTTACCGCTGGCCAGCCATTGGATTGGATATCAGTCATATTGAGAAAGCAGACAGTTCCTCCCTGAGGCGGTTTTACAGAAAGCACTACAACCCCGCCAATGCAATTCTAAGTGTCACCGGCAATGTCAGGCCTGATGATGTCTTCCGTCTTGCCGACAAATGGTTCGGAAGTATTGCGGCAGGTGATCGGAATAACCGGATTCTCCCGGTGGAGCCTCCTCAGGATGGACGCCGTGAAATAACCGTTCACCGCCAGGTACCGGCAGCGCACCTAATCATGGCCTTTCATACCGGGACCAGGAACAGCCGTGAGTTTTATGTCCTTGACCTTCTGACAGATATTCTCGCCGGATGTGATTCAGGCCGTTTCCCGGAACAGCTGGTCAGAAACAGGGAGTTGTTCAGTGAAGCTGATATCTATCTCTCTGGTGAGATTGACCCCGGCCTGGTCATCTTCAGCGGCAGGCTGAAGGAGGGTGTTGACATCAGGAAGGCCGAAGCGGCGGTGACGGATGAGCTCAGCCGGCTTGCTGCCGGTCCGGTAACCCTGGCAGAGCTTGATAAAGCCCGGAACAGGTATGAGTCACACAGGCTGATGTCATATCTCAGCGCTGCGAATAAAGCCTTCAACCTGGCTTTCCACGAATTGCTCGGTGATGCTGATGGCATCAACAGCGAGACAGAACAATACATGAGTGTCACCACAGAAGAGATCATGAGTGCCTCATCGCAGGTTTTCAGGACCGAAAACTGCAGTGTAATCCACTATCTTCCGGAGCATAAATGATGAGACAGGATATTAAGAGAGCCCCCGCTATCATAACCCCTTCACCGGGTGACACCTCCTTTCCGGAGGTGACCTGGCTAAGCAACGGAGTACCGGTGTATCTGCTCGGAAACGGCACTGTTGACCTGCTCAGAATCGAGTTTGTATTCAATGCCGGTCAGCTTGTAGAACATGTTCATCTGGCAGCTTCCGCTACTAACGCCATGCTGACGGAAGGAACTACCTTCCATGACGCTCAGACAATCAATGACCTAATAGACAGTACCGGTGCAGTATTCAACCATACTGCTGACAAGGACAGTGCAGGGCTTGTTACGGTGACACTTACCAGAAAACTGGAAGAGGTGATGGCTCTGGCCGAGGAGGTTCTCTTTCATCCCTCCTTTCCGGAAAAGGAGTTCAGGATGCTGACTGACAAGCGGCTTCAGGCCTTCCAGACAGGCAGGCAAAAGACATCCGTCATTGCAAGAGAATTATTTTACCAGGCGCTCTGCGGTGTGAGCAACCCATATGGGAGAATCACAGTTGCTGAAGATTACAAGGCCCTGACAGTAGCGGAACTGGCTGCGTTCCATCCCCGTCACTACAGAGCTGACAATATGTATATCACCGTTGCCGGACGGAGACCGGAGCAGGCGCTTCCTGTGCTCGAAAAGCTTTTCTCAGGGCCGGAAACAGGTAAGTGGCACAAACCCGTAATCCCTTCGCTGACTTTTGACACCGCCAGTCCAGGGGCAATCTTCAGGGAAATGGGCAATTCCGTTCAGAGCACCGTCAGGATGGGGTGGAGAGGGATCACACGTGATAACCCTGATTACCAGGGACTTCAGGTGGCCACTATGATCCTCGGCGGATATTTTGGTTCCAGGCTGATGCGTAACATCCGCGAAGAGAAAGGTTATACATACGGAATCCATGCAGTATCGGGGGCCTTTCACGGGATCGGATACATAGCCATCATGACCGATGTAGCAAATGAATACCGTGAAGAGACAATCAAGGAGATAAGAAAGGAGATTGAGAAGCTGGGTAGTGAAGAGGTCGGAACAGAGGAGATTACCCTCGTCAGAAACCACCTCATGGGCGAGATTGCAAGGATGTTTGACGGACCATTTGCTGTTGCCGAAGCAATAAGGGGAGTCATAGATTATGATGCCGGTCCCTCATATTATACACGCTTTGCCGAGACTGTGAGAACAATCACCCCGGCAAAAATAAAAGAGCTTGTCAATACGTATTTCAATGTGGATGATGCTTATGAAATAATAGTCGGGGCAAAATGAAGCCAGTAAGATTAATAGTGGTGATAATTATCTGTCTGGTGCTCATTCCCGCGCTTCAGGCGCAGGATGAGACCCAGCCGTTATCTCCTCATCTTGACCTGGTAACCGTAGATCCCCAGACCGGGTTTGCAACTATAAAGTGGCTTCTTTCAGCCTCGCCTGATGTGGGCAGTTATGTGATCTACACATATGAAAGTGGCACAGCCAGTGCCATTGACACTGTCAGGTCACCAACAGAGACAGTCTTCATTCACACATCTTCTCTGGCCAGGTACATGAGCGTGACATATGTGGTTGCCGCAATTGATTCATCACAGAACATCAGCCCGCTCAGCAACAGCCTCAGCACCATTTTTCTTTCGGCCGGAAATGACACCTGCAACAACCGGATCATTCTTTCCTGGACTCCTTACAGCAATCAATCTAACCCTGCTGACAGTTTCGAGATCCGTATTGTATCAGGGAGCGGGCCGGCGTTTCTGCACGAAATACTGGCAGCCAGCCAGACATCATACATATACCGCGGGTTTGATGCCGGCACCTCATATTGCTTTCATATTACAGCCACAAATGACGGGGCCGGCCTCTCAACATCCAACAATTCCTGCGTGGTAACCGGGAGAGAAAGGATTCCATCATGGATAAGGATTAATGCCCTGTCTGTCGCCGGCAAAGCGCTTCAGGTCACAGGCAGTTACGATGAGACAGCCACTGCTGATGACTTTCTGTTCCAGCAATACAATCCGGAAAGTGCTATCTGGGAGACTGCAGCCAGCGCAATTGGGTTAAACGGTACCGTTCCCTTCACCGCCACAGGGGCAGATACATCCGTTATCCGACTCTACAGGATAAGTGTTAGGAACAACTGTAATCTCACCGTGGCATCCTCCGGGGATGTCAGGAACATCGTCCTGACATCTGTTGTCACTGGCACCCGGATTGATCTTAGATGGAACAATCCTTTCCCGTCCGGCGATGCATCATATTCTGTATGGCGGAACAGAGGGGAAGGTTGGGAGGAGGCAGCCCCGGTAATCACTGACACAGTATGGTCAGATGACTATTCGCTCTTTGCCGGAGAGCAGACAACTGCAGCTGTGGCCTACCAGGTCACTGCTGTAGCGCCTGATGCTCCTGCCGGAGCCTCTCAGCACCACTCGTCAGTGGTGCTCATACAGCTGTCAGAGGAGATCTTTTTCCCGAATGCCTTTATCCCTGACGGGGTTGGTGAAAACGCCTTTTTCAGACCGGAGTTCGCCTTCATACCAATGGCATATGATCTCAGGATCTACTCCAGGGGAGGAGTTCTTATTTTCCAGACGAGTGACTATTCAAACGGGTGGGACGGCCGTCACAACGGAGAAGCGCTTCCTTCAGGGGTTTACCTCTGGAGCCTTAAACTGACAACTCCGTCAGGCAGGGCTGTGGTGAGGAACGGCACCGTAACCATACTGCCATGATCGCGAGAGTTTAAATGACCCGATTTTCTTATCTTTGCTCTGCCTTTGCCGGCAACAACTGATGGCTAAAACGAAGACAAAAATATTTACCTCTGAGGATGTCAGCCGTATTGAGTACGAGTACGGTCTGCTCAAGGACAATCTGTACAGGTGTGACAAGCCCGGGGATAGTCAACTGATTGACAAGGCTTTCAGGTTTGCAAACGAGGCTCACCGCGATATGTACCGCAATTCAGGCGAGCCATACATCATTCACCCCATCAATGTTGCCCGCATCGTCAACCAGGAGATGGGGCTTGGTGCCCGATCGGTAGCGGCGGCGCTGTTGCATGATGTAGTGGAGGACACAGGAATCCCCCTGGAGGATATCTCAAAGGAGTTCGGGCCCAAGATAGCCTCTCTCATTGACGGGCTGACGAAGATCTCAGGCACCTACAACAAGGAGACCCACTCTTTGCAGGCTGAAAACTTCCGCAAGATGCTCATGACCCTGTCTGATGACATAAGGGTCATTCTCATCAAGATAGGTGACAGGCTTCATAATATGAGGACACTTGATTCGATGCCTGAGCACAAGAGGATGAAGGTTGCGGGTGAAACTGTTTACCTATATGCTCCGCTGGCCCACCGGCTGGGGCTGTTTGCCATCAAGACCGAGCTGGAGGATCTGAGTTTCAAGTTCAGGCATCCACGCATCTATGATGAGATAGCCCGCAAGGTGAAGATGGATGAGAAGAAGAACCTTGCACTCATCAACCGGTTCAGCCTGCCTATCATAGAAGAGCTGAATGAAAACAACATAATCTTTGACATTTCTGGCAGATTCAAATCGATCTACTCGATCTGGAAGAAGATGCAGTCGAAGAATATCCCCTTTGAAGAGGTCTACGACCTCCTTGCCGTCAGAATAGTGTTCGAGCCGGGACCGGACATGAGTGAGAGGGCTCAGTGCTGGCAGATATATTCACTCATTACTGACATTTACACTCCCAAGCCTGACAGGCTGCGCGACTGGGTAAGCAGGCCGAAGTCGAACGGCTATGAGGCGCTGCACCTCACCGTTATGGGTCCCGAGGGCCGGTGGGTTGAGGTTCAGATCCGAAGCCAGCGAATGGATGATATTGCTGAGCGGGGCTTCGCAAGATCGGAAGAGC
>JBFYPM010000073.1:0-15829 GCA_041303295.1 Bacteroidales bacterium
TACAATCTTCATTGCCTTCATGCTTGTGGTCCTGGTGATCTTCCTTTTCCTCCGTAACTGGAGAACAACCCTTATTCCGGTTATAGCAATTCCTGTAGCACTGGTCGGAGCATTCTTCGTGATGTACGTTGCAGGTTTCACAATAAATATTCTCACCCTTTTCGCCATTGTGCTATCCATCGGTCTTGTTGTTGATGATGCAATCGTGGTGGTTGAAAACATTTATACCAAGGTAGAGCATGGCATGTCGCCTATGGAGGCTGCCCAGAAAGGCTCAACTGAAATATATTTTGCCATTATTGCCACAACCATTTCACTTGTTGCGGTCTTCTTCCCGATAGTGTTCCTGCAGGGTGTAACCGGCAGGCTATTCAGGGAGTTCAGTCTCGTCATCGTTGGAGCTGTTACTATCTCGGCCTTTGTGGCACTCTCCCTGACACCAATGATTTCATCGAGACTCCTGAAGCATAACGCCATGGAAGGCCGTTTTTACAAGTCAACGGAACCCTTCTTCTCCGGAATGCAAAATGTATACAGGAGAGCCATCTCAGCATTTCTTAAAAAAAGATACTTGGCGCTTGTCATCATTGTCGTTGTTGCCGGTCTGATAGGCTTGTTCTGGTCTTTGCTCAAGTCTGAGATGGCACCATTGGAGGACAGGGGCTACTTCAGCATTAATGCAACGGCTACCGAGGGTACCACATACGACTACATGCTAAACTATGCCGAAACAGTTGTGCCTGTTGTCCGGGATAATGTTCCTGAACAGAATAATATTATGATGATGGTCCACGGAAACTCCGGATCTATCAGGGTAAGACTTGATGACATTGATGACCGCAAAAGGTCGCAGCAGGAGATTGCAACATCTGTATCACCCCTGGTGAGGCAGCTTACCGGTGCCCGGACTATCGTTTCGCAGCAGCAGACCTTTGGCTCGCGACGAGGTGGTCTTCCCGTACAGTATGTTATTCAGGGTAAAAATCTTGAAGATCTTAAGCGGGTCATACCTGATTTCATGGCCGAAGTGTCAAACAGTCAATACTTCTCGGCCAGCGACGTGAACCTCAAGTTCACCAAACCGGAACTGACAGTGATCATCAACCGTGAAAAGGCCTCCATGATGGGCGTAAACGTCCAGAGTATTGCGCAGACGCTGCAGCTTACCATGAGCGAACAACGCATCGGGTATTATATCCTTGACGGCAAACAGTACCAGATCATGAGCCAGTTTGACCGCACTAAACGTAATGATCCCTCAGACCTCACTAACGTTTATGTAAGAAACGACAGGGGCGAGCTGATACAGCTTGACAATATTGTCACCGTGAGGGAAAACAGTCTTCCCCCTCAGCTTTACAGGTATAACAGGTTCAACTCTGCCACCATATCAGCCGGACTCGCAGGCAAGTATACCCTTGGCGAGGGCATCGAGGAGATGGACAGGATTGCAGACCGGGTTCTCAATGAGGATTTCAGCACCACACTCTCAGGTGACTCAAAGGACTTTGTAGAGAGTACCTCAAGTCTGCTCTTTGCTTTTGTGCTGGCACTGGTACTTATCTATCTTGTACTAGCTGCCCAGTTTGAGAGTTTCCGTGACCCGGTAATAATTCTTGTCACGGTCCCGCTTGCCCTGATAGGGGCTCTCTTCATCATGGCAATCACCGGCCAGACCCTGAATATATTCAGCCAGATCGGACTTATAATGCTCATCGGGATGGTAGCCAAAAACGGCATTCTGATTGTTGAGTTTGCCAACCAGCGGCAGAAAGCCGGGCTGAGCATAATGGATGCCGTCAGGGAGGCCTCAGTATCACGCTTCAGGCCCATCCTGATGACCAGCCTTACCACGATTCTGGGTATTTTACCTCTTGCACTGGCCTCCGGGGCCGGAGCTGAGAGCCGTGTCTCAATGGGCGTCACGGTTGTTGGCGGCCTCTTCTTTGCCACTTTCCTTACGCTCTTCGTCGTTCCGGCAGTTTACAGCTACCTGGCGGCCAGAAAAAACGTTGAAATAATCACCGATGAGAAACCCAAGGTTTAGTTCCCTGATATTATTGCTTCTCTCCCCGCTTTTCGCCCAGGCCCAGAAAACAATGAGCCTTGACGAAGCTATAATGCAGGCCCTGGAGAATAATTATTCACTAAAAATCACCCGGAATGATGAGACTATTGCCGGTAACAATGTGTCACTTACACCCTTCCTGCCCACCGTTACCGGTACTGGCAGACAATCGCAGACAGATAATATCACCAGATCCTCTTCATCACCGGAAGAAGAAAACAGAACCAACCTCTATACAGCAGGCGTAGCCCTGAACTGGAGACTTTTTGACGGCCTCGGGATGTTTAACACATACAGCCGTCAACAGGAGCTTCTTTACATGAGCAGCCAGAGGGTTAAGATCAATGTGGAGAACCTCGTCATGAGGGTTTGTTCGGAATACTACAACATCATCGTTCAACAGAACAGGATGGAATCGGCCCTTACCTCACTGGCCCTGTCAAAATCAAGATATGAAAACGCAGAGGAAAAATATCTGTTGGGTGTCATATCAGGCCTTGACCTGCAGCAGGCAAGGATTGACCTGAATGCTGACAGCTCGGCAGTCCTGCTACAGCAGGAGACAGTGAAAAGTGCCTATATCCGCATGACGAACCTGCTCAATGCCGGACATGAGATAAACTTCAATATAAACGACTCCATCACTCTCGCCCCGACGATAGATATTGATTCACTGCGTGAACAGACGCTCACCTCCAACAACCAGCTTATCCTTGCCCGCCAGGGAGAGAAGTTATCGGCATATGACCTCGAAGCCGTGCGGGCACTGCGATATCCTACCCTGAATTTCAGTACAGGCTATAACTTCAGCCGCAACGAATTTCCCCGTGTCGCCGGCTCATACAGCCAAACCAATGGCCTCAACTGGGGATTCAACATGTCTTGGAATATCTTTTCGGGACTTGAGACCAACAGGAGAATTGCAAATGCGAAGATTGAAGCAGAGAGCAGCAGGCTGGCTTACCTCGACATAGAGAATGAGATACTCGGGGAACTGGACCTGCTGTATAATACCTACCAGAACAATATCACTGTCACCGACTTCGAGTCACAAAGTACGGAGGTTGCACGCGCATCCCTTGAGATAGCCATGGAACGCTATCGTCTTGGTTCGCTTTCAGGACTGGAGTTCAGGGAATATCAGAACAATTATCTCAATGCCATCAACAGGAGGCTGACTGCGTTATACCAGGCGAAGATATCCGAGATCGGACTGAGACTGCTGGCCGGGGAACTTACTGAGTGACGCTGCGTCTGCTTTTCTTCCAGACCTTTATCCCTTTCCATACCAACCATATAACGAACAGTGTACCAACAGCATACATGATCCAGTCGAGGTATGGCAGGATATGTTCGCGCTTGTCATAAGCGAAATAGCCTATCAGGGCAAGGATTAAATTCCATAAACCGGCACCAAGAAAAGTAAACAACAGGAACGGACCTATCTTCATTCTCGAGAGGCCTGCAGGGATGGAGATAAGCTGCCTGACAGCCGGTACCAGCCGTCCGATGAACGTTGAGGCCTTACCATGCCTGACAAAATAGGCTTCGGCCTTCTCCACCCCCTCGCGGTTGAGGAGAAGAGCATGAGCCCATTTGGTGTCGGCAAGCCGGTAAAGAAGCGGCCTCCCAAGCCACACCGAAAGGTAATAGTTAAATATTGCTCCTGTCATAGCTCCTGCTGTTGATGAGAGAAGCACACCGGCCATCGACAGGCCTCCTTCTCCTGCCTTCCATGCCGCAAAGGGAACGACGATCTCTGACGGAAAGGGGATAAACGAACTTTCAATTGTCATTAATAGAAATATGGTAAAATAGTTGAGATTAGCCATATACCAGTCAAAAACAGTCTGAAATATTTCCATATCATGCAGTCTTGTTAAGGCGATTCCAGATATAGTAAACCGGTATCCCAAGGATGACGATTACCAATCCGGGCCATGTAAATGTAGGTTTATAAATAAGCAGAATTACCATAATGGTAACGGCCATAATTATGTACAATGCCGGGATGAGTGGATACCCGAATGCTTTATATGGTCTCTCGTCATCAGGCCGTTTATGACGAAGAACAAAGATTGCCAGAATCGTTAGTACGTAAAATATTAACACCGCAAATACAACATAATCAAGTAATTGAGAATACGATCCTGACAGGCAAAGCACTGAAGACCAGATGAACTGAATCCACAGCCCGTTACCTGGCACTGCCCTGTTATTAAGTCTGCCGGCAGATTTAAAAAAGAGCCGGTCTGCTGCCATGGCATAGTATACACGCGCCCCTGAGAGAATGAGGCCATTATTGCATCCGAAGGTTGAGATAACAATGAGTACTGCCATAATCAGGGCGGCATAATCTCCGAATATCGATGATATGGCTGCCGTGCCAAGCCGGTCATTCGTAGCGAAGGCCATGCCTCTTTCAATGACCCCTGCACCATCGGGCATGCCGCGCAAAGGCAGTACCTTCAGGTATACTATGTTTGACAGAAAGAACAGGGTGAAGGCAATGAGAGTTCCCCAGAAGAGACTGAGGGGCAATGTGCGCCTGGGATTGATCACCTCTGCCGAGGCAAAAGTGATGTTAGTCCATGCGTCACAGGTGAAGAGCGATCCGACCATTGCCATTGCAAGGGCAACCACAATCATGATACCTGTGATTGGTGTGACAAGCCCTGTGGCCCTGTCTATTGTGGCGGCCTCCCAGAAATACTCCGAGTTGGACCTGAATCCCTCAGACCCGGCAAAAATAAATCCTGCAAGAAGCAGGAGCAACAATATTATGACTTTGGTGAAGGTGAAGGTGTTCTGCACGTGCTTGCCGGTCCGTATGCCCCTTGAATTTATCCAGGTGATCAGGGCAAGCGACCCTATGGCAACGGCATGGACCGATGAAAACTTAACTGGTCCCAGGTTCAGTAGAATATTTCCTTCGCTAATCCAAGGCACTATTACGCCGGAGAATTTGCCGAAAGCCATTGCCACCGCTGCAATGGTGCCAGTCTGTATAACAAGGAAGAGGGTCCAGCCGTAGAGGAACCCGGTGAGAGGATTGTACGCCTCACGCAGGTAAACATAGGTTCCCCCTGCCCTGGGCATCATGGCTGCGAGCTCACCGAAGTTCAGTGCTCCAATGACCGTCATTAAGCCGGTGATGAGCCATGCCACAAGAAGCCATCCGGGGGATCCAAGTGTGCGTGACATGTCTGCGCTGACGATAAAAATACCCGAACCGATCATCGAGCCGATGATGATGGCCGAAGAGTCAACCAGGTTCAGGCTTTTTCTGAAGGCAGGCTGGCTGTCGTTTAACATGATCGTGTCAGTTTGCGGTTAAGGTTTTATGTCTGAAGGTCTAATGTCTGAAGGTCTAACGTCTAGAGGTCTGTCGCTTCGCTCCATATAGCAGTCCTGCGGTCTAATTGTCTTATTATCATCTTAATTCTCACTGCTCCCTGTTGCCTGTTGCCTGATCAGACTGCCGACCAGGGACTGTAGACTGTAGACTCACTACTGCCTACTGCCTAAGCATCAATATTAGCATACTTGGCATGTTTCTCAATGAACTCTCTTCTCGGAGGCACCTCGTCACCCATCAGCATTGAAAATATATGATCAGCCTCAGCGGCGCTGTCTATTGTCACCTGGCGAAGAGTCCGTGTCTCGGGATTCATTGTAGTAGACCACAGCTGCTCTGCGTTCATCTCACCTAGGCCCTTGTATCTCTGAATTGTCACCGAGGACTCCTTGCCCTGTCCCATCTCCTGCACTGCAGCCTCACGCTCCTCTTCAGTCCAGCAGTACTTTTCGTTCTTGCCCTTGTGCACCAGATAGAGGGGCGGAGTGGCGATATAGATGTTGCCATTCTGAATCAGTTCGTACATATACCTGAAGAAGAATGTCATGATTAGCGTTGTAATGTGTGATCCGTCAACGTCGGCATCAGTCATGATGATGACCTTGGCATACCTCAGGCCGGTCACATTGAGTGCCTTGCTGTCATCGGCTGTACCGATGGTGACACCAAGTGCAGTAAAGATGTTCTTTATCTCCTCATTGTCGAAGATCCTGTGCTGCATAGCTTTCTCTACATTGAGAATCTTTCCCCTCAGCGGAAGGATGGCCTGGAAGCGGCGGTCACGTCCCTGCTTGGCGGTTCCGCCTGCCGAGTCTCCCTCAACAATGAATATCTCCGATACTGCAGGGTCCCTGTCTGCACAGTCAGCCAGCTTACCCGGGAGCCCTGACCCAGAGAGAACATTCTTCCTCTGTACCAACTCACGGGCTTTGCGGGCCGCATGACGTGCCGTGGCAGCAAGTATTACCTTCTGCACAATGGCTCTTGCGTCTTTGGGATTCTCCTCTAGATAATTTGCCAGGGCCGTGCTGACTGCCACATCAACCGCGCCCATGACCTCAGAGTTGCCAAGCTTGGTCTTGGTCTGCCCTTCAAACTGAGGTTCTGCCACCTTGACCGACATTACCGATGTCAGACCCTCACGGAAGTCGTCACCGTTAATATCAAACTTGAGCTTTGTGGTCATGCCAGAATCCTCGGCGTACTTCTTAAGAGTCCGTGTCAGACCTCTCCTGAAACCTGCAAGATGGGTTCCTCCTTCAATTGTATTTATATTGTTCACATACGAGTGCACATTCTCTGAGAAGGAGGTATTGTACTGCAAAGCCAGTTCTACGGGAATATCCCCCTTATCATAATCGATATATATAACCTTGTCTATAAGCCTCTCACGGTTTGCATCCAGGTACTCGACAAACTCAATCAGACCGCGCTCAGAGAGGAACCTCTCCGTAACGGGATGCGACTCGTTGCCGTTCTCAGACATCTCACGCTTGTCTGTCAGAGTCAGAAGGATATTCTTGTTAAGAAAAGCCAGTTCCCTGAGCCGGACAGCAAGAATCTCAAACTTGAACTCTACGGTCTGAAATATTGTATTGTCAGGCATGAAGGTGGTGATGGTACCGGTCCCGTCCGATTCACCCACCGGGGCGACTGGAGCAAGAGGCTTGCCCCTCTCGTAAGTCTGTGTCCACCGCTTACCCTGTCTCATCACATCAACAGTCAGTCGTGATGAAAGCGCGTTGACACATGACACCCCCACACCGTGAAGGCCTCCGGATACCTTGTATGAATCCTTGTCAAATTTTCCTCCGGCATGCAACACTGTCATGACAACCTCGAGTGCTGAACGCTTTTCTTTTTCATGCATCTCCACCGGTATCCCACGGCCGTTATCAACAACCGTAATGGAGTTATCTTCATTAATCGTAACATCAATCTGGGTGCAGTATCCTGCCAGGGCTTCATCAATGGAATTATCAACAACCTCATAAACAAGATGATGCAGGCCTCTGACACCAACATCACCGATATACATGGCAGGACGTTTTCTCACTGCCTCCAGTCCTTCAAGCACCTGGATGCTGTCAGCCGAATATTCATCCTGTTCCTTACTCCTCTTCCTCAGTTCCTCAGTAGTCATTACAAGTAGTTTAAATTTGAAATATTATGCTTTTAACAGTTTGATATTATGTAATTTATAAAATCACACAAAGGTAGTAAAATCTACGGATTTCACCCTGTTAAAAGGTAATTTTTCCGCAAATAGATATGAACAATATGCAGCCTTTTTTTTCCACCTTACAGGCTATATGAAAATCCTCCCAGAAGCATAAAGCTGCGTGCCGGATAATAGTTCCATTCGAAATAGCGGTTATACGAAATGTTGTTGCATTTGACCCATAGCGAGAGCTCCGGGGTATACCTGTACTCTATGCCAAGGTTAAGGTTCGGATGGAATGGCAGTTTTACAATTTCTTCAGGTGCCCTTACCATGGCATACCGGTCCCCGGTGAGCGACAGGGCTGCTGAGGCCACGATCTTATTCCTCAGGTTGTAATCAACCTTCACGGCTCCGTCCCATCCGGGCTTATGCCAGGCATGTTCATGTCCGGAAATGTCATACCCATAATAGTTACCCTGAAATGAAAGGGTCATCTGCCGGTTCAGGGGGTGACTGATCTCACCGTGCAATTTCAAAAGATTACCGTCAGCATAGACCGGAACAAAGTAGTTACCTACCCCCAGGGTATCATTCATGAATAGCAGCATATCCTTGAACATGGTGAAGCTCAAGTCAAGGGCATATGTCGCCGAGACGTTCATACTTCCGGAGAGACCTGCTGTCAGCCTGAGCTGGTTATCAGTATTGCGCAGGGTGAAAAGTGTATCACCGGGCATCATCCAGGGGTTGACATATGCCGTGTTTCGTGCCTGGTTATTCTCCAGTGAACCATCTATCTCTGCGGTGAACCTGAGGAATTTCGGGATCACACTGAAGGTGAAGGAGACATCAGGATAGAAGTACATGTAGAGTTTTGTGTTGCCTCCCTCCAGCGGATCAGGATTTTCCTTTATATCAGAAGCTATCTTCAGGCCGAACCGGAATCTCCAGGAATCGTTTCCCCTGGTGATGTAAGGGGCAAGGGAAAGGAGGTTCCTCGACTTGCTGTTGATACCCTTTGAAAACAGGTAGAGATCATACTCGGCATTTATACCGCCGTAAAACCCGAACATCTCTGTGCCTCCGCTGGCTGTAATGCCCGGATTGTGCTGCATGCCGCTACCCTGCCGGGTGAAGAGGTTATACCTCATGGTTGCATCCCAGTTGAGATCACTGGAATCAGGCTCCATGGTGAAGTACCTCACTTTACCCGAAATGTCATAATATTGTGACCGGATCTCCTTTTTGTCAGGATCCCAGCCGGTGACTTCAGGATCATAGCCGTAGGCGTGTCTCAACATCTGCCGGAAGTCAATATCAGCATCCAGTCGGCTGCGACGGAAGTATTTTTTACCATACAGAATTGACTGGTTATCGAGAAAGCCTCCATAGACCCTGGTGTCATTCTCCAGCTCAATCTTGCCTGCCGATCCGTATGTACGGGTAAAAAAACCTATTGTACCCTTCCTTGACCTCCCGTTGGAGACGCTTATCTCCATGAAGGGTGACAGATACGACCCGAAACCAAGACTGACATATCCCTTCTTTAACTCAGGGAGGGGATCAGGCGACAGGACAGCTGGTTTTATTGGGCTCACCGCGTACTCCGGAACAAATGATCCAGGTGTGAAGTCATAGCTGAAAGTCATACTTACTGTAGCAGTGTCATCAGATGACGGCAAAAGTGCTCTCTTAGTCACTGCCTGAAGTGTAGGCTTATAGGGATTGTAGAGTGTGACGGATCTTTTTATGTTCTCCTCCTGTGTCTGGCCGGTGGCGAGCACTGAGATCAGAAGAGCCGTTGCTGTGATATATGTTTTTCCTTTCATCGCTTTCTCCTTGTTTTTGATCAGTTCCTTGGTGCTTCTCCGGTTGCCGGTGTATCTCCGGAAGTCCCGGCTGCTGTCAGGGCTGCAAGCTTAGCACGGGCTTCATCAATGATACCGTCATTCTTAACCGTATAGTAGTCAATGAGACTCTGCAATGTTGCCCTGGCCTGGAAGGCGTCTCCCTTCTTTACAGCAATATCTGATAGTAGCAGGAATGTCTTGCCCGTCCAGAAGGCATGGGGCGAACTCATATCAACGAACTCGTTTGCCTCTTTCTCGGCACCCTCTATGTCTCCTGCAATCCACAACAGTTCAGCAACATGATATTTGGATTCGGCGCCATAGGCAGTCGATACTTCATAGCCTACCCTTCGGTAATCGTCAAGCGCATCTTCATTATTACCCAGCCTCTGGTTGGCTCTTGCCATCAGAAATGTAGCCTCCCTTGCCAGTTCTTCCGTGAGTTTCTCGGAAGCAAGGACCATCTCTCCGGCCACGAGGATCTTATCATCATCCTCAAGCCTGTAGGCAGCACGCATCATGCCAAGCCAGGCATACATACGGTTCTCAGGATTGGAAGCTTCACGGCTGAGTTGCTCATAGAAGCCGTAAGAGCGCCGGTAATCCTCCTTACCAAAGGTTATCGATGCGGCACCGAGCAGCGATTGTTCCATGAACTGGTTGTTTCCGACGCTTACAATCCTGATATAAAGGTCCAGTGCTTCATCTGACTTGCCCGCCCTGTTCAGGCAATCGGCAAGATAGAACCTCGCGTTCGTGGCAAAACTGCCCGACGGGAATTCAGTGAGATAGTTCCTGAAGATCTCTGACGACCGGTCACAGTTGCCTTTTATGTATTGGTTCTCACCTGATACGTAAGTCATCGAATCACGGGTTGATGCCTCAATATCTCCTAATCCTTCCACATTTTTCATATAAGCGAAGTAGCCTTCAACGTTATCCATGTCAGTATAGGCATTCCTCAGTCCGTTGACGGCATTGCGTGCCTCAGGTGTATTCCTGTAGTTCTCTATCACTTTCTTGAACTGTTCCACGGCCTTTCCATTCTCACCTGCGTTATAGTAGATCAGGCCAAGCTGTACCATGGCTGGCGGAACAAACTGGCTGCTGGTGTACCAGGCAATAATATTTGTAAAGTCTGCCTCTCCCCTTGCAGGCTGTTCCAGTGCGACATAGGCTCTTCCCCTCTCAAACAGGGCATTCGGCACATAAGCCGACTTAGCGTACCTGGTAATGAGACCGGTAAGAGTGGAAATCTTGGCCTCATTGTTGTTGCTCAGACCCTGCGCAAATCCTTTCTGGAACATGGCATAGTCCGCATCCAGCTTTGCATTATCTATAACCTTGTCATAGTAGGTTACGGCTGAAGCATAGTCGGCCCGGATATAATAACAGTCGGCTATCCGGTTACGTGCATCGGCTGCGATATCGGGCCTGGTCTGCTGGTCAACAGTGTTCTCGAAGGCCTTGAAATACGGCAGGGCCTTTGTATAATCCCCTTCATTGAACCACACATATCCAAGATTGTAATCTATCAGCTCATACTCAGGGAGGGCCCTGGCCTGAGGCAGCTGCCGGAATATCTCCCAGTCATTTCCGGCTGCATCAGCATTGCCAAGGCGGTAATTTGATTCCCCTTTCCAGTATAGTGCCTGCGCCCTTAATACCGGATTCATATCCTTATATATCAGTGACTTGTCAAAGGTTGAAACTGCCTCAGGATACCTCTTGTTCTGGAAAAGCTCAATGCCCCTGTAGTAGGCCACCTTCTGGTAAGCCTCCTTAAGTCTGTCATCCCTTGAAGTGATGGTCTCTAGGGAGTTCAGTGCAGCCTGGTAATTCTTCAGCCTCATATAGGCTGATATCAGGTAGTCATATGCCTCGGACACATTCTCCGAGTTGGGGTAGGTCTGGATGTAGGTGTGGAGCGCTTCAATCCCCTCACCGAATGGTGCATAGGAATTCTCATAGGCCAGCTTGGCGAAGTTGAAGAGCGCCTCCTCCTGTACCTTCCTGTCGAAGTTCATACCCGAAGCAGCGGAGAAGGCCATCTGGGCTCTCTTTTTGTCGTTGCTCTTCAGATAGCATGAACCGAGCATGTAATAGGCATTCTGCGTCAGCATATCACTCTTGCCCACCACCTGGTTGAAGAGCTTAGTGGCATTGTCAGTGTCACCGGTCTGGTAATAACTGAATGCCAGTTCATACTTATCATTCCTGTCGCTGAGCTTAGTGTTCTGAATGAACTTCTCAAGATATGGTATAGCTTCAGCGTAGTTGCCCTTCTGGAAATGGGCATCACCGATGAACCTGTAGAGCTCAGTCTCACGTGTCTTACCTGCCTGGTCAATGAGTGAGGGTCCGGTCTCCAGGATGCCATCATAATTTTTGTCCAGGTAGTAGATCTGGACAATATAAAACGGAACCACGCTTCCGAAGGTCTCATCCCCTTTCAGCCTCTCAAAGCCTTCCAGTGCCGTACGGTAAAATCCATTCTCGTAGGCGATTGCCGAATAATAATATATTGAGGGTGAGGTAAAATCGGTATCAACATCTATAAGCTCAGCGAAAAGCATCTGGGCTCTCTTCTTATCGCCCCTCACGTAATGTGAGTAGGCCAGCTTGAAGAGATATTCGGGCAGCTCCTTTTCTGACAGCATCATACGGTCAGTCTGTTCAAACCAGGTGATGGCACAGTTATAATTGCGCTGCTGATAGCAGTAGAGTCCCGACTCGTATCTTGCCTCATTCAGCTTCGGGCTCTCGCTGTTTGTTGCAATGAACCGCTCCATCCTGTACTCCGCATCAGGGCTCATCAACCGCATCGCGGAGATGGCAGCCAGGTACTCGGCATCAGCCCTATGCAGCTTATTACCAGATTTCTCAGCAGCCAGCCACTTGTCAAACAGTTCAATGGCTGTGGCATATTTAGCTTTGGAGTACATCTCGTAGCCGTTGTTCAGCAGTGAGTTAAGCTCTTCCCCTGAGAAAGACGACTGTCCCCTCAGAACAGTACCGGCAGCAAAGCCCGCAACAACAATTATCATCAAAATCTTCCTGTTCATAACTTTATTCTTTCATGAGCCTCCATCAACAGAAATACACCAACAGGCATACCTGTCGGTATTTAGCTTATTTACAGTATTTTGCGCAGGATTTCCGGCGCCTTTTGTTCAGCGATAAAAATACGATTATAAAATAGGCCCAAAGTCTCTTTATTGCTCATTTTATCAACATCCATGCCACTGATTGTTAATTCTTTTTTAATTTGCACCCAAAGTAACAGCGATGGAAGAAATCTCTCCGCTTGACACAATCATTGAATTGAAGAGCTGTTCGATCATGCAGCAGGATCACCTTGTCCTCTCCGATGTAAATCTGAAGGCAGACAAGGGTGAGTTCATCTACCTGGTCGGAAGGGTCGGGAGCGGCAAGACCTCGCTGATACGCACCCTGAATGCACAGTTACCCCTCGCTTATGGTGAGGGGTGGGTGGCAGGATTTAACCTTCGCACTCTTAAGAAGAGAGAGATCCCTTTGCTGAGGAGGAAGCTGGGCATTGTCTTCCAGGATTTCCAGTTGCTTAATGACCGGTCTGTTCATGACAACCTGGAATTTGCCCTCAGGGCAACAGGGTGGACTAATAAGATTGCCGTTGAAGACCGTATAAGGGAGGTACTGGAGAAAGTAAACCTGCAGAACAAGGGATTCAAGATGCCTCACCAGCTTTCGGGCGGAGAACAGCAGAGAGTGGTTATTGCAAGGGCCCTGCTCAATGATCCGGAGATTATCCTGGCCGACGAGCCGACAGGAAACCTCGACCCGGAGACTTCTGAGGAGATACATATCTTACTGAGAAGCATAAGTGATAACGGAAGGGCAGTCATCATGTCTACCCATAAGCATGCACTGGTGAAGAAATTCCCTGCAAGGACACTGCGCTGCGAAAATGGGGTGCTCTCCGAGTCAGGCATGAACGACCAGGTGATTGAGCTTCTCTTCTGATTACCTGAAAAGTCGAACAGGCCATGGAAGGTTGTTGCGGTAGAGACGCCAGTAGGTGGTCTGATCTCCCCCGAATGACTTCATGAAGATAGCAATTGAGGGTACTGATGACCCCGCAAAATCGATGACAGTACCTGTAGCTGAGTTGGTTTTGATGATATGGTCTATTACGAGGTAAGCTGTACGCAGTTCCCTGCTTTTCCTGCTTCCGGCAGTAAACAGGAGTGTTTTCCGGCCGGGAGTGTCAATGACAAAAATCCCCCACAGCAGCTTGCCCTTCGGTGACCTGACTCCCATGATACTTCCCTTGCCCGTCTGCATGCAGTGATCCATCAGGCTGTGGAGGCGGCGGTAGCTGACATCACGTATCACTCCAGCCCTCTTACCTATATTGTTTCTGAAGAGCGAGATAACCTCATGAGGCCTCACATCTTCAACGATCTCCTGAGGATAGCGGCGGGCTATGTTTATGTTCCTCCGGCAATCGGACATATAGTTGAACCACATGGTCTCATAAGGGTCATTGAGGCGCAGTTCGAAGTTATACTTAGGTGTGAGGGTATATCCAGGAGGTCTCACCTCCTGCGCAATATTCAGATCAACAAGCCTGTAGAATTCAGGCATGAAGGAAATAAACTCCGTTGCTATCTTCTGCCTGTCACCATCAGGTGTAAAGAGACCCAGCTGCTGAAGGAAAACGGGGGTAGCCAGGTAGTTGAATCCTATTTTTTTTGATCGTGGCAGCGGAAAAAGAGAACAGTAATCGTCATCAACCAGTGCATCCCATCCCGGGGCCATTATATCGAGGTACCAAGACCATGCATAGGCTTTGATTCCGGGCACCTCTGCCAGGCATGTGTCCCACCGGTTGCGGTCTATCTCCCTGTTTGTCAGGTACGCTATCATGCCTTCTGGATTGAGAGTGTTTCCTCGAATACCCTGCGCCAACCTTCCCATCCATTGACTTCGGCCAGGGAGGTGTTGTGCCAGACGGAGACAAAGAGGCCTCCGACCTTTCGGGTAGTGTCAACGAGTGTTCGGATGACATCGATGGCTTTCTCAGGTGGAAGATGAAGATACTGTCTCAGGGTGCCATCCATGACCTGGAAAGGTACTATGGTCAGGCCCGTGATAATCTCCCTGGAGAGATCGTAAAACGGAAACGGCCGGGCAATTCCGGCCCGGAATCCCGGTTCGTCGGCATATCCCATTGTATAGTCAAACCGGATTCCTGCGTCGGTGTATGACTGGTATGTGCCGGGCATATTGAGAAGCAGCCAGTGCTGCCGTGCCTTTTCCGGAGTGTGTCCTGCTATATGCCGGAAGCGCTCCGTCTCCATCCTGAGTGTCTTCGGACGGCCGGCAGAACGGTATGAAGGATGGAGCCCGCTGCCGTACATCCTGTCGTATTTGCGGATAATCTCGCCGTAATCGTGATCACGAAATGGAGGATTATGATCATATTCGCCCTGATCCCCGGTAGGGAAGAAGAAGAGGGCTTCACTGCCGTGCAGTCTGATATTCTGTTCGATATATTCAAAACTGTCATATGGATCTGCCTGACTCCCGGTCATAGTCCTGATACGATCTGCCGGCCTGGCACCGGTTCCTGCAAGACCCTTCACCAGCCCGCCCATACTCCTCAGCAAACCACGGCTCCTGTACGCAAAAGGCTGATCTACATCGAAGGTTAAGAGAGACCTGTATTCATTGTGCCTGATTGTTATCACGGGATAATACTTAACCAGGGCAGCAGCAAGGAGTCTTGACCACAACTCCACCACAGGCATACGGAGGAATCCATTCCGGTAGGCAAGGGACCTCATCCCCTGAAATCTCCCGTGGGCATCGGGTGCAAAAGGAAGATACTCCTCGTAACGGGAGAGCATATAGAAAGCTGCCGAAAAGGGATCAAACGGGATACTTCCACCGTCTGACGGAAAGAGTAGAGGCAGGTCACCGGCAAACGAGACAGAAGGCTCCAGGGGTGATACCCCGGTGGAAGAAAGCAGGCCCGACGGCCGGATAACAAACTGATCTTTAACCTTCTCATCTGAATAGATTATGGCCGGATTGCTGCCTATCTTCCTCCTGTCGGTTGTGATCTCATAGTCTATCCCAAGCACAGAGGTGAAAATAACACCTGCCACATATTCCAGCCTTGGAGTGATCTCCTGCGTGAAAATCCGGAGCTTCTTCGTTGTCATAATCACAAATTTACGAAAAAGGGCGGGTTAGAAGCTCTGACTGAACCTCCTTATTTATTAACAGAAAATCTTAGCCGAGAGCTAAAATTTTACTACTTTTGTCGTCTGTACTCTAAATATATTCACAATTTAAATAAAACAGATTATGGGTAAAGGTGATCAGAAATCAAAGAGAGA
>JBFYPM010000074.1:0-10194 GCA_041303295.1 Bacteroidales bacterium
ACTCTCTTCCGATCTAGCAGGAACCCTATTTGTTTTAATGGTTCGACGTGATCAGATACAAGTTTCATAACGACAAGCAGCGGTATTGAGATAAACATTCCTGGAATCCCCCATATGGCACTGCATACAAAGACTGCCAGGAGGGAGAACAGGGCATTGAGTTTTACCTTTGAGGCAACTACCCGGGGAACGATATAATTGTTATCCACAAGCTGGATAATATAGTAGATAATCAGTACATATAAGGTGTACCAGCCAGAATCCTTGGTTATCAATGCCACGATCATAGGCATCGCTACGGCTACTATTCCTCCTATGTATGGTATAACATTCAATAAGGCACCTATAATACCGAGCAGCAATGCATACTCAATGCCCAGGATAAGCAGAGCCGCCGTATTGAGCGCTGCCATAATCCCTGCCTCAATGATCAGACCAATGAGATACTTCTGAATGAGTGTTTTGGTTTTGGTAACCAGTTCACTCACTTTACTCTGCTGGCCGGAACTGAACAGCCTGTGGATAAACTCAATAAGTATCGGGTGGTAAAACAGGAGCATAAAGACATAAACAGGGATAAGGAAGATAATCACCAGCAGGTTGCCCAGGGAGACAAGGGTGTTCCCGAGGGCGGCAGTTCCTGTATCAATAAGATCACTGCGCGTTTTTAACAGCCAGTCATTCATCTTCTGGGAGTTAATGTCAAAATTGACAGATATCCAGCTAATTACCTGGTTTAGCATCTCTGTGAATTTGTCTGCCAGGAAGGGCAGTGAATCGCTCAGCCGGTTTGCCTGCGAGAGTAGCAGCGTACCAAAAGCCGCTATAACCAGAAATGTAAGAAAAAGCGTAACAATGATAGCTATTACCCTGTTTATTCTCTTATCTACAAAGAAGTTAACGACCGGATGGAGGACTATGGCCAGAATGGTTGCAAAAGCTATCGGTACAAGAATACTCCTTCCGATGTAGAGCATAGCTATCAGAATTGCTGTACCTGTCAGCATAATACTTGCCTTAAGATAAACAGGCAGCTTCATTCCGTCACTCGTCACGGTTTCGTGGTTTCACTCTTTTGTTCCTAAAAATACGCAGGAGGGCCATTTCTCCCATTGACCTTAATGAATCGGTGTTTTTTGATACAAGCCTTGTGACCCCTGACTGTAATACAGGACTTATAACCCTTCTGAGCCCCGGGCCTGCCAGGCCTTTGAATACAAGGTTTGAAACAAGACCGGTGGCCAGCCCCAGCGTTGTACCCAGAATGTTATCAATCAGATTTGGAGAGGAAGTAATATCATGCAGAGTGCTCCGGAGCAGGTTGACAGGTTTGAATGTCTCATAAGTGGTATAAAATTGCGCCTTCAATTGCTTCCCATTCGCATCATGCTCAAATTCAAGTAGTTGAATTGTCTTTTTAAGGTCGGCAGTTGAAGTTATTGTTTGCATCTGATCTATTTAAGAATCCGCTTTATGATGTAATCGCTGACCTGGGTTGTAAGCCATTTGCGCATGAAGAGATGGACTATCAGAGCAATGATTCCATAGAAGCCCGCTACCGCAAAGAAACCGAAGAAGAGATTGCCTAGGATTCCTCCTACCCATATGGCAATACCCAGGTTAAGGAAGAGCATGAAAACGGTTACTAATACCATGACTAAGAGTCCGGGTATAGTTGCGGAGACTATTTCTGATCCTTTGTCAAGGGCTTTAAGTTTGGCCAATTCCAATTCCGCCTTGCCATATTCGGTAGCTTTATCCAGCAGTTCATCTATTATCCTGGTGTTATCTTCCATTGTTGCGGACATAAAATTCTGGTGATGATCCTGCATTGGAATCAATCATCAAACCGCGGCTGTCTTTACCTTTTTGTCAGGCTCTTCCTTTGCTCTGCCGCTCTTTTCATTCTTGTCATTCTCATCCTGACTTACACTATCATATTTTTCAGATATGTCATCAAGAAATTCATTGAATTTTTCCTTCATTGATTCCTTAAATTCCTCACCTTTACCGGTAAGTCCCTTGCGTGTTTCCGATCCTTTTGCCGGGGCAAACAGAATCCCCAGTGCAGCGCCGGCAGCTACTCCTGCCAGTAATGCCAATACTACTTTTCCTGAACTCATAGTCTTTCTGAATTAATGAGTCCGCTCCGGATTATCCCGCCCAAAACGCCCTAACCTAAACTGTCTGTATTTCGATAAATACAATATCCGGGGTTTCTCCGAAGCGGACTATATGATTAATAGTGAAGTGACGTATCTAGAGAACTCTTTTCCCCTGGATAACCCTCACCAGAATTGCAATGACTGCGATAACAAGCAGGATGTGTATAAGACCTCCTGCATGCAGACCGACAAATCCTATTGCCCACGCAATAATCAGCACTACCGCAATAATATATAGTAAATTTGTCATGACTTTGATTTTATTGGTTATGCGTTGTTATGAAATATCAATTTTACTTTAATAATCATGAGATTACACCAGCAAAGTTAAATCACCCTGCATGGAAAAATGTTACATGGTTATTGTTATTAATTACATAATTCACACATCCGTGAGATTCAGGAAACCTGATGCCAGGCGCAAGCAACAAGATGCTGGGCCAGGCGTCAGCAAATAGAACTTCAAGGGTTAGTTATATGGGTATCAGAATTTCAGGCCAGCCACTATAGTGTCTGGCTGTCAACAGGATTTCAGGATGACCACACTTTTGGGAAGACACGGACTGAACTTGCAGGTGTCATCACCGACTGGATAAAGTCTCTGCCAGATAATGAACAATAGGAAGGCAGCAATCGCTATAAACGTTCTTTAACCTCCTTTGTGTTATGGCTTGGTATCCTTTCCCGGTACACAAGAAGCAGAGCTGTTACAATACCTGCCACAATTAAACCGATATCTTCAACAACGCCCAGCATAAACGGAACAAAACCGGTTAAGGCGTAAATTACCGGAATGATGGGTACTATTTTTGGTATAGGTTTTTCACTCCATAAGAGCACTCCCAGTGTAAAGATGGCTGTAGGGCATGGCATCATACCTGCAAGAAGGAGCTGAGTATACTCCCTGCCTGAAAAATGCGCAATCAAGGGGTAGCCTGCCAGTGCATATAGAATCAGGATGCCTCCAACAAAACCGAAGATATCTGCCCTGACTCTGAATGTGAGTCTTTTGCATAATAAACCTGCCCATGCCAATACGATGCCTTCAATTAGAAACAGCACCACAAATAGATATGCCATGGGGTACAGCTTGCTGAAGTAAAGCAGGTTAAAGACTGCACCTACCCAGATCCAGAAAAATACAAGTATCCCGGCAACGACTTTTCCCGAAAAGCTTGTCCTCCTAACGGCGAAGTATATGGCAGCAGCCGTCAGTGCATACATGATCAGATGCACCGGCCACCAAGAGGTATTGAACCGATCCAGCATCTCCAGAAACTCATCAAAGGTAAATGGGACACTCATTTTTGTATGTATAAACCGTGATCAGTCTTTCACGCAGCGGACTGAATAGCCATATTGCCTGTCTCGCTCATGCCTGTCGATGCCTTGTATATTATAACCCAGGTAGCGCATCCAGTAGTTACCCGGAATGATTGAAGGGGTGGTTGTGAGATATCCTGTCCAGCGCCTGAACTCAGTTAGTTCGCCAGGGGGTCTCCTGTAACCGGTGCCATAGGCAGAGAATCCAGAGCTATTGTCTGCAACGGCGCTTGACGCATCCCAATTGACCGTCGCCCTCAACTTCCCACCAATATTCTGATCTTCGCCACGGATAGCATCAAGGTATGCTTCTGCCTGAGGCAGACCCAGCTCCAATTCAAGGTTAATCCATTCTCCATCGGTTGGAATGTGCCACCCAGTAGGACACAATCCGTGGCTGCTCAGCACCGCGAAACCGTTATACAATCCGCCATAGGGATTTTTATTGGTCGCGTTGTTTTCTGGCCAGCAGTAGGCAGCGCCGGAGAGAGCAGCCCAATCGGCCTCACCGGTTACAAGGGAAATGGCTGTGCCATCCCTGAATTTAGTGGTCCGCAGGTTCTCTGCCATCCAGACATTTCCTCCGATAGAAATTATTTTATAGACATTGTCGTCAATATCAGTCACATTATCATCGTTTTCCTTCTTACAACTGACAATAAACAGAATACAGAAAATCCCGGCTGCAATCGCCGGAATGATCTTTTTCAGGGTATTTTTCATAGGCAATTGATTTTGGGGGTTATTAAATCAGAAAGTTGCTGATCTTGTTTTTAGTCTGTTCGCCGGTCAATTGCATCTAATTTATAACTTTTTCTCAAATTAGCAATAGTATGCTTCCGGGATTTTATACTCCATCAGGGACATAGCCTGATTAATGGTTCCTACTATTATTCCTGCAAACAGTCATCTCCTCAGGAACTGTCATCTACATAGAGGTGTGCAGTTTGCAGTTTTGAGGTGAGAATTCAATATCGAATCCTGTGGGTGTGGAAAGCGAGAATTTACTTTGGGGATACACTCAATTCTTAACGCATCTTACTGAAAGGGCATCCGGTTCATGATCACATGTGCCGGCGCTAAGTCCGTAACTGGAATTGAACAGCACACAACCCCAGAAGATGCCATCATAGTCGTCATAGTAGTTGGTGGAAGTGAACCAGTTACCCGATATTCCCAACCCGGCAAACTCCCCGTCAGTCCACCTTATCCCGGCAGGTAGCGCCCTGAAGCCGGAGGCGTTTCGCTTTGCGGGGTAATCTATGTTGCCGGCGGTTCCCTCAAATGATGACGGAACCCAGTTTGTCAGCGCGGCCATTGCCTTGGCTATCTTATTGCCAGTGGTGGTGCCGTCATAGTTATAACCGCTTGCTATCAGGTACTCCTGCAATATGATCCACTCGGGATAAGATGGCACATGCCATCCGGTGGGGCATATACCACGACCATCAGTAACAGTGAACCATGTATAGAGTCTGCCGTAGAGTTCCACATTGGCTTCATTGCCGTCATAAGGCCATTGGTATTTCGGGTTTCCGCCCTCATAGACCACCTCACTCAAATCAAGGGTAGCAGGATTGCTTGTACCTATCAGGTCGCCATTGTTGTATTTAGTGACCTTAAGGTTCTCCGTCATCCACCACTGGGTTCCCAACTCAACTATCTCATATTCGTTCCCGTCGATATCAGTAATCGTGGGGATCTCCTCCTCAGGATCTTCCTCCTTTTCACATTTGTTTGCAGTCAGCACGAGAGCTGTGACGACCATGAGTAAAATCAAGTGACCATCTGTCTTTTTCATATGTTTATGATTTATTATCAAATGTAGGTCAGCAATCAGCTCTTCTCAACAGCAGATTAGCAGAAGCACCATTTCAATTAGCAGGAGCCGGGTTTGAGTTATCAGAAGTGGCCCAAAATAGTATTTCTTTGACTGTAAATGAGTCAAAACCTCTCAACCATGCGGTTGTAAATTTTTCCTTAAAAAATTTAAGAAAACTTTAACAATGAGCACATTGCATCATGCTCGTGTGGCCGCAGGTCAAAGGAATGGTTGCAGGAACCATAGTAAGCTTCGTGGGTTCATATTATCTTTTCATGAGGCGGGAGATACGCCCGCGGTAGGTCATCAGGCTTTCTGTTGCCCTGGCAGGGAGATACGCACGCAGTAAGTCATAAATCTGTCTGCATACCGAGGAGGGTCATGATATTATAGAAGTCCGGGAACGACTTGTCCACTGCCTCTGCTCCCTCTATCGTCACAGCGCCGGTGGCTCTCAGCGCCATCACGGCTGCCATCATAGCAATGCGGTGGTCGTTAAGCGATGAGACCACTGCCCCTTTGATCTCTCCGCCAGTGATTAGCAGCTCGTCGCCCTCGATACTCGATCGGATATTCATAGCTGCCAGAACCTCGCTGATTGCCCCGCCCCTGTCACTCTCTTTGTGCGCCAGGCGGCTTACGCCCCGTATGCGGCTTGTCCCGTTGCAACTTGAAGCCAGTGCTGCCAATGGTGGAAACAGATCGGGACAGTCAGTGGCATCAGTGGCGAAAGCCCGGAGTTCTGATCGTACAGTGCTTATTCCCGATGCAGATATCTTCATCTGTGCACCTGCGTCCATTAGTGCCTGCAAAATCGCCCTGTCGGCCTGCACGCTGCTGACATCCAGGTTGCTGACCACCAACTCATCACCCGGGGCACCTGCAAGAACACCTGCAACAAGCAGGAACGCCGCCCCGCTCCAGTCGCCTTCGACTCTGTATTCCCGGGGGTGGTACGACTGGTTTCCATGAATGACGAAGCGGCTGAAACCGGAGTGTTGAATTGTGATGCCGAAATCCTCCAGTAAATTAAGGGTCAGGCTTATATAAGGCCGGCTCCTCAGGTCTGTTACCTCGACATGACTCTCCTCACATGCCAACGGCAGGGCCATGAGAAGTCCAGTCAGCAACTGTGATCCGGTGGAACCATCGATTACCAGTCCGCCTCCCCTGAGCCTGCCACTGAGCATTACAGGCAGATAGCCATTGTTCGTACTGACTGTCACCCCCAGCTGACTGAGCGCCTCCCCGATCATTTTCACCGGCCTCTTCAGCAGAGACCCCTTTCCTGTGAGAGCCACCTCATCCGAAAGCAGGGCTGCCACCGGCGAGAACATCCGAAGGGCCAGTCCCGACTCTCCGCAGTCCAGGGTGACGGATGAGGGTGTCAGCGTACCCGGCATAACTGTAATACTGCGGCTATCAGTTGACACTTTGGCGCCAAGTGCTTCGGCCATTGTAATTGCCGCAAGAGAGTCATTGCAGAAAGAGGGATCATGGATCACCGTGTAACCCCGTGCCAGCAGTCCGGCAGCAATAGCCCTCTGTGTCAAGCTCTTGCTTGGCGGTGCCTCAATCGTTCCTTTAAGGGTGGAGGGTAGAACGGTGATATCCATTGGGTGGTCTTTGTTAGAGGTTGGAACTGTTTACCTGGTTACTAAATTAATCTTCTTTCATCACTTTCATCTGGTGTGTGATTGATTCCTGGTGTATAGCCTCCAGGATCGTGTGGATGAATTCGGGTGTAAGACCCTTCCTTACCCCCTTGTCAACAGCATTGCCCACCACCTCTTTCCACCTGCTGCTCTGCAGGATGGTGATGTTATGCTCCTTCTTGAATTTGCCTATTGTCTCTGCCAGTTGCATACGGCTCTCGAGGATATCAAGCAGGAGGTTGTCATAGACGTCTATCTGGCTGCGCAGGTCCTCAATTGTTTCCAGGAACTCGGGGTTATCCGTTGTCGGTGACCTGAGAATAAGGCTGTCCAGTATCTCAATCAGCTCTGAGGGGGTGACCTGCTGTTTTTTGTCGCTCAGCGCAACTGAAGGATCGATATGCGTTTCTATCATCAGCCCGTCATAGTTCAGGTCCATCGCCTTCTGTGACAGGTCTCCGATGAACGCCCTGTCGCCCCCGATATGGCTCGGATCGCAGATGAGACCCATATATGGTAAGCGCTGCCGCAGCTCTACAGGTATCTGCCATCTCGGCTGGTTCCTGAATGAGCTCTTCTCCCAGGAAGAAAAGCCACGGTGGATGGCCGCAAGACGCTTTATGCCTGCCTTGCTGATGCGTTCAATTGCGCCTATCCAAAGCTCGAGGTCGGGATTGATGGGGTTTTTGACGAGCACCATCACATCGGCCCCTTTAAGGGCGTTGGCTATCTCCTGGAGTGCAAAGGGATTGACACTGGTACGTGCGCCGATCCACACGGCATCGACGCCATGCTTGAGGGCTTCATAGACATGCTTTTCATTAGCCACCTCCACTGAGACGGGGAGCTTGAATTCCTCCCTGACACGCCTGAGCCAGGCCAGTCCCACCGAGCCTACACCCTCAAACTGGTCAGGACGTGTGCGGGGCTTCCAGATGCCGGCACGGAAGAGATCAACCCTGCCCGAGGCTGCCAGTTCTTCAGCAGTCTTCATCACCTGCGCCTCACTCTCTGCGCTGCAGGGACCGGCAATGACCAGTGGCCTTTGCCTGTAGACCGGCCACTCCTCTATTGGGGTTATGTCCAGCCTGTTTTTCGCTTGCTCATTATTCTGTTTGTTCATGTTATGGTCAGTATTTATTTAAGTATCAGTCCTATCTCGTTTGCAGATTTCATTATTTGCCTCAGGGCGGCGTCATCGCCGTTACTTATATGTGTCTTGAAGAGCCGCATCTTCTCAATGTAGGTGTCAATAACCTCCAGTATCGGCCCGGAATTGCCGATGAAGATCGGAGCCCAGGTGTCGCCACTGCTCTTGGAGAGGCGTACAGTGCTCTCGAAGCCTCCTGCTGCCAGCGACATGATGTTCTTGTAGTCCTTCTCCTTGTCAAGTACACAGAGCGCAAGGGCGAATGAGGTGATGTGTGATATATGAGATACATATGCAACATGGACGTCATGTTCAGAGGAGTTCATATACTGCAGGCGCATATTAAACGACTGAAGCAGGGCGGTGATAAGCTCGAGCGCATCCTCATCGCTCTTCTCCGGGTCACATATTATTGCCACCTTGTCGAAGAAGAGTTTGTCGAGGGCTGCGGCCGGGCCGGAGTTCTCGGTCCCTGCCATGGGATGCGCCGATACGTATCTGCCACGTGCGGGGTGTTCTGCAACCGCAGCAGCAATATCGGCCTTGGTCGATCCCATATCGGTTACCACCTTTGTGGTACCGCCAATCTTATCCAGAATCCGCGGCAGCAGCTTGCAGTTGACATCCACAGGGGCGGAGAGGATAATAATATCCGACTTCTCAACAGCCTCTTCAAGAGGAAGAAACTCGTCGGCCAGTCCCCGGTACATGG
Source organism: Bacteroidales bacterium (assembly GCA_041303295.1). Classification (GTDB taxonomy): domain Bacteria; phylum Bacteroidota; class Bacteroidia; order Bacteroidales; family VadinHA17; genus SR-FBR-E99. The sequence continues at coordinate 8,828 of JBFYPM010000074.1, forward strand.
CTATCGTACAGTGATGGGGATTGCTCTCAACACCGGTGATACGGCCCGAGAAACCGTTAAGCCTCAGGCTTCTTGCCATAGATCCTCCAATGAGGCCTAATCCTACCATGCAGATATTTGCAGACATATATTTTATTTTTTATATACTATTTTTTTTTAATGTTTTACTACACGTTGCAATGCCGCCTGCAGAACCTCTTCCGGGGCGCAGAGTGATATCCTGATGTATCTCGCCCCGTTGTTACCGAAGACATTCCCGGGGGTAATGAAGAGATGCTTCTCATGAAGAAGCTCCTCGGTAAGTGCAATGGCATCGCTGTAGTGTGACGGTATCCTGCCCCAGAGGAATAGTCCCGACTGCGCCGGGTCGAAGGTGCATCCGAGGACATTCATTATCTCCGCGGCCTTTTGACGGCGCCGGAGGTAGGTGTTGTTGAGCGCTGTATACCATGCCTCCGGCGCCGCGAGTGCCTCCGCAGCTGCTGCCTGGAGCGGCTGGAACATGCCCGAATCCATGTTGCTTTTCACCTTAAGCACGTCATTGATGAACGTACTGTTGCCTGCCACCATGCCAATCCTCCACCCTGCCATGTTATGCGATTTGCTAAGGGAGTTAAGCTCCAGTGCCACATCGCGTGCGTGCGGTACAGAGAAGATGCTCAGGTGCACTGTATTGAGTATAAAACTGTAAGGATTGTCATTGCAGAGGAGAATGCCGTGTTTACGTGCAAAAACAACCAGCCGTTCAAATAGTTCAGGAGTGGCTTTAGTGCCGGTTGGCATGTGCGGGTAGTTTATCCACATTATCTTCACCTTATCTGTGCCCGAGGCTTCTATGGCATCAACGTCAGGCATCCAGCCGTTCTTCTCGGTCAGGTCATAGGTTCTTACACTCCCTCCTGCCAGCTTTGCAGCAGCACCGTAGGCCGGGTAGCCGGGGTCAGGAACCAGGACTTCATCACCCGGATCCAGGAACGCCATGCTGATGTGCATTATGCCCTCCTTGGAACCGATCAGAGGCAATATCTCTGTCTCAGAATTGAGCGTAATGCCGAAATACTTCAGGTACCAATCTGCAAAGGCCTGCCTGAGCCGGGGTATTCCCCTGTAACTCTGGTAGCCGTGGTTACGGCTTTCGGAGGCATTTTTTGCAAGAGCCTCAATTACGTCGGGCGCCGGTGGCATGTCAGGACTCCCGATACCGAGGCTGATAACGTCAATGCCCTGCTGTCTCATCCGGGCTATCTCGGCCAGCTTGGTGGAGAAGTAGTACTCACTGACCAGTTGCGTACGCGAAGCTGCTTTTATGTGAGGGCTGTCCATATAATATTTGTTTTCCATTCGGTTTAATTTTGTGCTCCGTCAAA
>JBFYPM010000075.1:0-11002 GCA_041303295.1 Bacteroidales bacterium
ATTGGTGAGATAAGCGCCTTGGTTGCCGGGATGATGCCGTTTTCAACAGGCCCGGTGAGGTCGGGATTGGTACCTATGAGCTTGGCTCCCTTGATGACAAGATTGACAGCCTGCTCAAGCTTTTCAAAGCTGTATCCGCGGGTGTCGCCTACCACCACGTAGTCAGGATTGTAGTTGTTCATCGTGTAACCGGCGTTGTACATTGCATTGATAAGGCCGGCTTCGCCGATTATATATGCCGTTCCGCCTGGCTTCTGGGCCGCAAGGAACTGCGCCGTCGCCAGTGCGCTGGTATAGAAAACGTGTTCTTCAAGATCAATCCCCAGGCGCAGCATCTTCTCCTGAAGCTCCTTGGGGGTTCTTTCACTTGAATTGGTAAGAAACAGGAATTTCTTACCCTCCTTCTTCAGCCACTCCACAAACTCCGGAACACCTGGAAGTAGTTTGTTACCATGATAGATGACACCGTCCATATCACTTATGAATGCCCTCTTGCTCCTGATCTTCTCAATAATTTCGCTGTGATTCATTTTTCTGTTTTATGCCGCAAAATTAACATTAAACGCCGAATTGGCGAAAAAGCCAGAAAAGTGATTCCGGTTTGCGCCTGGTTAAAACTATGATTACGGTTATTGCAGTTTATTGGTAAAAAGAGTAGTTTTGGAGCTCAACCGCGGGAATGCTACAGGTGCGGCTTATTTAACAACCAGATTTTCATAACGGAACAAAGATGACAACAGTTTCAACAGCGGCTCCTATCAGCCGCAGGAATTATATCGTCGGTATGACGGTAATAGCCATTTTCTTTTTCATATTCGGGTTTGTCACATGGCTCAACGGTATCCTGATACCGTTTCTTCGGACCGCATGCGAGCTTACTGATTTCCAGGCCTATTTTGTAACAACTGCTTTTTATATCTCCTATTTTGTCATGTCACTGCCCGCCTCGGCCCTTCTCAAGAAGACAGGTTTCAAGACTGGCATGTCTATCGGTCTATGGGTCATGGCTGCAGGAGCGCTTATTTTTATCCCCGCCGCTCTCTCCCGCAGTTACGGGGTCTTCCTGCTCGGTCTGTTTGTGCAGGGTACAGGCATGGCTCTCCTGCAGACAGCCTCCAATCCATATGTAACTATCATCGGTCCGCGTGAAAGTGCAGCCAAACGAATTAGCATGATGGGCATCGCAAACAAGTTTGCAGGTGCCATAGCACCAATCATCATCGGTGCACATATCCTCAAGGATTCCCACATCCTCGACCAGCAGCTTGCCTCAGCCGCTGACGCACTGGCCCGCGCCGGTATCCTTGATCAGCTTGCCACCCGCGTGATCAATCCTTACATAATCATGGCTGTGATACTTGTCGGCCTGGGCCTGCTGCTTCGCTTTGCGCATCTGCCTGAGGTGGACACCGATGCCGAGGAGCCATCAGTGGGTGAAACCAATGTCAACAAGACAAGCATCTGGCACTTCCCTCATATGATTGTCGGCGCAATTGCTCTCTTCTTCTACGTGGGGGTGGAGGTCATTGCGGGTGACACAATAATAAGATACGGCCAGTCGCTGAGCATCGATATGTCATCGGCAAAATATTTTACTTCACTGACCATGCTCGGCATGATCCTGGGGTATATACTTGGCATCATACTGATACCCAAAGCACTTTCGCAGGTCAACGCACTAAGGATCTCAGCCCTGCTGGGCATCATCTTTACCCTGGGGGCGGTTTTTGCACCGGCCGCAGCACAGATCACAATGCCCTTCAGGGACCTTGTGACATTTGATCCGGTTACCCTCACTATTCCTGTAACAGTCCTCTTCGTTGCACTCCTCGGCCTTGCCAATGCGCTCGTCTGGCCTTCAATGTGGCCTCTGGCACTGAATGGTGTCGGCAAGTTCACCAAGACTGCATCTGCACTCCTCGTGATGGCTGTCGTCGGCGGGGCAATTATCCCACTTTTCTATGGCAAGATGGCCGATGTATTCAGCACACAGGCTGCCTACTGGGTCTGCCTCCCGTGTTACCTGATACTCCTGTATTATTCGCTGCACGGATACAGGCTGAAGGGAAGATGATGAGACCGTCATGACACCCGATCTGGAAAAGATATTCGGCTGCTTCACGGCGGAAGGCACCTTCCTGTCGGGAAAGTCATTCGGACCAGGACATATTCATGACACCTACCGTATCAGGACTGCTGAGAAGGGGTGCGACGATTATATTCTCCAGCGGCTTAACAGTAATGTATTCAGGGATATACCCGGGCTTCAGGAGAACATAGAGAGGGTCACCTGCCATCTCAGGCAAAAGATCTCCGCCATTCCGGGCAGCGATGTGAAAAGGGAATGCCTTACCCTGATTCCGGCCTCAGATACCGGCAAATCATTCTATGTGGACGCGGAGGGGAATTTCTGGCGTATGTTCATTTTTATTACCGACCACCGATCCTATGAGAGGGTTGACTCCGTCAGCAATGCTTTTGAAGGGGGACGGATCATTGGCAGGTTTCAGGCCATGCTCGCCGACCTGCCGGGCGAACCACTGCATGAGACCATACCCGACTTTCATAATATCATCACCAGGCTTGAGAAATTTCACCGCGTAACAGAAACAGATCCGGTGGGCAGGGCCTCCTCCGTCAGGAAGGAGATTGAGGAGTTAACCAGGCGCGAGGAGGAGATGAAAATTATTGTAAGACTCGGAACTGCCGGTGAGATTCCCTTGAGAATAACCCATAATGATACCAAATTCAATAATATTCTCTTTGACACAGGCGGAAAGGGCCTCTGTGTAATCGATCTTGACACCGTCATGCCGGGTTTTATCCACTACGACTTCGGTGACGCTATTCGAACAGCCACTAACCGGGCTGATGAAGATAGCACGGACCTCTCTTCAGTATCAATTGACATTAATATATACAGGGCATATGCAAGGGGTTATCTTTCATCGGCGGCGGATACCCTGAACTCAACCGAAATTGAGTACCTCGCCTTTGCACCGAAGTTGCTTACCTATATAATGGCCACAAGATTTCTCACTGACTATATTGAAGGCGACAAATACTACAAGATAAAATATGCCAGCCATAATCTTCAGAGGAACAGGGTTCAGCTGGCCCTCCTGGCTGACATGGAAGCGCATTATGATACTATGGTTGAAATAATTAAAAACATAACAAAATGAAAAGGTCAATACTCTTTATCCTGTTTGCATTTATTGCTGTTTGTACCGCTTATCCGCAACAACCGGTAACAGCAACCGACAGTTCAAAATTCTCCGCTTACTGGTGGCACAGCAAGGACATGTACGACCATCTCCCCGATACTAAAAATGAGATTGTGTTTCTCGGGAACAGCATAACTGACGGTGCTGAATGGTATGAGCTTCTTGGCAATAAGCGAATTCGCAACAGGGGCATCAGTGCCGATGTGACCGAAGGGATCCTGCTCCGTCTTGATGCAGTGACAAAGCTTCAGCCGGCAAGCATTTTCATCATGATAGGCGTCAACGATCTGTCGCGCAATATGCCGGTCAGTGAGATTACAGCCAACTACCGTAAAATCCTGGAACGTATCAGGACAGAGACACCCGGTACAAAAGTTTTTATCGAGAGTGTTCTTCCTGTTAATCCTGCTACCGGCATGGCCCTCAACCATACAAACAAGACAGAGCTGATTATGGAACTGAACAGCAGGCTGAAGGATCTCGCAACAGAGTTCGGCCATACCTATATTGACCTGTTCAGCATTATGGCTGACACAAATAACCACCTTCCCCGTAAATACAGTATCGACGGGCTGCACCTCTCATATGAGGGTTACAGGGTATGGGTGGAAGCCATAAGAGAGTATGTAAAGTGATTTGTAATTCCAAGCATAAACTCCTGTTTTCCAAAACCTAAGAGCGCTTTTCCTGGTGGCGTTCGAAAAAAGGTTTGCATAATACCGGTAAAATAATGACTTTTGTCATGCCGTTCTGAGCGGCATGCTTGTTATTATTAACTAATATACCGGGATGGATATAAACGGGAAGTACTTCAGGGCTTTCCTTGAGAGAGAGGAAGCGTTTAAGAAACAGTACAGCGCCGAGCGCGTCAAGAAGCAGCACTCCAAGGGCAAGCTGACGGCACACGAGAGGATAGCCCTGCTGTTTGATTCCGGTACTTTTGAAGAGATAGATGCCTTTGTGACCCCTTCGGATCAGGGCGTTGAATTCGGAAAGGTTGACCTTGCATATGGCGACGGCGTTGTGACAGGCCATGGCATGATAGATGGCAGGCTGGTGTTTGCTTTTGCGCAGGATTTTACAATCATGGGTGGCTCGCTTGGAATTGTGCATGCACGTAAGATAGCCAAGGTACAGGAGATGGCCCTGAAGATGGGGGCCCCCTTCATAGGCATCAATGACTCCGGCGGGGCGAGGATACAGGAAGGCATCGCAAGCCTCAACGGCTATGCAGTAATCTTCAACAATATAATACAGTCGTCAGGAATCATACCGCAGATCTCTGTCATAATGGGCCCGGCTGCCGGCGGAGCCGTATATGCACCTGCACTGACTGACTGGGTCTTCATGACCAGTCACACAAGTTACATGTTTGTTACAGGACCAAATGTTGTAAGGGAGGTGCTCAATGAGGAGATCACCAGCGAGGATCTGGGCGGTGCCGAGGTTCATGCACGTAAGAGCGGGGTGGCAAACATGATATATGATGATGAGGAAAACACTATCATCGCCGTTCGGAAGTTCCTCTCCTATCTTCCCTCAAACAACCTCGAAAATCCGCCTGTCTCAGCACCTCAAAATGATACACCTGACTTTAATCCCAAACTGCGGGATATTGTCCCCGATGACCCTAACAAGGCTTATGATGTGCGTGATGTTATCAACAATATTGTTGACCGTAACAGCTTCTTCGAGACCTCCGAGCTCTTCGCCGCCAATATCATCACAGGCTTTGGCCGGATGGAAGGACGGACCATAGGCATAGTTGCAAACCAGCCAAAGGTACTGGCAGGTGTACTTGACATTGACTCCTCCACCAAGGGAGCCCGGTTCATACGCTTCTGTGATGCCTTCAACATCCCCATACTGACACTCGAGGATGTCCCGGGGTTCCTTCCCGGGAAGGACCAGGAACATTCAGGCATTATCAGGCACGGCGCAAAACTGCTGTTCGCCTATGCAGAAGCCTCAGTGCCGCGAATCACAGTCATTCTTCGTAAAGCATACGGAGGAGCGTATATTGTAATGAATAGCAAGGGAATGGGAGGCGACTTCAACTTTGCATGGCCCTCAGCAGAGATTGCTGTAATGGGTCCGGACGGTGCGGTGGCGATACTATACAGGCGCGAACTTGCCGAATCGAAGGATCCGGCTGCTCTGAAGAAGGACCTGGTAAAGAAATACCGAGAGAAGGTAGCCAACCCGTTCATTGCAGACGAAAAGGGTTACATAGACGAGGTAATCGATCCGGCAATGACGCGCAGAAAGTTGCTTTCAGCCTTCTCGGCGCTGAGCAACAAGAGCGTTAAGGTGCCATCAAGGAAACACGGGAATATGCCGCTTTAGGCAGTAGGCAATAGGCAATAGGCAGTAGTGGGGTTAAGAATTAAGGATTAAGAATCAGACTGTTATAGATCTGGACCGCAGGACTGCCCGTCCGCATGACAAAGACTTTCTCTCAGAAACATAATACTGAATGAATAAGATAAAGCGAATACTTATAGCAAACCGTGGGGAGATAGCGGTGAGGATCATGAGAACAGCTCATGCGATGGACATAAAATGTGTAGCCATACGCACATCAGCCGAGCCTGATGCAATGTACCTCTCCTATGCTGACATAATTCATGAGGAAGAAGATGAGACAGCAGAGATTCCAGTCTTCCTTGACGTTGAGAAGCTGATAAAGGTAGCCCTGGCAACAAAGTGTGATTCCCTCCATCCCGGTTATGGTTTTCTTGCCGAGAATGCATATTTCGCAGAAAAGTGCAAGGACCACGGGATCATATTTATCGGACCCTCTCCCGATGCAATCTATAAAATGGGGAACAAGCCCGTTGCAAGACAGATTGCCATGAAACACAGGATACCTATGGCAATGGGGACCCCGGGCAGCGTTGCTGATGAGGATGAGGCAGTGAAGCACGCTGCCCGCATAGGTTACCCGGTGATTATCAAGGCTGCCTCCGGCGGGGGCGGCCGCGGCATGCGCATAGTGCGACAGGAGTCAGAAATGGAGAAGATGTTTATCCTTGCCAGCCGCGAGGCCGAAAAAGCATTCAATGACCCAAGTGTTTTTATTGAGAAGTATATTGAGAACCCAAAACATATCGAGTTCCAGATTCTCGGTGATACCCACGGAAATATAATCCATCTTGGAGAGAGGGAATGCTCTATACAGAGAAAGCACCAGAAGCTTCTGGAGGAAGCCCCTTCTCCAGCCCTCGATGAGGAGCTGAGACAGAGGATGGGAGATACAGCCATCAGGATTGCCAGTGCTGTAGGCTATTACTCTGCCGGCACTGTGGAATTCCTTCTCGATTCTGACCGGAACTTCTACTTTATGGAGATGAACACCCGCATACAGGTGGAACATCCGGTAACGGAAATGATCACCGGCATAGACCTCATTGAGCAGCAGATACTTATAGCCGGCGGAGAGGCCCTTACCCTGAAACAGGCAGACATCAAGCTTACCGGTTGGGCAATAGAGTGCCGTATCAATGCGGAGGACGTTCAGGCCGGATTCGCCCCCTCACCCGGGAGGATAGAAAAGATCAGCTTCCCGGAAGAGCCTGGAATAAGGGTTGACACAGGCATCAGAGCCGGATCATCCATCGTGGCCTCCTATGATTCGATGGTAGCCAAGCTCATAGTGACCGGAGCAGACCGCCGGCAGGCGATCAGAAACACCAAGATCGCCCTTGACAAAGTCTGGATCAAGGGAACCAAGACCACCCTGCCATTCTTCCGCATGCTCATGCGCAACCACCTCTTTCAGGAAGGCACCTTTACAACAGCCTTCATCGAAAAAGACCTGGAGAAATTCCACAGCAGCAGCGATTATGAAGAAACAATAGCGGCATGGCTTGCAACAAAGCTTTTTGTTGAGGAGAACCTCACAGACAATAAGACAAATATCAGTTTTGACCAGAGCAGGGAACTGACCCCCTGGCTTCTGAGAAAGAGACTAACCCAGTTTTAAAATGACTTATGAAGCCTGATAAGCCTTCCTTAAAAAAACTCTATGCCCTCTCAACCGAGGGGCACAAATTCTCCTTCACCCTTCCTCTGAAGAACGTCATCAGGGTCAACGGCCGCGACTACAACATTGAGCTTCGCGAGGATGAAAAATTCGGCGTACACATTCTGTGGAAGAACAGACGCTACCCCGTTGAGATAGTCCGGACCAAACAGAACAGGTACGAGATCCTTTTCAACGATATAGGACACACCTTCACCGTTGAGACACCCATCTCTATGCAGCGCAAAAAGGTGCTGGGCAACGGTCGCAGCAAAAGCGGAACACTTGTTGTCAGAGCTCCTATGCCCGGCAAAATCATCGATGTCCTTGTCCGCGAGAACGCCGAGGTTATCAAGGGTGAAGCCCTGGTGATACTGGAGGCAATGAAGATGCAGAATGAGATTCAGTCAGTTGTCAGCGGCAGGGTTACAAGGGTTGGTGTCAAAGCCGGGCAAAATGTCATGAAAGACGATATGCTGGCTGAGATCACCGTCAAATAGAACCAATTGTGGCCGGAAAGCGGAGTACTTTCTACAATGGCCTACAGCATCCGGTTTAACAAAAAAAATGAAAGACAGGCTTAAAACCTGTCTTTCCGTTATTATATGCCCGCATGGTTGTGAAAAACAACCGGTCGGTTACTGTTTCGGCGCGTTCTTCAGCGTTGCCGCCAGGTAATTCCAGAATTTGCCCACCGTTTCAATCTCCACCTTCTCGTCCGGACTGTGCGGGTACCGGATCGTCGGACCGAAGCTTATCGCGTCAAGCCCCGGATACGGTCCCATAATTATACCGCACTCGAGACCCGCATGAATAGCCTTGATCTCAGGTATTTTCCCGTAGAGTTTCTTGTAGGTGTCCTGCATCGTCTTCAGGATGTCACTCTCCATATCAGGTTTCCAGCCAGGATAATCACCGGTGAGAGATACATCGCAACCGGCAAGCTGGAAGCCTGCGGCGATCTTCCATGCTGTAGCCTCCTTGGCAGTTTCAACTGAACTGCGAGTGAGATTGTGTGCTTGAAACTTTCCATCCTGGATTTTCACGACAGAAAGGTTGTTTGATGTCTCCACGACACCCGGCATACTTGCACTCATTCTTTCAACGCCGCTTGGACATACCTGTACCGCTCTTATTATCCGGTACTGGTCAGCCTCATTCATCACCTTGCCAGGTATTTCACAGGATTTAGCGGTCATTTTTATATCAGGGTCAACCTCGTTTAATTCAGCCCGGTACATCTTCTCGTAGCCTTTTACAAATTTCTCAAACTGGGCTTTCTTAATTGATGGGACCACAATTGTTGCGAATGCCTCGCGAGGGATGGCATTGCGCAGATCTCCTCCGGTATAGTCGGCAATGCGCAAGCCGAAGTCATGCTCAGCCTGCTGGAAAAATCTGAACATCAGTTTGTTAGAATTACCCTTCCCCACATGAATATCGAGACCCGAGTGACCGCCGCGAAGTCCTTTGACAGTCAGCTTATATGCGGTCATACCGGCAGGTGTCTTTTCCTGCTTGTAGCTGCGGGTTCCGCTTACATCAATACCCCCGGCACAACCGACGTACAGTTCACCCTCGTCTTCCGAGTCCAGGTTAATCAGTATCTCACCTTTGAGAAGCCCCTTCTTCAGGTTCTTGGCACCTGTCATGCCGGTCTCCTCGTCTATTGTGAATAGAGCCTCCAGCGGACCATGTACCACCTTCGGGTCAGTCAGGGCGGCCATGGCTGCTGCCACGCCTATGCCATTGTCAGCACCAAGGGTTGTGCCGTTGGCCTTAACCCATCCCTGGTCAATGTGGGTCTCAATGGCATCCTTTTCAAAATCGAACTTCTTGTCTGCGTTCTTCTGGGGTACCATGTCAAGATGGCTTTGAAGGATGATGCCCTTGCACTTCTCCATTCCTTTGGTTGCAGGCTTGCGAATGATGACGTTGCCGATTTTGTCAACAATGGTTTCAAGACCATGGTCATGTCCAAACTTCTTCATGTATTCCGTCATCCTGTGCTCCTTCTTGGAGGGACGCGGGATCTGTGTTATTTCATAGAAATACTTCCACAGAAGCTTCGGTTCTAGATTTCTAATGTCGCTCATAACTAATTTATTTTTGATTCATCTTTTACAATATTCGGCATCTCAAGACCATATCCCTTCCTCTTATCCTCTGCTTTTAGCAGGAATCCGAACAGAAGGGCTACTACTCCCAGAGCCATAAAGATCATCATCGGGATCTGGTAATTGTATGTAGGTACTGATACCCCGTCAATCATGCGTTCTCCCGTTATGCAGTATTTATCAAGCACCCGTCCGATAAGCATCGGTACACCCATCAGGCCCCAGTTCTGTACCCAGAAGATCAGCGCGTAGGCAGTACCGAGCTGCTTCTCGGGTATAATCTTTGGCACGGAGGGCCACATGGCAGAAGGTACAAGAGAGAATCCTATACCGAGGATAACTATCAGTATCACTGCCTGCCATGGCTTGTTCAGGACCGGAATGGTGAACATTGCATGAACAAAGATCAGAAGAACAGCCCCGATAATCATGATTGTTGCACCCTTGCCCTTCCTGTCATACAGGTTGCCGAAGAAGGGCGTCAGCACCATTGTCCCGAGTGGAAGCAACGAGGGGATTATGCCTGCCGTTGCAGGGTCAACCCCGAATTTATTGACCATAAGATCAGAGGCGTATTTCAGGAACGGAAAGACCGCCGAATAGAACAGGACGCACAGGATGGCAATATACCACCAGCCCCTGTTCTTCAGTATGAAGAGGATATCCTTAAGCCTGAAGCTCTCCTCCTCTGATGGGGGAAGATCTTTGTCTGCCAGTGCCACTGAAGCATCCAGCTTCTTGTCCATCCCGCAATAGATAAAGAAGGCAATAACGCCAATGCAGAGAAGTATCAGAGCCATGAGAATCGGCATGGAGACATGACCCATGGCTTTAGCCAGGGGAGCAGATGTCTGCAGGGCCAGCATCGTACCCAGCCGCGCCGTCGCCATCTCCAGTCCCATGGCCAGGGCAAGCTCCTTACCCTTGAACCACTTGACAATAATTTTCGAGACCGTTATTCCTGCCGTCTCAACCCCCACACCAAAAGTGGCATATCCGAGGCTTGCTACAAGCACCTGGGTTTTCATGCCAAAAAGCATCTGGCCATCGAGTGAGTTCGTTGAGACAGCCCAGTATTTAATAGCGGTACCTATAACCATCAGGATGGTGGCCATCTTACCGGTAAAGCGAACGCCCATCTTGTCAAGGATAATTCCTCCGAAGATCAGCATCAGGAGGAAAACATTGAACCACCCATAGGCGCCGGTGAATGTTCCGTATTCGCTGCTGCTCCATGACAGCTGCTGCTCAAGAAGCGTCTTGAGCGGTGCCATTACATCGGTAAGATAGTAACCGCACAACATGGTAAATGCTACAACCCCCAGGGCAGTCCACCTTGCAACCTTGGAGTCAGCAAGCGTCTTTCTTATTTTTTCCATTTTGGTGTATGAGTTTGTTTAACAAGGAGTGTAAATGTATAAAAAAAACATTCCACTACTCGCCTCAAAAAACATGAGCAATGAACTTTGTGGCATAATTTTGGTTATCAAACTGAATTACTAATTTTGTGAAAGAAATATTAAATATTTGAATCAATTGTAATTATCTATAGATCATGCAGAAACTTTTCCTTATACTGTTGTTGGCAGCACCCGCTCTGATGATCACTGCACAGACTGCTACTGTCAAGTGGT
>JBFYPM010000076.1:0-10944 GCA_041303295.1 Bacteroidales bacterium
TTCATAAAATATAAAAAACGCTGAGCCTTCAGAGCAGCCTGCCTCAGTTTGGCAAGCTCCCATTTATTATGAAGGTGAAGGTTTGCGACTTTGGACTATTCAAAGAATTATGCTATTTTTAGGGCAAACATAACCACACAACTAATCTAAACATACTCACATGGAAGGTATTAAAGGAACCCGTACGGAGAAGAATCTCCTCAAGGCATTTGCCGGCGAGTCACAGGCAAAGAACCGTTATGAATTTGCAGCCAAGGTGGCCAAGGAAGAGGGATACGAGCAGATAGCAGCTATTTTTCTTGAGACAGCGCTGCAGGAGCAGCAGCATGCCAAGCGATTCTTCAGTTATCTTGAAGGAGGTATGGTAGAGATCACAGCTGGTTACCCGGCAGGCAAGACCTCCACCACCAGTGCCAACCTCGAGGCAGCCGCTGAGGGTGAGCATGAGGAGTGGGCTGAGCTCTATCCTGCGTTTGCGAAGGTAGCCGAGGAAGAGGGCTTCAAGGAGATTGCGACCTGTTTCAAAGCCATTTCCGCTGCCGAGAAGGTGCATGAGGAGCGTTACAGGAAGCTGCTTGCCAGTGTGATGGGAAACAGGGTCTTCGAGCGTGAAGAGAAGATCTTCTGGTATTGCCGCAAGTGCGGTTATGTGCACTTCGGCACAAAGCCGCTGAAGAACTGCCCTGCATGTCTCCATCCCTTTAACTACAGTGAAGAGTTTGCACAGAACTATTAATCAGCCTCCTCCCGGGATGACCGATGGCAAAGGGATGCTTAGCCTCATCAACAGCAGGCAGAGCGAGAGACGCTATCTCGACAGGAATGTTGAGAAGGAGAAGATTGAAAGGATAACTGAAGCAGGCAGGCTCTCACCGTCTGCCTGCAACGGCCAGCCCTGGCGGTTCATCGTGGTTGATGAACCCGGTCTGCGACAACAGGTCGCCTCAGCAACAGAGTCCGAAATCCTCAGGATGAATACATTCGTTCACCAGGCACCAGTCCTGATAGTGATTGTAAGGGAGAAGTCCAATTTCACCTCCCGGGCAGGAGACCTGATCAAAAAGAGGGATTATTCCCTGATCGACGTTGGTATAGCAACGGCCTCGATGGTATACCAGGCAATTGCAGAAGGACTGGGGACATGCATCCTCGGATGGTTTGACGAGAAGAAGATCAGGGAGCTTCTCGGAATACCGAAATCAAAGAGGGTCGAGCTGGTTATCGCTGTCGGTTATGCAGAAAACCAGCATCGTAACAAGGTACGCAAGCCTGCGGCGGAAGTCACCACTTTCAACAGGTACTAGCCCAGTTTTGCCAGCGCCTCCTTAATACGGTGTACGGCCTCTGTTATACGGTCATCAGAAGTGGCGTATGAGATCCGGATACAGTCAGATGATCCGAAGGCACTGCCGCTCACCATGGCCACCCTTGCCTCTGCGAGAAGGAAGAAGGTGAGATCATCGGCATCCTTAATCACCTGGCCGTTGTAGCTCTTTCCGATGAACGAACTGATGTCAGGCATGACATAGAACGCACCCTGTGGCACCCTTACCTTCAGTCCGGGCACATCGCCCAGCAGCCTGCATATCAGGTCCCTGCGGCGAAGAAATGCCTCGCGCATCCTCTCTTTGGAATCGCTTTTTGAGGTCACTGCCGCCAGGGCAGCTCTCTGGGCAATTGAGCTTACCCCTGAAGTGAACTGGCCCTGAAGCTTGTTGCATGCCTTTGCCAGCCATAGTGGAGCACCCATATAACCAATACGCCAGCCAGTCATGGCATAACCTTTTGAAACACCGTTTACAGTCACAACCCTGTCGGCGATAGAGCTGAATATTGCCAGGCTGATGTGTTTGCCGGCAAAGGTGATATGTTCATAAATCTCATCGGAGACAATGATGACCTGCGGAAATTTCTCAAGCACCTTCACCAGGCCAGCCATCTCCTCATGTGTATAGACCATACCGGTGGGGTTTGAGGGCGAGTTGAAGATAAGCAGACGGGTCTTCGGGGTGATGGCGGCCTCAAGCTGTGCCGGTGTTACCTTGAAGTCGCTCTCAATGTTAGTCTGTATAATAACCGGAATACCCTCGGCAAAGATTATATGATCAAGGTAGCTGACCCAGTATGGGGCAAGCAGTATAACCTCCTCGCCCGGATCGACCACCGAGAGCATGATGTTGATGAGGGTGTGTTTCCCTCCTGCCGACACAATGATCTGGTCCGGCGAGTAGTCGAGTCCGTTCTCCTCTTTGAACTTGCGCGAAATTGCCTGTCTGAGGTCGGCGTATCCGGGCACGGGGGGATAAAACGAATAATTGTCATCGATTGCCTTCTTCGCTGCCTCCTTGATGTCATCAGGAGTGTTGAAGTCAGGTTCACCGAGGCTGAGGCTTATCACATCAATGCCCTGTTCCTTAAGTTCACGACTCTTCTGTGCCATGGCTAGAGTCTGGGATACCGAGAGTGACTGCACTCTCCTGCTGACATGCTCCATTGTATCTGTTATTTTTGTTTTCCGGTAGTGAAAGAGCCAAATGTAACTTATTAAATTGAAAAAGAAAAGGGTTTATAACATGCCCTTGGCGGGAATCAGCCTTGAATAAAAATGATTAATTTGCATGCCTTAACACCAATTAATAACCCCTGACATGGAAACCTTTCTTGAGATACTCAAAATAGTGCTTCCGGCACTGCTGGTTATGATTACGGCATGGCTTGTGATCCGGAACATGCTACGTGATGACCAGGATCGCCGGCGGCAGGATCTCCTGCTCCAGACAGTCAAGACGGTCACACCGGTAAGGCTGCAGGCTTATGAGCGGCTGGTGCTTTTCCTTGAGCGTATCTCTCCGGAGTCGCTCATCATGCGCACTGCCAGGCCTGACATGACCGCCCAGCAGCTGCACTCAGCACTTATCACCAATGTCAGGAGCGAGTATGAGCATAACCTCTCCCAGCAGATATACATAAGCAATGAAGCATGGGAGCTGGTGAAGAACGCCCGCGGCACAGTTGTTAAAATCATAAACGGCGTTGCTTCTCAGTTGCCCCCCGCCGCCACAGGTGAGGAGCTTTCGCGATTGCTGCTCGAGGAGGTGATGGAACTGGATACTGAGCCATGCCGTACAGCCATCAACTATATCAAGTCTGAGACCGCACGGATATTGGGATAAAAAGAAGACGCCCTTTTACGGGCGCCTTCGTGTTACTGTAGATTTTACAATCTGGTTTAAAGAAGGCTGATGCTTCGTTTGACGAAGCTGCTCAGCGCCTCTCCCTTGAGCATGTTGTTTGCCAGCATAGCCAGGTCTACCAGCTGCCTGACAGCCTGACGCTCTCCTCCGAAGCCGGCAAGAATAGTCTTTCTCTTTTCCTCAAGCTGTTTCAACTCTCCCCTGAGCCTCTCCAGATCATCCTTTTCGAAAGTCGAGATCTCCTCACTCTTTTTCTTGCCCTGCTCCTTCTCCATGAACTCTATCTCAACCCTGGTCTTCTCTATGCCGGAGTTATTCTTTTTCAGCTCGTCGGCATGCTCCTTGTCGAGATCGCCTGCCAGGTTGACAACCAACGGATGGTTGGTGTTCAGCACCAGGTCGAAGCTGTCAGGCATCTCGCCGTAGAATGAATATCCTCCCCCGAACTGGGCCATGTCCTTCATCCTGCGCATGAATTCGCTCTGCGTGATTACAAGCGGAAGGTCATTCTCTCCGAGGCTCTCTGCCCTCACCTGGAAGCGGGCCTTGTCACTGTCCGACACCTGGCTGCGGAATACCTGTGTCAGATCGTCAGACTGTGTTTTTGATAATCTGGAGGTATGTGTCTCCTCTTTCTTTATAAGGTTTTCAATCACATCACTATCGACCCTGACGAACCTGGAACCCTGGTCTTTAGACTCAAGGGTGTTTATCAGGTGTGTATCAAGCTGGCCGTCAAGTACCAGGACGTCATACCCCTTTTCTCCCGCCTTTGCCACATACGTATGTTGAGCCACGGGGTCAGTGGTGTAGAGATGCACAAGTGCCTTGTCCTTGTCAGTCTGGTTTTCTTTGATAAACTCGTTATACTCCTCAAGGGTGAAATATTTGCCCTGGGTGTTCTTGAAAAGGGTGAATTTTGAAGCCTTCTCATAGAACTTCTCCTCGGTGATCATGCCATATTCAATGAACAGTTTCAGATCATCCCATTTCTTTTCAAAGTTCTCCCTGTCCTTCTTGAATATGTCAGCCAGACGGTCTGCCACCTTCTTGGTTATGTGGCTTGAAATCTTTTTTACATTGGAATCACTCTGCAGGTAGCTTCTTGAAACGTTGAGAGGAATATCCGGAGAGTCAATGACGCCATGCAGCAGAGTCAGGAAGTCGGGCACAATCCCCTCAACTGAGTCTGTCACGAACACCTGGTTGCAATAGAGTTGGATCTTATTCTTCTGTATCTCGAAGTTGTTCCTGATCTTAGGGAAATAGAGTATCCCGGTGAGCTTGAATGGGTAATCGACATTGAGGTGAATATGGAAGAGCGGGTCCTCGCCCATCGGGTAAAGCTCATGATAGAATTTGGTATAATCCTCAGCCTTCAGTTCCGATGGTTTGACAGTCCATGCAGGGCGGGTGTTGTTGATCACTTTCGGTTTTCCCGTGTCGACCATCTTGCCATCTTTCCACTCCTTCTCATTGCCGAAATGAACCGGTACGGGAAGGAAGCTGCAGTACTTCTTCAGGAGGGTCTCGAGTCTCTGCTCATCCAGAAACTCCTTTGAATCCTTGTCGATATGGAGGATCACGTCGGTACCCCGTTCTGCCTTGTCAGTCTCTTCGATTGAATACTCAGGACTGCCGTCGCAGGTCCATTTAACTGCAGGAACACCGTCGCGGTATGACTTCGATCTGACCTCCACTTTGTCAGAGACCATGAATGACGAATAGAATCCAAGGCCAAACTGCCCGATGATGGCACTTGCCTGGTCCTTATACTTGTCAAGGAACTCATTGGCGCTTGAGAATGCGATCTGGTTGAGGTATTTGTCGATCTCCTCGGCGCTCATGCCTATGCCATTGTCAGACACGGTAATAGTCTTCTTTTTCGCATCGAAGCTGATGCTGACCTTCATCTCGCCCAGTTCGCCCTTGAAATCGCCTGCTGAGGAGAGTGTCTTCAGCTTCTGGGTGGCATCAGTTGCGTTTGAAACCAGTTCCCTCAGGAAGATCTCATGATCTGAATAAAGGAACTTTTTAATTATTGGAAAAATGTTCTCTGTAGTGACTCCAATTTTACCCTTTTCCATATGATATAGTTTTCTTGATTATTCTGCCCCTGATCTTCAAAGGGCGTGCCGCAGGGAGGAAATATGACAGAGTGTCAGTCCGGCCCGAGACACCTCGGGGTCGGACGGTCTGAGGTTTGAAGTCTGAAGTTAAAAGGTCCTGGGGTCCTTCAGTCTTGCGGACCTGCGGTCTTGCGGTCCTGGGGTCCTTCAGTCTTGCGGTCCTGCGGTCCTGCGGTCGTAAATAATTGATTGACTGAAGACTGTGGGATTGAGGACTGAGGACTGCCGACTGTGGACTGTGGACTGAACTACTGCCTACTGCCTACTGCCTGATACAGTGCTTTCAGGCGCTGGCAGGCAATGTGTATCTCGTCGGGCGAAATTGTCAGCGGCGGTGCTATCCGGAATGCCTCATCACAGAAAAGGAAATAGTCGAGCATCAGTCCGTGAGCCGGTGCCTGTGCAACCAGTGGCGGAATAATACTCTTATTTTCAGGCATTACTGCCAGAAGGAGTCCTTCGCCTCTTATCTCTTTGAAAGGCATTCCTGCCAGTTCATTTCTGAAGAGCTGTTCCTTTTGAGTTGCCTTCTGTGCGAGATTTTCGTTTATGATTACCTCCAGGGATGCAAGTCCTGCAGCACAGCACACAGGGTGTCCGCCAAATGTTGTGATATGGCCCAGGACCGGGTCATGTGCCAGTGATGACATTATCTCACGTGAGGCTATGAAGGCGCCCAGGGGCATGCCGCCGCCCAGGGCCTTGGCCAGTACAAGAATATCTGGTGTGACATTATACCGGTAAAGTGAAAAGAGGCTGCCAGTCCGGCCGAAGCCTGTCTGCACCTCGTCAAAAATGAGCATGGCGCCGTGCCTGTCGCATGCACTGCGGAGGTCAGTAAGGAAGCTCCCTTCAGGTTGTATCACACCTGCCTCCGCCTGAACAGGCTCCACCAGTACTGCGGCAGTATCTTTGGTGATCAGACCTATTGCCTCCGTTGAGTTGAACTCAGCCATGGTTGTGGAGGGCATGAGTGGCCTGAAGGCGTTGCGGTAGAGCTCCGAGCCCTGAACGCTCAGTGCACCGGTGGTTGAGCCATGATAGGCGTTCCTGAAGTATATTATCTCGTTCCTGCCGGTCTGTCTCCTGGCCAGCTTCAGCGCCCCTTCAATGGCTTCACTTCCGGAGTTGACGAAGTAGACCGACTGCAATGAAGGAGGCAAAAGAGAAGCGAGTTTTTGCGCATAGCGAACCTGGGGGCTCTGCACCACCTCGCCGTAGACCATCAGATGCATATAACGGTCGGCCTGCTCCTTCACGGCAGTCACCACCGCCGGATGACGATGACCGGTGTTGCTTACTGAGACGCCTGAGATAAGGTCAAGGTAATCCTTTCCGTTACTGTCATACAGGAATGAACCCTCGGCTCTTTCGATCTCAAGCATCAGTGGTGTTGGAGAGGTCTGTCCGAGATAGTCAAGAAAGAGTTGCCTCAGCGACGGCATTAACGCGTCATTATGTTGATGTAGTTCATTATCCCGTCACGGTAAGATTTTCCGACGGGCAGGATTTTCGGGGTGTTACCGACAAAGATGGTGAGGCTGTTCTCGCTTATCGACCTGATAACGCTTTTGTTTACGAGGTATGACCGGTGGATTCTGACAAAGAGTCCTGAGGGCAGCTGCTGCTCAATGGCCCTCATGGTGAAGTGAATTGTATACTTCTCGTCGCGGGTGATGACGCTCACATAGTTCTCCAGGGCCTCCACATAGAGTATCTCTTTCAGCTTGAGGCGCACGAGTGACGATGCCTTCTTGATGAATATCTCCTCCTCGCCGGCAGTTGATGGAGTCTGGCGCGGGGCATAGTATTTCATGATCTTCTCCACCGCCCTGCAGAAACGGGGGTAGGTTATAGGTTTGAGCAGATAGTCAATGCCGTTGTAGTTGAATGCCTTGTACGCGTGTTCCTCGCTCCCCGAGACAAATATTATATGAGGAGGATTTTCGAGGCTTGACAGGAAGTCGAAGCCATCCATCTCAGGCATCTGGATATCAAGGAAGATAAGTTCAATGTCCCTGCGTGACATCAGGAGGTTTCGTGCCGAGAGTGATTCGGTAAAGCTTCCGATAAGGGAAAGGGATGCCGATTTGCCCACGAACTCTTCGAGGGTTCTGAGCCATACGGGGTCATCATCAACGATAATACAATTCATTACGGGGCCTTTACGGTTGCGTTCATTGAGTGGTTAACAAATATACTAAAAATATTAAGAATTGTTACCCAACCTGAATTTTTGAATTTCATTTAAAAAGAAATGCCGTGTAGTACGGCATCAGTGAGAATAAATAAAAAAGGGGTGCTGGTGCATCCCTGAAACTTTTACTTCAGGCTTTTATAAGATCCGTACTCTACGGTTGGTTGTTACCAGGAGCCATCTCTCCGAGAAAATCAGCATCCGGGAAATAATGGATCTTAAGAAATTCCACCATAGTACATGCGAGATCGGCAACCAATTTATCTCGTTTTGACATATCTCTTCTCAAGTCCTCATCAAGCTCAATTTGCAGACCGTCAATCATTCCCCCTTGAGATGATCCGTGACGGGTTGTGTTATATCCCCCGCTAAAATAAGGCTCATCCGGACCAGGGTACGGGATTCCGGGACCAGGTACAGCAGGATAACCCCTCTTCTCCAACAAACCCCCGAAACTGTCTTTGCCTCTTAAAAGATCTGAAAATGACAATTTATTTAGATTACTGCTAACCAGACTTCGGATACTGCTGAACTCAACAAAAGAGTCCAGGTCAAGAAGTTCATTCTCAAGCTGAAGTTCCTCACTACTTATCAGGTAACCCAATTCAGTCCGTTTTATCAGGTGACGGTGTCCATGAAGGTCGATATACAACCCTTTCCCAAATTTGCTTTCTACTTCTGTGCATGCACTATCAATACAATTCTGAAACTGGTGCCACACAAGTTCTGCATTCTTATTTCCGTCTGATGCTTCTGCTATGTTCCGGTTTGGATCCAACCGTGTCCGGTGCAGATTATTAATAATGACGTACGGGTAGTGACCGGTCTGTCTGAATATCGCATCTCTTATTCCCAACCCGATCTCGAGGGTATATATATCCTGATTCTTAGCACAGTTGACGCATGGCCTCTCAGGAATTTCATCAGGCATCATATACCCGCCATGCGGAATGGAAATAACCAGCGGCATATTGCCAGGCAGAAAGTCAATGTAACCATCTGTTCCGTCATTTAAACCTGCAGCAGGTATCTCCTGTGCTGCAAAAAACGTAACCGATGTAAATATGAACAACAGAAAGAAGTATATGATTTTATACTTAGGCTTTGATTTTACCATTGATCTTTGTCTGAAATACCACGTTAACTAATTCGACTGTAATGAAAAATCAAAATGAGTGACAGAAAAATGATGTTTTGATTTCTCTTTAACTATTTGCACCCTCGCTCAAAAAACAGGCCAATTTCTTTAAAGCACCTCATTTTATGAAAGTAACGGCTCTGTTTTTGCATCCTTTACTCATCATATGCTTTAAAATCAATGCAAATGAATCCATATATGGAGGAAGCCTTAAGTTACCCGGTGAAGCCGCTGTTGCCTGTTGCCCTGGAATATCTGGGCTGAATCACCTCAGTCAATCGGGCTTTTTTAGCCCGGGTAAGCAAAAACACACATAGGCATGGTCTTATATTATATTCTAAATCAGTAACTTGGAATACTGGCATGGCTTTTGGAAACGGCGTATTGAATAACTTTCATTTATGAGTATTGAGTTGATCATTTTCATTTGCATGCTTGCGACATTTGCATTAAGCATCTTTCTTTTCAGGATGCCCGCAGGTGTTTCTCTCATGCTGGCAGCTGTTGTGGGAGCTCTCATTGGTGGCCAGGGTGTACCTGTTAGGCATCTGGTAGAGGGTGGTTTTGGCTTTCTTGAGGCGATTCTGATAATTTCAACAGCGATGATTTTCATGCGTGTGATGCAGGAAACGGGCGCACTTGCAGGGGTTAGCAGAGGTATTCTCAAGCTCTTTTACCGGCAGCCAACCATTCTTATAATAGTGATTACTGTTTTTGTTATGTTTCCGGGCATGCTCACCGGCTTGTCCTCAACCTGCATACTGACTACGGGAGCTCTTGTGGCTCCTATCCTTATAAACATTGGTATGCAGAGGCTGGCTGTTGGTGCACTCATAGCTATGGCTGCCGTCTTCGGTGAGGTGGCCCCACCTATCAGCATACCGGTTATGATCATAGGTGGTGGCGTTGACATGCCCTATATCGGATTTGGTCTCCCACTCCTGCTTGTCTCGATGCCTCCGGCCCTGATCACTGCCCTCTATTTCAGGTACAGGTACCTGCGCAATTATAATGTTGCAAAAGTGAAGGAATACCTTGATTCTACAGAGGAGGAGAAATACGGGCTAAAGCTGTACTTACCAATAGCCTTCGTCATCCTGTACATGATTGGGGAGATAAGGTTTCATGAGCATATTCCTCATCTTGGTGTCCCGCTAATTTTCATAATTGGGACGCTTCTGGGGTTGCTAACACGGAAAGGGGTCAGGTTACTTGATGTATCAAGAAAAGCGCTACAGAGCGCTATGCCTGTGATGGCTATCCTTGTAGGCGTGGGGATGTTTCTGCAGATACTCGCCCTGACGGGAGTGCGTGGCTACCTGGCTGTTACAGCTCTTGGTCTGCCTGAGGGGATCAGGTACCTCGCAGCCGGCCTTATGCCTTTCATGGGATCTGCCTATGGTTCAGCTTCAATAATTGGTGTACCGCTGGTCTATGTATTTATTGGCAAAAGTACCCTTTTGGTTACTGCAGTACTCGTGCTCATGGCTGCCCTGGGAGATTTGATGCCTCCTCCTGCCCTGCTTTGTGCATACTCATCTCAGATCATCGAAGAGAAAAACCATTTCAAGATACTGAAGACATGCCTTATCCCTATCGCTATTTCAATGACCATCGGGATATTGATACTGGTTTTTGCCCAGGAGATATCAAACTTGATATTATAAATTACAGTTATGCTATATGTTATTTATACACTGATCCTTGCTTATGTAACCTTCGTGGTTATTATTGAATTCCTGAATGAGAAAAAGTGGAGGAATCAACTGGCCGTGGCGATGGTGCTGCTAATTTTCATTGTTCGTTTACTTCAAATTAAGTAATGGCTATGATCAGAAATCATCTCTCCACCATCATAATCTCAATCTTAACAGCTGCTATGGGTGTCATAGCAGCAATTGCCTTCGGTAAAATGCATCGCCCCGAGGTATTGTATCCCAGTGCCAGCCTTACAAGAAAAGGATTGCTGAGTGAATATTTTGATGGCATCAGCGGTACCAACGGGGATACGGAAGTTTACCTGTATGACAGCGGCGTGGAAGGTGGTACCGCCCTTCTGTGTGGTGGGGCCCATGCCAATGAAGCAGCTTCCTTTCTTTCAACCGTAGTCATACTCGAGAACCTCAGGGTCACCTGTGGCAGGGTGATCATTGTCCCAAGGCTGAATAACAGCGCATTTAGCTGTTCTGATCCTATGGAAGGATTCACCTCATCTTATGAGATACAGACTAAAAATCGCACGCGAGTGTTCATGCTTGGCTCGCGGGTGACAAATCCTCTTGATAA
>JBFYPM010000077.1:0-8776 GCA_041303295.1 Bacteroidales bacterium
TCTCTCCCGGATCACTGGCATCAACACCATTCGCCAGCAGACTGTCACTGGTCCAGGTGCGGGACGTCAGTAGGGTAAACCGTTCAGATTCTTTGTCCTTGTTGCATGACGAGGCAATTATTGTCATCATCAGCATAAACAGCAGCAGAGTTCTTTTCATCGGAATTATTTTAAAATCAATAACCATGTAAAGCTTTCAGAATAACAAAAGTTACCGGTGTCAGTTCAATGAAATGGTTTATGCCAAAGATAATAAACTGATTCAAACAATGGTAATGATGGGATTGCTTAACCGCAAGCGCTAAACAATGTGCCGATATGTATCGTAGTTATTATTTTCCTGTAGTTTATTAAACTTTAGCAGAATGAGAACCATAACATTACTTTTTGCTATTTTTATTCTTCCATATAAATGAACTGTTAATCCGAATAATATGAGCGAGAAATATTCTGTCAGTCCTGCCGGTGATAAATTCCCTCTTCCTAAACCAGAGGATTACAAATCTGAGTTTGAGACCATTAAAAAGCGGGTTAAAGAGGAACGGGCCAAAGGCCGGGAGATAGTAGTTGTCATGGGTGTAGGCTTCGTGGGCGCGGTAATGGCTGCCATCGTAGCTGATACTGTAGACAAAAAAGGGAAACCGTCGAAGTTCGTGATTGGGATGCAGCGCCCCAGCACCAGAAGCTTCTGGAAGATACCAATGCTCAACCTCGGTGTTTCGCCAGTCAAGGCAGAGGATCCCGAAGTTGATCCTATGATTGCACGTTGCGTGAAGGAGAAAAAGACACTAATGGCTACCTATACTTATGATGTGCTGAAGCTCGCAGACGTGGTGGTGGTTGATGTGCAGTGCGACTATATCAAGGAAGAGCTCGGCAATGTGCGCTCCGGTCAGACAGACATGGCCGCGCTGGAAGCATCACTGGCAGTTATTGCGGAGCATATCCCGGCAGAAGCCCTGGTGCTCATTGAGACAACCGTAGCACCGGGAACCACCGAACAGGTGGCCTACCCGATAATGAAGAAGGCATTCAACAAGCGCGGCATCAAGAGTGACCCGCTCCTTGCCCACAGTTATGAAAGAGTCATGCCCGGCAGAAACTATGTTGCCAGCATACGCGATTTCTGGAGGGTGTGCAGTGGCATCAACGAGGAGGCGAAGAGACGCGTTGTCAAATTCCTCACCGAGGTGCTAAACACAGAGAAGTTCCCTCTTACAGTTATGGACCGGCCCATTGAATCCGAGACAGCCAAGATAGTGGAGAACAGCTACCGTGCAACCATACTGGCATTCCTCGATGAGTGGAGCCTCTTTGCAGAACGGAACGGCGTTGACCTTGTAAAGGTAATCAAGGCCATAAAGGTGAGACCCACCCATAGCAACATGATCTTTCCCGGACCTGGAATAGGCGGGTATTGCCTTCCGAAGGACGGAGGATTGGGGGTATGGGCTTACAAGCATATTCTGGGCTTCGAGGATGATATTTTCAGGATCACGCCGATGGCCATTGATATCAATGACACCCGCGGCCTTCATGTGGGACAACTCACACGTGACGCCCTGCGCAACATGGGCAAGCCAATAGCCGCAGCAGACGTACTTGTTCTTGGTGCAGCTTACCGTGAGGATGTGGGAGATACACGCTACAGCGGCTCGGAGATCGTCATACGCAAGCTTGCAGAGATGGGTGCTGAGATAAGGGTTCACGATCCATATGTGGAGCACTGGTGGGAGTTTGAGCAGCAGGATACCTATCCGGCAGAGGGACAGAGCAAGGCCCAGTTCTTCCGTAACCAGGAGAAGCTTAAGGAGATAAGGATAGAACAAAACCTTAACAAGGCACTTAAAGGCGCCGAGGCGGTTATTCTTGCCGTACCGCATTCAGCCTATCTCAATCTTGACCCTGACAATTTGGTGAAGACCATAGGACAACCTGCGGCAATAATTGACTGCTTCGGCATATTGTCCGACGATAATATCCGTCGCTACTTCCAGCTCGGATGCGAGGTCAAGGGGCTGGGCCGCGGTCATATACAGAGAATAAAGGAGGAGATACGCAAGTCTTAATGCTGATATTATAAGCAACCATAAATCATAACCAGCAACCATGACAAAGAAAGTGAATGAACTGTATGATGAGTTCCGCTCCGGCAAGGTGAACCGGAGGGAATTCATGAAGAAACTGGCCTTAGCCACAGGAGGCACAGCGGCTGCTGTCATAATCCTGCCAGGCTCCAACGGCGCGGCAGCGTCAGCTCAGAAATCCGGATCTGTCAGCCTTATCAACGAGTTCATTACCTACCCTGCCGCCACGGGTGACATGAGGGCTTATCTCTCTATGCCGGAGGGAAAGAAGAAGCTGCCAGGGGTGATTGTCATCCATGAGAACAGGGGGCTGGTCCCCCATATTCAGGATGTAAACAGACGGATGGCAATGGAAGGATTCATCTCACTGGCGCCTGACGCTCTTTCACCTGTAGGAGGAACGCCGGAAGATCAGGATAAGGGACGTGAAATGTTTGCCAAACTCAACCGCGAGGAGACAGTTAAAAACTTTGTCGCTGCAGTTCAATACCTGAAAACGCACCCACGTTCCACCGGCAAAGTGGGATGTACAGGCTTCTGCTGGGGTGGCGCCATGACCAACCAGGTTGCAGTGAACTCCCCTGACCTGAATGCCTCCGCACCCTACTACGGTACCACACCTGCACCCGAAGATGTACCAAAGATCAAGGCTTCAGTGATGGCACACTATGCAGGCAATGATGAACGGATAAATGCAGGCATACCCGCATTCGAGGAGGCACTGAAACAGGCAGGGATTGAATACCAGATCTTCATATACGAAGGTACAGAACATGCCTTCAACAATGACACAGGTACACGGTACAACAAGGAGGCTGCTGATCTTGCATGGGGCAGAACCATTCAGTTCTTCAAAGAAGAGCTTGGAGATTAGCCCTCACCCTTCCACATGCGGGTAACCTCATGTATAAACGGAAGAGAGTGGTTGAAGAAATACCTGTACCCTTCGCACAGGTAGTTTAGCCCTGGCTCACCTGTATGGGTATTGATAAACCGGTTCTTCGGACATTCACCGTTGCACATATCAAGCACCTCGCATTCCAGACAGTAGTGCGGCAGTGAGTCTCTCTTGGCCTGCCCGAAGGCCTTCTGCCGCGGATCATCGAGCAAGGCGCCAAGTGGGGAGTCATTTATGTTACCAACCATGTATTCTGGAGACACAAAATGATCGCAGGAGTAAAAGTCTCCGTTCATCTCAACTACGGGAACCCCTCCGCAGACAGTTTTGAATATGCAGAGAGTATGTTCCTGGTTGAAAGCCGTGCGAAGAGCTTCCTCAAAGATCTGTACCTTGACTTTGCCTATGTCACCGGTGATCCATTCATCAAATATTGACGTAAGGAATCTGCCGAAATCCAAAGACCTGACACTTTCCGGCGTCACATTTCCAGAGCCCTTTACTGTCTCAACTACCAAAGGCAGAAATGTAATATATGAGGCCCCCATATCCCTGAAGAACCGGTATATCTCCAGCGGGGCATGAACATTATCATTGCTTACAACGCACAGAAACTCATGCGGCACGTTGTGCTTCCGGATAATTTCGAGGCCTCGCATCACGTCAGTGAATGTTGCTTTTCCGTCGCGACGGGTCCTGCTGAAATTATGATACTGTTCCGGCCCGTCAAGACTGATACCCACATAAAAGCCCTCACTGCTCAGAAACCTTCCCCAATCATCCGTTATCAGCGTACCGTTGGTCTGAATCCCGTTAATAATGGTCCTGCCTGAAGGCAGTAATGCTTTCTGTAGAGTGACCGCCCTATTGAAGAAATCAAGCCCGGCAAGCGTTGGCTCTCCCCCATGCCAGGAAAAGAATATCTCCGTGTCAGTTGAAGCCTCAATATGCTGCCGGATATACCTCTCCAGCACCTCATCACTCATGCATCCTCCATGTAATGATGACGTAATATCCTTCTTATCAAGATAATAACAATATGAGCAGGCCAGGTTGCATCTCGGGCCCACCGGCTTGACAAATATCTGGAACTCACGAAAATCAGTGGTCATAATTACAGAAAAAGGTGATGGGTAACTACTTCAATGAGTATCTCTCAGTCATGTACTCCTCAAGACTGGCATACCCTGATTTCATTATAATTGATTGTTTCTCACCGGTTAACCTCTCCCTGAGACTTTGAGGCATCTCAACAGCCACTCCGATAAGCGGCTCCACAATATGAGTGAACTTAGCCGGATGCGCAGTCTCAACAAATATTCCGGTTGAACCCGGATGCTTATTAATGTAACTTTCCAACCCCAGGCTTGCCACCGCGCCGTGAGGATCAAGTATATATCCCGTCCTCGAATACTCCTCCCTGATATGCTGTCTGATCCGGTCATCATCAAACCAGTAACCGGATACTGATGATCTGATAGTATCAAAATCATTATCAAACAATTTTCTCAGCCTGTCAAAGTTGCCCGGATTGCCGACATCCATTGCATTGGCGATGGTCTGAATGCTGGCTGCCGGCGTAAATACTCCGGTTGACAGGTATTCCGGTACTACTTTGTTGATGTTGGTTGCAGCCACCAGATGTTCAACCGGGAGGCCTGTTCTCCACGCCATAGCAGCTGCCGTTAAGTTTCCAAAGTTCCCGCCGGGAACGGAGATGACGCTTCTGCCACCAGCCTGTCCAACGGCGTAATAGTAGTAAAAGCTCTGGGGAATAAGCCTGGCTATATTTATCGAGTTTGCGGAGGTAATCCTGATTTTTTCGCCCCTCTTCAGTCTTGTGAGCGCCTCCTTCACCATTGTCTGGCAATCGTCAAAGGTGCCTTCCACCTTAAGAGCGGTGATATTCTGACCCAGCGTTGTCAGCTGGTTCTCCTGGAGGTTGCTTACTTTCCCGGAAGGGTACAGAATGATCACATCCACGCCCTCCACACCTAAAAAGCTGGAGGCAATGGCCCCGCCTGTATCGCCGGATGTTGCCACAAGTACTACCGTTCTCTTCTCATCACGGGCAGAGAAATATCTGAAGCACCCGGCCATGAACCTCGCGCCAAAATCCTTGAACGCAGCTGTAGGACCGTGAAAGAGTTCAAGCACCTGTTTCTTTTCATCAATCTGCCTGAGGATTACCGGAAAGTCAAAGGCTTCTTCGCAGATGCGTCGCAATTCAGTCTTCGGTATCTCATCACCTGAATACTGTGCACCGACCTCAATAGCAATCTCCGGCAATGACATCAGTGGCAGCCGTCTGAAAAATCCGGGTCCCATGACCGGGATCCTTTCCGGCATGAAGAGGCCCATGCCGGTCGGCATTCCACGGATCACAGCATCCCTGAAACCGGTTGTTAAACGAGGGTCCTTGAGATTATAATAGCGCATTCCTTTTGGTAAATATCATTCTTATTATAAAACCCTGGCGCCGTTTGAACTGACAGGAGAGAGATATACTTTGAATGCAACCCCTGAAGATTTCATTACTTCCTTCATACCTCCGAGCACTTTACCAGCCACCGTAACTCCCCTGCAGAGGGCAAACACCGAGGGGCCGGAGCCTGAAATACCTGCTCCCAGGGCACCGTTCTGCATGGCGCTATTCTTCAGCTCATTGAACCAGGGAATGAGTCCCGACCGTTTTGGCTCTGCAACATAGTCAACGAGTGATCTTCCTATAAGGTCATAATCTTCCCTGTATAACCCTGCCACCAGGCCGCCTACATTGCCCCACTGCCTCACGGCTGTCTCAAGGGGCAGCATCCTGTCAAGCAGACCACGGGCGATGGAGGTTCTGATCTCCATCTCCGGGTGGAGGACAACGCAAAAGAGTTCCCGTGGCACATTCAACTGGATTATATCCAGAGGTTCATAGCTACGGATAAGTGTGATGCCTCCCATCAGTGACGGTGCAACATTGTCAGCATGCGCGGTGCCTGAAGCAAGCTTCTCCCCTTCCATTGCAAACCGCACCAGTTCGGTAAGGGTAAACCGGGCATCGAGCAGAACATTGGCAGCGAACGCTGCAGCAGCTGAACTTGCTGCACTGGATCCTATTCCGCTTCCGGGTATTATCCCCTTTTCAATAATAACCCTGAACCCGACAGCACTGCCTGAAGCTGCAGTCATCGCACCGAGCACGGCTCCTACAACATTTTTTTCAGGATCGGTGCTAAGGGAATCACAGCCTTTGATCGCGACAATCTCCACGGAAGGCGTCCCGGTAAGTTCAACCTCCACAACGTCATAAGGCTCGTTAATAGCTAACCCAAGCACATCAAACCCGCAATTGAGATTTGACACCGTTGCCGGAGCCATGACCCTTACTCTCCTTCGCATTACATCAATTTTCAATTATTGAACTTATACCTGCAAAAATACCCTATGACTTGACATCCTGATCATTTCAGTTGACAATTTTATAACTGGGTTAGAAGAATGACAGCAATTAATGAATTGCTACAGAAACATTCATAGACCGCTTCCGTAAGACGGATAATGAGTACCGTTTTTATATTATTGCTATTTTTGGTCCCGCACTGTCAGGAATGAATGAAAAAACTCTGTTTTAATATCATCCTTTTGCTTGTCGTTCTCCTTCCATCAAGGGGGCAGACTCTTACAGACAGCAACCTTCCGATTGTTATTATCAGCACTGACGGGGGAGTCACAATTCCCAATGAACCTAAGCTCAAGGCAACAATGAAGATCGTTGACAGGGGCCCCGGACTACGCAATTATGTCTCTGACCAGAACAACCCCGCATTTCTGAACTATAACGGACGCATCGGCATTGAACTCAGGGGTTCCTCTTCCCAGGAGTCTCCGAAGAAGAGTTATGGTCTGACCACCAGGATGGCAGATGATGTGACAAACAACAACGTAAGCCTGCTGGGGATGCCTGAGGAGAATGACTGGATTCTGGGCGGAATGGTCTTCGACACCGCGCTGATACGTGATTACCTTTCCCACAACATAGCTCGCATGCTTGGCAACTATGCCTCGCGGGCTGCGTATTGCGAAGTGATCATCAACAATGTCTATCATGGGCTCTATATCCTCCAGGAAAAACTCAAAGCCAATGAAGAGAGGATTGATGTAACAAAGATAGGGACAACTGATAACTTACTGCCAGGCCTCTCGGGAGGCTATATCGTCAAAGCTGATAAGACAACCGGTGATGACTATATAAACTGGACAATGTATTCATGGACCGGTGCCGCTGTTGATTACATTCTTGAATTGCCCAAGCAGGAAAATGCCACAACTGCCCAGGTCAACTACATCAGGAGTGAATTCTTCAGTCTCGAAACCGCCGCCAGGAACGACGACTGGTCGGTTGTCAGCGGGTACCCTTCAATCATTGACGTGCCCTCATTCATTGATTTCATGATTATAAATGAGTTTGCTTCCAACGCTGACGCCTACACCTACAGCACCTATTTTCACAAAGACCGGAACGGGAAATTGCTGGCAGGACCGGTTTGGGATCTTGATCTGACATACGGCAACGACCTCTTCATGTGGTATCTTGACCGGAGTAAACCGAATGTGTGGCAGTTCCAATACGGCGGCAATGATGGTTCAAGGTTCTGGCGTGACCTCTTTTATAATTCACAGTTCAGATGCTACCTGTCAAAAAGGTGGAACGAGCTCACACAGCCCGGACAGCCGCTCAATCAGACGTCCCTGTCAGCATTCATTGACCTGACGGTAGCCAGTATTTCTGAGGCAGTTGCCAGGGATTATCAGAGGTGGGGTAAAACCGGCAGTCACGCAGAGCGAATAGTGAATCTCAAATCATTTATTGAAGCACGCAGCACCTGGATGACTGCCGCCCTAGGGTCGTACTCTGCATGCACTAACGTTACAGTGCCGCAACTGACGATTACGAAAATCATGTATCATCCCCAGAGCTCTACCGCGTTCCCTGACGATGATAATCTTGAATTCATGGAGATCCGTAATACCGGAAGCACCACTGCCAACCTCAGCGGCATAGGCTTTTCAGGAACAGGCATCGTGTATAAGTTCCCGGCGAATACATCACTGGGACCGGGATTATGCCTGATTATCGCCAGCAACGCAACAGTTTTCCAATCCAGGTATGGATTTGCACCCTTCGGTGAGTATACAAGGCAGCTCTCAAACAGCGGGGAAGAACTCGTTCTGTCCGATGCCTTCGGGAATGTTGTCGATTATGTTGAGTATTCAGACTCGAGTCCATGGCCTGATGCCGACGGTAACGGCTATTACCTCCGGCTCACCGGGCTTACCCTTGACAACAGCCTGCCTGAAAGCTGGACAACCTCCAACGACGTCATCACATCAAAGCATGAACCACCAGCTGAGATAAGTCTGACAGTCTATCCCAATCCTGCACATGATGAGCTGAGAATATCCTCAGAAACAGTTATAAGCAGTATCAGCATATATAACACCCGGGGCAGCCTCCTGCTGACGCAGAGTAGCGAAAGCAGAAATTGCGTGGCAGATATCAGCAGGCTGGCATCTGGTGCATACATCATCAGGATCTTCACTGCACTGGGCAGTCATGCTGTCAAGTTCGTCAAGGAGTAAAGGTGAGTATGGAAAATAATGCTACTGGTAGACTCTTACATAATCTACCACCATCGTACGGGGGAATATTGTATCATCTATACCCATGTCACCTCCCCAGTTGCCTCCAACAGCCACATTAAGCAGCAGATGAAACCGCTTGTCGAAAGGCCAGACCTTG
>JBFYPM010000078.1:0-6578 GCA_041303295.1 Bacteroidales bacterium
CTATATCTCATCGAAGGTTATGACCACGACGAGATAGCAGAGATGCTCAACATCTCAAGCAGTACCTCGCGGTCACAACTGTCGAGGGCCAAGCAGAAGCTGGTGGGTGAAATCAGGAACAAAAAAATTTATGAATAATGAATAGTCTGGAAGAAACAATCAAAAGGGAAAGAGGCGCATTTGACGACAGGGAGCCGTCAGAGGGCCACTTCGAGAGATTCAGCTTCAAGCTCGCCACAAGAATGCATGCCGGCAAAGCCAAGCGGAGCATTCTGCCATACCTGCTTAAGGCTGCCGTGGTGACACTGCTGGTGACACTCTCATCGCTCTGGACCTTTGACCACTTTGTCAGGCCCAACCTTAAGAGGACAATGTCGCTCAGCGAAGTCTCCCCCGAATACCGTGAGGTGGAGAACTACTATGTACAGCAGGTGAACTACATGGAGAATGAGTTCACATCACTCGATCTGGCGAACCCCGAACAGAAGGAGGCCCTTCTGAATGAGATGGCATCAATGGACTCAGTCTATGTGGAGCTTCAGAAAGAGCTCAGGGCAAATCCAAATGACCAGCGTATCATCGATGCTATGATCAAGCATTACCAGACCAAACTAGACGTGATGAACTATATTATTGAACAGCTCAGACAGATAAAAGCAGAAACCGAAAATCCAGTCAGCCATGAAAAAGTTGCTATTTAACAAGCAGGTGACATTGTTCGCAGCCTTGTTCTGCGCAGTCGCCCTTACAGCCTCTGCAGAAGAGGTGAAGAAAGAGTTTCACCGGGAGATGGTCCCTACCGACAACACCACACTCTCTGTAATGAATAAGTTCGGGTCAGTTGTCACAGAGACCTGGGACCGGGATAACATCGTTATTGATGTTATAGTCAAGGTTGACCATCCATCGGCCGAGAAGGCAAAGAAAATGCTGGAGATGATCACCGTGGAATTCAAAGAGGAAGGCGGCAACCTCACGGCTGAGACTGTATTCAGCAACGACTTTTCATCGATAAGCTGGAAAGGCTCGAATAACAGCTTCAGCATCAACTACACTGTCAGGATGCCGGCGTACATCAACCTCAGCATTGATAACAAGTACGGTAATACGGTGGTGGACGAGGTCTCCGGGCATGCCAGCCTTACTGCAAAGTACGGGGATCTAACCGTAAGCAAGCTCACACGAGGCAATGTAAAACCACTCAATACCCTGGTTGTTGCATATGGCAAGGGTACCGTCGAGGAGCTTGGATGGGCAGAGATCAACACCCGTTACTGCGGCATGTTCAGTGTGGCGAGAGCTACGGCACTGCTGGTTGACAGCAAATATTCAAAGATTTCGGTGACCGAGGTAAGCTCGCTGGTGGCAGAGAGCAAATACGACGGGTACACTGTGGGAGCTGCAAACAACATTGTGGTGCTCGGCGGTTATACCGACCTCAACTTCAAGAGGGTGAACAAGAAACTGGAGGTTGAGACAAAATACGGCAACCTCAATGTTGACCGGATACCTGCCGGTTTTGAAAAGGTAACGGTGAAGGCAGGCTACTGTGCAGTTAAGCTGGGTGTTGACCCTGCGGCATGCTACAGGCTTGATGCCAGCAGCTCTTACGGCAGTGTTAAGATTGATGACATAAATTTCTCACCTGACAGGCGTATCGTAGGCAACACCTCCACGGAGATGGCCGGCACGGTAGGCAAGTGTGCCAATCCTACATCGACGGTGACTGTCAATGCCTCCTACGGGTCAGTAAGACTCTTTTAACGACTTGGTTAATACTTTAAATAAACGCGGCGCCCCGGACAGAGCGCCGCGTTTTTTTTATGGGGTCAGTCTGTCAGGCTCGTCAGAAAAGATAAAGACGCCTGATTTCCCTTCAGAGGTTTTATAACCCCGGTACATGCCTTCTGTATTGAAGGGCATTGAGACGTTTCCCTTGCGGTCAACGGCTACCACGCCGCCTGTGCCGCCAACTTTAATAAGCTTTTCATCAATCACTACCCTGGCAGCTTCATCAAGAGTCAATTCCCTGTATTCCATCAGGGCCGAGATATCATGTGCCACTGTATATCTTATAAAGAACTCGCCATGGCCTGTTGCTGACACGGCACAGGTGGCGTTGT
The DNA here is from genome assembly GCA_041303295.1 of Bacteroidales bacterium. Taxonomy (GTDB): domain Bacteria; phylum Bacteroidota; class Bacteroidia; order Bacteroidales; family VadinHA17; genus SR-FBR-E99. The sequence continues at coordinate 2,124 of JBFYPM010000078.1, forward strand.
TTGCATAGGTCCCTGCCCCTATCACCGGGGCATCGCCAACGCGGTTATAACGTTTGTTTGTCATCCCGCCTGTGGATGTCCCTGCTGCCAGGTCGCCGTTCATATCGAGTACCACACATCCAACGGTGCCGTGTTTGTCATCCTTCAGTGCCTGTTGCAGCTCATTGAATCTGCTCTCAACCCTGAAGTATGAGGGGTCGACTATCTCCAGTCCCTTCTCCGCGGCAAAATCCGAGGCGCCTTTGCCGGTGAGCATCACATGGGGCGATTTCTCCATTACAGTACGTGCGGCGGTGATGGGGTTACGGATGTCTGTCACACCGGCCACGGCGCCGGCGGCGAGGTTACTGCCGTCCATGATTGAGGCGTCGAGCTCATTGCGGCCTTCATGGGTGAAGACGGCGCCCCTGCCGGCATTGAACAGCGGGGAGTCTTCCATGAGCCTGATTGTGCGTTCCACCGCGTCAAGGGCCGAGCCGCCGGAAGCCAGGATGGCTGCGCCGGTGTCAATCACAGCCTTCATCATGGCACGGTATTCGGCCTCGATCTCAGGTGTCATCCGTTCACGGGTGATTGTACCGGCGCCGCCGTGGACCACGATGGCCCATTGCGAACCGGCTTTCGGAAGCAGCAGGTCGATCTCCATGATTGCCTTGATGGCTCGGTCAGAGAAGAAGTCGCCTGCCGGGAAGAGCGAGAACCGGCCAGCACCATCGTAATTGTTGCTGCCGATGAGCAGGACCTCCTGCTGGTCATTACGGTTAACGATCTCGCTCAGGGTGAATGCGGCCCTGTAACCGTCAGCGCCTGCAATCACAACCATACCCTGCCGCAGCGCCCCGGCAGAAGTCCGGAAATGTCCCTTCAGGACTCCGGAAAGCATCGCTCCGGAAAAGGGGCTCGTGCCGTGGATACCCATCCCGCGACCATAGAACACGGTCTGGACAGTCTCATTTTCAACATTCTCGGGCAATTCCGTCATAATGCCCCGCTGCTTGCCGTTGACACATATCCTCATCGTCTCCGAGAAGAGCGGAGTCATGCCCTTATTGATGGCGTATTTGCTGTCGAGCGACTTAACCGTGATCTTCACCGGGTTGCTTATATTGCGGGAGGTGATAAGGTCATTACCTGCCACAATTTTCGTCTCAACAGGCAGCGGCCAGAGATCCTTTGCCTTCGAAGGCACGATACGCGCCACAGAGGTGGCTATCAGGAGCCGGTGTCGGTTGACAGGATAATAGATCTCACCCCATGAGAAGATAACGCTCTCTCCCCCGTCGTTTGTGACTTCAACATAGAGGTCAATTATAGGAGGAAATTCGGCCTCGTTCTTCTTCTTCAACACAACTTTGTCAAGGATGTCGTAAAGAGAGTACCCGTCGTAACGGTATGCACCGGTGAAGCCTGCAGCGCTGTCGCTGAGCGTGGTCTCCTTGACTGTGATGCTGTGCAGCGGGAGCCTGCTGATATCCACAGTCACCTCCTTCTGCACCTCACCCGTCACAAGAATCTTCCTGGCTCCCTTAAGGGGGTTGGTTGGTGCATCATCATAGAAGTCGTTGGTCTGGGCGCCTGCAGTAATAATAAATGCAAGCATAAACAGTGTGAGGGCGGTTTTCTTCATAGTTGTATTGTTCGTTATGCAATTATATACAATTCGATCCGGATAAAAGATGAAAATTATCAGCCTGCCGGTGTGAACCTTTTCATATGTCAGGTTCGGCCGGCGTTAATCCGGGATGAAATGTGTCAAAATGTCAAGGTCAACCAGGGATGTGCCGGGTTGACCTGAGTCAAATGCCCGTTTCTACCAGGTTCATACCATGTTGACCAAATTCAGATATCCAGTTCTACCAGGGTTATTCCTGCTCCGCCTCTCTCCACGTGCTCGTCGATGGCGCTCTTCACTGCGCCGGTTGATTCGAGATACTGCCGGATCATCTGCCTGAGGATGCCGTTGCCCTTCCCGTGGAGTATGCGCAGGTTCCGGTACTGTATCATCATGGCTGTGTCAATGAACTCCTGCACCACCTGCAGTGCCTCTTCGGTACGCATCCCCCTGACATCGATCTCTGAGTTGAACTGGTTGCGCCTTGTATTTTGCGACCAGTCAATCCTGGGTTTCGGCTTATTCTTCGACATCTCCTTCCGGTAGGTGGCTGCATCCACCGGCTCGGTACTGGTGATATCGACGTTCATCTTCAGACTGCCGGATATTATCTGCAGTTTCTTTCCACGTATCTCCGTCACCTCTCCCAGGGTATCGGTGCCGGTGATCCTTACAAAGTCGCCCGGTGCCAGCTTCCCTGCTTTCTTCTTCACGGTTGGTTCCGGCTCCTTCTTCTTCGAAATGCGTTTTACTATGCTTGCAGCCGGGGTGTCAAGCCGTGGAGCCGTTGCCATTGTCACCTCCTGGTGCTTCTCCTCTTTTGCCAGCTGTTCGCGGAAGGAGTCGAGCTCTTCGCGCACCTCTTTTGTTGCCTCTTTTTCGGCCTGGGCTTCACGGATGGTGCGGATTGTGTTCTCGATCATCCTGTTTGTATCGCGAAGCAGCTCCTCTGCCTTGTTCTTTGCCTGGCCGATGATCTCCTTCTTCTGTGTCTTTATGTCGCCTATCTGGGTCTCATATGATGCAATCAGCTCCTCCAGCCGTTTCTCATGGCGGTGCACGGCCTCGCGTTTCTTCTCCCAGTAGCGTTTATCGCGTGCAATCTCACGGAGGTTGCGGTCAAAGTCGACATTCCCCTCGCCTGCCCTTGCTGCGGCATCGGTGAGTATCTCATTGGGCAGTCCTATCTTCTTTGCAATCTCAAAGGCGAAGGAGCTTCCCGGCTTCCCCTGGTCGAGCCTGAAGAGTGGTTGCATCAGCTGGTTGTCGAATGCCATGGCGCCGTTGATTATTCCCTCCTGTGATGTGGCGAAGTGCTTCAGGTTGGTATAGTGTGTGGTGATGACGCCGTAGGCGCCACGGCCGTTCAGCTCCGCCAGGATCGCTTCAGCTATTGCGCCGCCGATGACAGGCTCAGTACCGGTTCCGAACTCATCTATCATCACCAGGGAGCGGCCGTCGGCATGCCTGAGCATCTGTTTCATGTTGATGAGATGTGAGCTATAGGTACTCAGGTCATTCTCAATGCTCTGCTCGTCACCTATGTCTATGAAGAACTTGCCGAAGATACCTGTCTCTGTGCCCTCGTCTACCGGGATTGTCATTCCGCACTGCAGCATATACTGAACCAGTGCTACTGTCTTGAGGCACACCGATTTACCTCCGGCATTGGGTCCGGAGATGACCAGTATACGGTCCCTGCTGTCGATGGTTACTGTCAGGGGCACCACCTGCCTGCCTGTTGTGCGGGCAAAGCTGAGTGTCAGCAACGGGTGGCGTGCATTGATCCACCGTATGTGCGGGGCGTCGGACACCGGCGGCCTGATGCTGTGCAGCCTGAGACCGAAGAGTGCCTTGGCCCTGATGAAGTCTATCTCCGCCAGGAAATCAAAGTTCGTCTCGAGGTCGTCAATATAGGGCCTGATTGTGTCAGCCAGGGCGGTCAGTATCTTTACTATCTCGCGCTTCTCCTGGTGCTCGAGCTCGGTGATCTCATTGTTCAGCTCCACAACCTCTGCCGGCTCAATGAAGACGGTCTTTCCTGTGGCTGACTCATCATGCACAAAACCCTTGATCCCGCGTTTGTTGGAAGCGCTGACGGGTATAACACCGCGACCGTTGCGCACAGACACGGTGATATCACGGTCCACGATGCCGTCGGCCTGTGCCTGGCGCAGCACGGAGTGCAGTTTTCTCACCGCCGCGAGGCTCTTTGACGCAAGGTCTGCCCGTATCGACTTCAGTGCAGGTGAGGCGCTGTCACGCACCTTGCCTTCCTTGTCTATGATACGGTCAATAGCCTCTGTGACAAAAGGATAGTAGACAATAGCACCGGTCATAACGGATAGCAGAGGATAGCGTCCGTCCTTCCTGTTTTTGAAGAACCCGATGATTCGCCTGATTGTGTCAAGCGAGCCACGGAGGGCGACAACCTCCTCAAGCTCGGGGAAGGTACCTTCCACACGCAGCTTCTCAAGCATGACGAAGGGGTCATTGTAGTTGTCTGAGGGGAACTGTTCGCCGTAGGAAAGGATCTGCTGAAACTCCTCAGTCAGTGCCAGCCGCTGCCTCACTTCAACAACTGAAAAGGAGGCCTTCATTGCTTCCATCCTGCGCACGCCGGCTGGACTGAGGCAGCCGGTGTTCAGTTGCTCCCTGATGCGGTCAAATCCTATTTTGAGTTCGTATGTGTCGGGATAGATCATTTAATGCTCATCTCAGCGCAAAAGTAAAGTTAATTAATGTTAATGCATCACAGGTGTAAATTTTATGACCCTATATTTATTCCTCTAAAAAACAAAAATCAGATGAAAAACCCACTTTTTGCCATAAGGACAGCCCTG
>JBFYPM010000079.1:0-12342 GCA_041303295.1 Bacteroidales bacterium
GTATATAATCTCGCCCCCCCTTGGTCTGACGGGCCAGGGGATTGTAGTAATGCGGGTCATGACAGTTCCAGCAGGTGATGAGACCTTCCGTGGCAGTGTAGTGTACACTTTTCTGGTATTCGGCATCAATCTCCTCAAACCTGTACTGGGCGTAGTTGGGGTCATACCCGTGGCAGTCTATACAGCCCCAGGAAGTCTCAAACCGTGCCTCTATGGAGTGGGGGAAGGTCTTGAAACCCTCGCTGTGACAGTCAAGGCAGCTGAAGCTCCAGTGGACTGAATTGTAGAACATCTCCGGGACAACCAGGTTGTGTTCTGACATCAGTTGCTTCCTTGTCATGCCAGCCAGGGAATCAGTAAGGGTATAAACCATCTGACCATGACACCTGAGGCAGTTCAGCTCATTCTCATCAGCATAAAGGCTAAGTTCAGCACCCCTGGATGCAGGCAGGCTGTCAGCCTCCTCCTGTTGTGCAAAAACCGGGAAAGAACTTGTAACAATGATTACTGAAACACAAAGAAGGTATTTCTTAAAGGTCATTTTTTTTTCTGGATATGTTAGAACCTTACCGTAACATTTAGACCAATCAGGAAATTCCCGTCACTGATGCTGTTCTGATTGTAAAGGAAATTATACTGACCGAGGATATCCTTATAGTTGGCAAAGAAAACCTGGAAGGCATGCGTGGCTGTGCCTATCTCCCATCCGAGTGCAAGCTGTGGTTTCGGATTGAGTTCCTCGTTCTCCTGCTTGTTGAAGAGCTGATCATACTCAGCTATGATGCTGTGAGAGCCGGTGACATTGTACCTGGCTCCGGCGGAAATTCCGTAGTTGGCATTCTTATAGCCGAGCTCAACGGCATTGAACCAGATGAATGTCGGAGCAAGTTGCAGTGAAAACTTCTCACCGAAGCGGCGGGCAACAAGTACCTGGCTGAAATATGACAGACGGTGTATCTCCCGCCAGTCGTGTGCCGGTCCAAAGGTGTTCTGGTTAAGCAGGTTCAATCCCACATTCCCGTAAAAGGAGAGTGAGACCGGAACTGATCCGGAGCTGGTCTGCTGCAGCAGTGCATACTTCACCTGTACATCCTGAGCCTTGTAGTTCTTGGCAGTGCCGGCACCAATCATGAGTTTATCAGTGATGGCATAATTCAGGCCCAGCCTGATGTTGGCAGGAGCCCAAAGGCCAAACAGGTCATCAAGACTGTTGTTAACCGTCCCGAACCTGTGGTGGATTTCAAATTCAAGCATACCCTTGAAAGGCGTTGCAACCGTCTGGTTATCTATTAGTATGCTTGTTTCAAAAGTTCTTATCGGGTAATCTTCGCTCTCCTGGCTGAATAAAGGAATAAATAACATGGCGAGAATAACTGATGCTACTATCTTTCTCATGGTCTTATCGGTTTATAGGTTCTTGAGGTTAGTTACTTGGAGCTCCCTGTGATGCCCATAACTTTATCATGTCAGGCGCTGATACCAGAACGGTGTCAATCTGTATCATCTGTGACCCGAACGCAGTTATGGATGAATGAATAGACAGAATCCGGCTTGAGGCCGGTGTGATGGTATCAGTGTTTTCAAACAGGTTGTCATATGTCCTTGCTGTGCTCCACGACCCGTGACAGCCGTTGCAGAAGGGGAAAATATCCTCCGAGAAACTGATGACAAGATCCTCCGGCACCTCCTGTTTTACCCAGGAATACTTCTCACATGATGACAGGATAAGCATTCCTGCCATTAACAGAGATGGGAGTAATCCCCTTAAAATCCTTTCCTTACAGTTCATCTTTATAAGATTGTTAATTCAATCACAAATATATCGCAATAAGGTTACCCATCCCTTCCAGAGATGACATATTTAACTGATATATAGATGTTTCTTGTCAACAGACATGTTGACATTTGTCATTTGACTGGCTGCTAAATATTATCCCTGAAGAGGGTGACTGCAGCCCGGAGCGTGCAGTTTGTCAGCTCACCTTGAAGAGTCCAAGTTCCTTCTCCTCAAACCCGGCGATGTAGCCTGATCTCATGTTGTTTTCAGATACTGCCACTGAGATGAACAACTCTGCGGAAGGGGCATAGGCGGAGTCACGCTGTGTGTCATGCAGCAACAGGTATCCCATTATGATGTTTGCTGCCATCTCCACCATCCTGCGGGCATGAAAGTCAGTAAGTTCATTGTTTCCGGCAGATATTACTGCTGCCACTCTCTTTTCAAAGTCATCAGTGAGGGTCACCAGTATCCTGCGGAGGTGTTCCAGCTCGGGTCTGACATCCTTCTTCTCATACTCTCGTATCTGTGCCAGGTACCCTCCCGTTGTCACTCCCCTGATGGCGGCCACAACCTGAAGCTGCGAGGTTCCTTCATAAATTGATGTTATGCGGGCATCGCGGTAGAGGCGTTCCACAGGGAAATCCTTGATGAATCCTGCCCCGCCGTGCACCTGCAGGGCATCATAGGCTATCAGGTTGCACCACTCACTGCTGATTAGCTTGACCATGGGGGTAAAGATATCTGCAAGCCTGGTGTATGTCTTCATATCCTCACGCTCCTCCTTTGTCAGGGTTCGCTCTGCGGCAATGAATGACCATGCTTTATAGATGTCAACGAATCTTGCCGTCTCATAGAGCAGTGATCTCATGGCCTCAACCCTGACCCGCATCAGGGTGAGCATCTCGTAAACAGCAGGGAACTGGTCAATTGTCTTTCCGAACTGTTTTCTCTGCGATGCATACCTGGCAGCCTCCTCATATGCCGCCTGGGCTATACCCACTGACTGTGCACCTACTCCAAGGCGTGCACCGTTCATCAGTGACATGACATATTTTATAAGGCCCATGCGCCTTTCACCTATCAGTTTTGCCGGTGCATTACGGAATACAAGCTCACAAGTGGGCGAGCCTTTAATGCCCATCTTGTTCTCAATGCGCCTGACCTTAACGGCACCTTCGGCCTTGTCATAGACAAAGAGCGACAGTCCGCGTCCGTCAGTTGTACCATCTTCTGAGCGTGCCAGCACCAGTGATATCTCCGCATCACCGTTCGTTATAAATCGTTTAACGCCGTTGAGCATCCATGACCCTTTTTCTTCGTCATAGTGAGCCTTGAGCTGTACTGCCTGGAGGTCTGACCCGGCATCAGGTTCAGTAAGGTCCATGGCAGCCGTGGCTCCTTTGTTGAATCGCGGCAGAAACTCCTCCCTGATATCCTCTGACGCAAACTCAAGGATTGTCTCCCCGCAGTCCTGCAACCCCCAGATGTTGGCAAAGCCTGCATCGGCCCTCGACACCAGTTCGGCTGCCATTACATATGGCACCATTGGGAAGTTGAGACCGTCAAACCTGCGCGGGAAGTTCATCCCAATCACTCCTGCCCTGGTCAGGGATTCATGGTTCTCCTGTGTTCCACGGGCATACCTGACCCTGCCATCCACAATCTGAGGACCCTCATGATCAACATCCTCTGCGTTGGGGGCAATGACATCCGCACATATTGCCCCGATGATTTCCAGTACCTTGTCATAGTTGTCCATGGCATCCTCAAAGTCGTGAGGTGCATAGTCATACTGATCCCTGTCCCTGTAATCCATCTCCTTAAGCCGTACGATCTTCTCCATCAACGGATGAGTGAGGTGGAACCTCAGGTCTTTGTTGTCTGTATAAAAGTTTGCCATCGGGTTGTTGTTTTTTCGGTCAGACTGTTGTTCTGTTATCTGGCATTGGCCTTATAATACCTAATCATTTTGGGAAGTATCTCCGCCACATCACCGTTGATCACATAGTTGGCAATGCTGTTAATGGGAGCCATAGGATCATTGTTGATTGCAATGATCTTGCCGCTCTGGTCCATCCCGGCCGTATGCTGAATCTGGCCCGAGATGCCGCATGCGATGTAGAGCTTTGGCCTTACAGTTACTCCTGTCTGTCCTACCTGGCGCTCGTGGCCGGCAAAACCGGCATCGACGGCTGCCCTTGAAGCAGCCACCTCACCCCCGAGTACCGAGGCAAGCTCATAAAGGAGATTGAAGTTCTCCTTTGAACCCATGCCATAACCACCGGAGACAACTATCTGAGCCGCTTTGATGTCTACCTTCCTGGCTTCCATATGACGCTCAATGATCTCCACTGCGAGATCCTCAGGCCTGATATAGTCAGAGACAGTGATCTTTTTCAGTTCGCCCCGGTAGTTCTTATTTACAATCTCACGCTTCATCACCCCCTCGCGCACCGTTGCCATCTGCGGGCGGTGGTCAGGGTTGATGATAGTTGCTATGATGTTCCCGCCAAAGGCAGGCCTTATCTGGTAAAGCAGGTTTTTGTATGTGGTGTCACTCTTTTTAACATAATGATCACCTATCTCAAGTGCGGTGCAGTCAGCCGTCAGGCCGCTGTGGAGAGCCGATGAGACCCTCGGACCCAGATCGCGGCCCACAGTTGTGGCACCCATGAGTGCAACCTGCGGCTTCTCCTGCCGGAAAAGACCCACCACCACGGAGGTGAAGGGTAGCGTCCGGTAATGCTCCAGCACAGGGTCATCAGCCACGTGCACCACATCGGCACCATAAGGAAAGATCTCATTCTCTATACCCTCAATGGCATGTCCCAGCACAACAGCCTCCAGCTTGCATCCAAGTGTATTGGCAAGCGATCTTCCTTTGGTCAGCAGCTCGAGGCTCACGTCAGCCGGCTTTCCTTCATCAAGCTCACAAAAGACGAACAGATTATTCACAGCAAGTATGTTTTATGCGTTTTTCAACCAATTGTATGACTCTCAAGGAGTTCTTTCACCAGTGATTCGATATCCTTATCCGAGGCCGTCAGGTGCCTGGCCTCCTTGGCCTGGAGGATGACATTGTCAATCTCCTTTACCTTGGTGGGAGAACCTGTCAGCCCAAGCTGTTCAGGATCAGCACAAATGGCATCTACTCCCCATTCGGTTATCTTAACTGATGGGCGGCTGCCTGCGATATAATCGGAGCTCTCTGTCTGCAGCTCTGTATCAGTGCGGGCGTACTTGTACCTCATCACCAGTCGGGCGTGCCGGTAGCGGCATGCCGGGGCGGTGCCGTTAACGGTAACAACCAGAGGCAGAGGAGAAGATACTGTCTCCACTCCCCGTTCCAGTCTGCGGCGTATGATAAGTTTATCTGCTTCAAAGTGCAACTCCTCTGCATAGGTCACCTGTGGCCATCCGAGCTTTTCTGCTACCTGTGGGCCAACCTGTGCCGTGTCTCCGTCGATGGCCTGGCGGCCGCCGATCACCAGGTCCGGCGCCAGCTTTCGCACTGCGAGGGCAAGAGCATATGAGGTTGCCAGGGTATCCGATCCGGCAAAAGCTCTGTCAGTCAGCAGAACCCCGTCATCGGCTCCGCGGTAAAGACCCTCGCGGATTATCTCTGCCGCCCTGCCGGGCCCCATTGTCAGAATCGTCACGGTGGTGCCCGGATACATCTCTTTCAGGCGCAATGCCTGCTCGAGGGCATTCAGGTCCTCCGGGTTGAATATCGCAGGAAGTACACTCCTGTTCACCGTGCCGTCAGCCTTCATGGCGTCAGGTCCCACGTTGCGCGTGTCAGGCACCTGCTTGGCAAGTACAACGATCTTGAGTCCGTTCATCTCTGTCTCACTTTTGAAGGGGCAAATATAATAATAAAACAATTCCTGCAAACCTGCCCTACTGGAGTTACTGAAACCAGTCGAAAGTTCCATCCGCAATATACTACTGTTTATCTGGCATATACCATGTGTCTTCCGAACTCTCAACCAATCCGTTCGAATTTGCAAGTTGCTTTGCTGCACATTTGGGCCATGTAACGAAAAATAAATTAACTTCGCCCGCCAAACAGCCAATCTTTTTACTCTCCCATGAAAGGAAAACCCTATGCAGCCCTTGTTCTGGCTATGATCTTCTGGTCATTCTCCTTCGTCTGGTTCAAGATCGCCAACCGGAGTTATGATCCCATCGCCATTGTTTTTATCAGGCTCTGCATGGCAATAGTCTTCCTCACTGCTTTTCTCTGGGTAACAAAACGGTTTAAACGGGTCAGGAAGGCTGATCGCAAGTACTTCCTCCTCCTGGCGCTGTTTGAACCTTTTCTCTACTTCCTTGGTGAGAGCTTCGGGCTGACCTATGTCTCGTCCACTGTGGGTTCTGTGATAATATCAACAATACCGGTCTTTGCAGTCATCTTTGCATTCGTCATCTACCGTGAGCGACTGAAGCTGATCAACTATATAGGTGTAATAGTATCATTTGTCGGCGTACTGATATTCATAACCAACAGCACCGGCAGCATCACTCTTAATCCGAAGGGACTGGTTCTGATGTTCCTGGCGGTGGTATCAGCAACAGGATACAACATGGTACTGCACCGGCTTACCTCTGACTATGACCCTGTTACAATAGTAAACATCCAGAACATCATCGGTGCCATTCTCTTCCTGCCGCTATTCCTGATCTATGATCTCAAAGACCTTATGTCCACGGGCATTGTGGCCGGGAGTTTCGGCTCGATAGTACTTCTGGCTGTCTTCGCCTCATGCGGGGCATTTGTGCTCTTTGCCTATTCTGTCAGGCACCTGGGGATCTCGCGGGCCAACATTTTCAGCAACCTCATACCTGTCTTTACGGCGCTCTTCGCCTTTTTCATCGTTGGAGACAGGATCACCCTCCGCAATGGGATAGGGATGATGGTTGTAATTGCAGGGCTCTTCCTTTCACAGGCGCGCAAGAGGAGGACTGCGATTGTGGATACCGACTTCGCGGGAAGAACTGCATGACGGTGCGCTACCTGTCGTTTTGCCGATAGTGTTATCTTTGTTTCCAAGTTCCAATGAAATGAGGCATCAGGCTCTGGCATTCCTTCTTCTGATCACTCTTCTGCCAGCCGGGGGGCAGACCGGCGGCGACAATACATATGAGTTCCTCAACCTCAGCCACTCAGCATTTGCCTCAGCCACAGGTGGGATCACGGTCTCACAGGGCCGCAATGACCTAAGCATCCCCTATTTCAACCCTGCCCTTCTGAGTCCCTCAATGGACAAAGACATCTCGCTCAGCTTCTCTACCTACTTCGCAGGGATCAACTATGGCTACGCCGCATATGCCCTGGATACTGATACCCGGGGTACCTTTGCCGCGGGAGTGAGCTTTATCAGCTACGGCAACTTCACCGAGGCAGACGAGGCCGGTAACATTACAGGCACTTTTACCGCCGCCGAGTATGCATTCAATATAATGTGGTCTGTTGAGATTGACTCATCATTCACGGCAGGTATAACCATCAAACCGGTGCTTTCGCACCTGGAACGATATTTCTCCGCCGGCATTTGTGCGGATATAGGAGCAGCATACCATAATGAGCGACTTCTGTTTGATGCGGGACTGGTAATACGGAATGCAGGGTTCCAGCTGAAGAGTTATACCGGTCAGGGAGGTGAGCCTCTTCCCTTTGAGATCATTGCAGGCGCTACCAAAAGACTTGCGCATGCTCCCTTCAGTTTCTCGCTGACTGTCAGGCACCTGGAGAAGCCTGACCTCACCTACGACTACGACCCTGATGATGAGATCCCGGCCGGTGGCTTCGGCGAGAATATACTCAAGCATGCTGTCTTCGGCGTTGAGATACTCCCTGCTGATGTGTTCTGGATAGGGGCAGGACTGAATTATCAGCGCCGGTCGGAGATGCGCATCCGGGAGCGGCCCGGGATTGCAGGGTTCTCGGCAGGATTCGGAATCCGTACCAGGGCCTTCGAACTCTCTTATGCTCACGAAGCATTTCACCGTGCAGGCGGGTCCAATCATCTCACTGTGACCCTCCGGCCTGAACTGATGTTTAAAAAATAATAGCCGCTGAACCTTATGACAACTGTTTCGTTTTAACTTAGAAGAGCGAATGGATAAAAAGATAATCATCACCGTTGACGGCTACTCATCATGCGGTAAAAGCACCTTCGCCAAAGCCATTGCATCTGAGCTGGGTTATATATATATTGACTCAGGAGCAATGTACAGGGCTGTCACCCTCTACTGCCTTCGCGACGGGCTTGTTGCAGGGGGGATTGCCGATGCCGGCCGGATAGTCAGGGCACTCCCGGGGATAAAGATCACCTTCAGGCCCGATAGTGAGACAGGGTATTCTGAGACCCTGCTTAACGGCGAGTCGGTTGAGCGGGAGATACGTGACAGGGCTGTCTCGGACAATGTGAGCGCAGTCAGCACCATCGCAGAGGTAAGGTCTAAGCTGGTGGAGCTGCAGCGTGAGATGGGCGCTGGCGGAGGCATTGTGATGGACGGCCGCGACATAGGCACCGTGGTCTTCCCGGAAGCGGAACTGAAGATCTTTATGACTGCCACACCTGAGGTAAGGGCACAACGGCGTTACCTCGAACTGTTAAGCAAGGGGCTGCCGGCAGACCTTAAAGCCGTAGTAAAAAATATAACTGACCGTGACCGTATCGACTCATCAAGGGATGTCAGTCCGCTGCGACAGGCCGATGACGCTGTGGTGCTCGATAACAGCGAGATGACTCCCGGGGAGCAGATGACATGGTTCAGGAAATTGTATACAAGGAGGATCAATGAAGGTTGAGATTGAACCGGGCTCGGGATTCTGCTTCGGTGTTGAGAATGCCGTGAGAATTGCTGAGGAGTCGCTCCGTGAAGGTGAAGAGGTCTTCTGCCTCGGAGAGATAGTTCACAATGACATCGAGGTCCTGAGGCTAAAAGAGCTGGGGCTGGTGACTATCACCTATGATGAGTTTGACCGGATGCACGACTGCAAGGTACTAGTCAGGGCGCACGGTGAGCCCCCTTCGACCTACGAAAGGGCCAGGCAGAACAACATCACAATAATAGATGCCACCTGTCCCATCGTTCACTCAATGCAGGAGAAGATTAAGAGGGTACAGTATCTCTCCAGTGAGGAACATGGGCAGATAGTTATCTACGGGAAGAAGGATCATGCCGAGGTGATCGGACTGCTGGGTGCGGCAGGAGAAAAGGGGATCCTTGTCACCGGGAAGCAGGATATCGGAAGGATAGACTTCACCAGGCCCGTATGGCTCTTCGCGCAGACGACGAGAAGCAAGGCCGAATATGAGCTGGTGGCCGAAATCATCCGCCTTAACCTTGAAAAAGCCCGCCCTGATCATCCGGGCAATGACCTTAAGGTCCATAACACCATCTGCAGACAGGTATCAGGACGTGAACCGCGGCTCAGGGAGTTTGCCAGGAAGAATGACGTAATCATCTTCGTCAGCGGGAAAAAAAGCTCAAACGGTCGTATGCTTTTTGATGTTTGCCTGAAGGAGAATCGCCGGACACACTTTGTCTCCTCTCCCGAGGATATTAATCCCGCCTGGTTTATGGATGCACAGAGTGCAGGCGTATGTGGCGCCACCTCCACCCCCAAATGGCTTATTCATAAGGTTGCCGAGACAGTCGCGCAGATTTGATATTGTTAGGGTTACCGATTGCCAATGGTTAAAATATTAGTAATTTCGCACCGTTCATAAATAATTTTTAAAATGGGTAAAATTAATAAGATCGGCGTTCTCACATCGGGTGGTGACGCTCCAGGAATGAATGCAGCCATTCGGGCTGTAACCCGTACTGCAATTTACAATGGCATTGAAGTGATCGGCATAAGACATGGTTATATGGGTATGATCAATGCCAATTTCAAACCGCTCTATGCCCACAGCGTATCAGACACTATCCAGCGAGGCGGAACGATACTCAAGACTGCACGCTGTGATGCCTTCAGGACGCCTGAGGGGAGGAAGATAGCCTATGATAACCTGCGGGCGGCAGGTATTGACGGGGTGGTGGTGATAGGAGGCGACGGCTCGTTTAAGGGGGCAAGTGTTTTCAATGAAGAGTATAATATCCCGTTTGTAGGTGTCCCGGGCACGATAGACAATGACATCTTCGGAACTGACTATACAATAGGTTATGATACGGCACTTAACACCGTGGTTGAAGCCGTAGACAAGATACGTGATACCGCCAGCGCACTTAACCGTATGTTCTTCGTTGAGGTGATGGGGGCCGAAGCAGGCCACATAGCGCTCTACAGCGGAATTGCCAGCGGAGCTGAGGCCATCATCATGCCAGAGCTAAAGGGCGATTCGCGTAACATTACAAAGATGATCGAGACCGGCAGGAAGAAGTCAAGCAATATAATAATTGTTGCCGAGGGTGATGAAGAGGGAGGGGCTATTGCAATTGCCGAGAAGCTCAAGCCCGACCTTCAGGGTTATGAGGTCAGAGTGGCAGTCCTGGGCCACCTCCAGCGTGGAGGTTCACCGTCAGCTCTTGACCGCGTCAATGCCAGCAGGCTGGGTAACGCAGCCGTGGAGGCACTGCTTGACGGACAACAGAGTGTCATGGTGGGTCTTCAGAACGACGAGATAACCCTTGTCCCCTTCCGTAAAGCCGTTAAGGAGCACAAAGGGCTGAACCAGCACCTCGTTGATATTATTGACATTTTGAATGTCTGACCTGTAACGATTATAGATTGATGGGACCGTCGGAGGTATATTTCACTGATTTGCACACCACTCCCTCGCTTAACCTGCTGAAGAAGCTGGAGAGGCTAGTGAGGGCGGCGGGGTTTGATGAGATGGACTTCGACCGTAAGATGACGGCCATCAAGATCCATTTCGGCGAGCCGGGTAACCTCGCGTACCTGCGCCCTAATTTTGCCGCCAGGATAGCCCGCATGGTTAAGGATAAAGGCGGCAAGCCATTTCTCACCGACTGCAATACGTTGTACCATGGAGAGCGGGCTAATGGTCCCGATCATATCGAAGCTGCATACATAAACGGCTACAACCCTCTGACCACCGGGTGCCATGTAATAATTGGCGACGGCATCAAGGGGACTGACTATCGGGAGATAGAGGTCAACCTCGAGTATACATCGAAAGCGATGATAGGCACGGCTATTGCCGACGCAGACATCATCATCTCCATGACCCATTTCAAGGGTCATGAGCAGACGGGTTTCGGGGGCGCACTGAAGAACCTGGGTATGGGATGTGCCTCCGTGGGAGGCAAACTGTTCATCCACTCAGGGAATCCTCCAGTAATCTACGGGAAGAACTGTACAGGATGCAACATGTGTGTAATCAACTGTGCTCATGATGCAGTCCACCTTGGACCGGACAGGAAGGCTCACATTGACAATGACAAATGCACTGGTTGCGGACAGTGTGTGGCTGTATGCCAGTATGACGCCGCCAGGGTGGTGTGGGGATCAGGCGAAGATACTCTGAGCAAGAAGATCGCCGAGTATACCCTGGCCGTCATCAGGGGCAAGCCATCTATGCACGTCAACTTCATCATGGATATCTCGCCTGACTGTGACTGCTGGGGGCATAATGACATTCCTCTGGTGGGAGACATAGGCATTGCCGCCTCCAGGGACCCTGTCGCACTTGATAAAGCCTGTGCCGACATGGTTGTTGCCGCACCTGCGGCATGGCATTTGCGGGATAAGGAAAATGGAAATGATTTCAGTGGCGTTGACAAGTTCCGGATGGCCCATGGCAACACAGACTGGAATACTGCTCTTGTTCACGCTGAGAAGATATCAGCGGGATCTTTATCGTACAAACTAATAAAGATATGAAAGAACCATCACCGTCTAAACGAATGGCCATACTGATAGTGGAGGATGATCCGCACAGCCAGTTATATTTCACCAAGCTGCTGTCTGGTCTGTATGACACCGCCGTGGCATCATCGGCCCGTGAGGCATGGGATCTGCTGCACGCCAGGGTGTTTGACCTGGTGTTGATGGATATTTCTCTCAAGGGAGATGAGGACGGTCTTTCACTCACACGCCGGTTGCGGTCAGAGGTGGCCTTTGAGAAGCTGCCTATTGTAGCTGTGACAGCTTATGCATTCCCTGATGACAAGAAGAGGGCGCTTGATTCGGGTTGTACCGATTATCTGCCCAAGCCGGTGAGCAGCAACGACCTGCACCGTAAGATTGCGGAGCTGACTCTTTAAAGAGCAAAAAAGTTCTGTCAGGATTAAAAATTTATTACTTTTGCGAACCTGAATTTATTCAGGTATAAGCCTCCCTCTCCCACCTGTCGGTGGGGTTCGCAGGCCGAATCGGGGTGTAGCGCAGTTGGTAGCGTACTACGTTCGGGACGTAGGGGCCGGAAGTTCGAGTCTTCTCACCCCGACAAGAGAAAAATGACCATCCCCGGAAAACCGGGGGTGGTTTTTTTATTGGCCTGAAGCGTCAACAGCTTGCTGTTGATAGCGAAAGGGCAATAAAAAAGAACCTTTGAGTGGAATGAAAAGGTCATTCTTCTCTT
>JBFYPM010000080.1:0-40855 GCA_041303295.1 Bacteroidales bacterium
AAGTTGCGCCCGCTCTGCGAGACCTTGTTATACTGCTCCATGTAGATATAGACGTTGGGGTAGACCTGGCGGTGAACAGATGAGACATTCATCCTCCTGAAGTCAGAGCTGCGGTAATACTTCTCTTCAAAATCGAGTCGGGCTATGTTTGAATGCGGCAGGACATAATTCTGGAGCATGAAGGCGGCCAGGGCGATAAAGGCAGCCGAGATAAAATAGGGTACCAGCAGCCGGCTGAAACTCATACCACTATTGAGCATGGCAATGATCTCGGTGTTGACGGCCATCCGTGAGGTAAAGAAGATCACCGAGATAAAAACAAACATCGGGGCAAAGAGAGTGGCAAAATAGGGGATGAAGTTCAGGTAATAATCAAATACGATAGCCTTGAGCGGAGCCTGTTTCTGTATGAAATCATCAATCTTCTCTGAGAAGTCAAAAATGACCGCTATACTTAATATCAGTACAAGGGAGAATATAAATGTTCCAAGGAACTGTCTGATGATGTACCAGTCCAGTATCCCCGGGGCAAGCTTATTCAGGCTCTCTCTGAAATTCTTTGAACTGTCTCTTTTTTCCATGTTCCGAATGTACCGTCAAGTATTCTCTCCCTTGCCTCCCGCACCAGGCTGAGGTAGAATGAGAGGTTATGTATTGTCGATATCTGGGCTCCGAGCATCTCTCCCGATATCACCAGGTGACGCAGGTAAGCCTTTGAATATGTACGGCTAATCTCAGAGTCAGAGCTGGCATCTACCGGTGAGAAGTCAGAGGCCCAGCGCTGGTTCCTTATATTGATGATGCCCTCGCGGGTGAACAGCATGCCATTGCGGCCGTTGCGGCTTGGCATCACGCAGTCAAACATGTCAACACCGCGGGATATGGCCTCCAGTATGTTGGCAGGTGTACCCACTCCCATGAGGTAACGCGGTTTGTCGGCGGGGAGTATCTCGTTCACAACCTCCAGCATCTCGTACATAACCTCTGCCGGTTCGCCTACTGAGAGGCCGCCTATTGCGTTACCAGGCATACCTGCCGAGGCGATCTTTTCTGCTGATATTCTCCGGAGATCACTGTACACTGCTCCCTGAACAATGGGGAAAAGCATCTGCTCTGACCCATATAATGGTTCAGTCTCACTGAGCTGTGCCACACACCGGTCAAGCCAGCGGTGGGTCAGATCCATAGATCTGTGGGCATAATTGTGATCACATGGCCATGGAGCGCACTCGTCAAACGCCATCATGATATCGGCTCCGATAGTACGTTGAATGTCAATCACCTTCTCTGGGGTGAAAATATGTTTGGAACCGTCAATGTGGGATCTGAATATGGCTCCCGCCTCTGTCAGTTTCCTGTTTGCGGCAAGAGAAAAAACCTGGTATCCCCCGCTGTCTGTAAGCACAGCCCTGTCCCACGCCATGAAACTGTGAATGCCTCCGGCCCGGCTGATGATGTCAGTGCCGGGGCGCAGGTACAGGTGATAGGTGTTAGCCAGGATCACCGGGGCATTAATCTCACTCTTAAGATCACGGTGCAGTACACCCTTAACAGTAGCCCCGGTTCCTACCGGCATAAAGATGGGCGTTTGAATTTCGCCGTGAGCAGTGCGTAAGACGCCTGCCCGGGCCGATGTTGATCCGTCTCTCCTCTCTATGCTGAACATCATCCTTTGACTGGTGGCCACAAAAGTAAGCTTTCTACACCTGATTATGAACTACCGGTTATCAATTTGAGAAAACGGTGGCCCAATTGTTGAAAAGATTATTGCAACCATTGTCCAATTCTTTATAATATTGCGGCACACAATGTGACATTCTATGATCTTATCAACTGATACGGCGCATCTTATACTCCTAGCACTGTTTGTCCTGTCGGCATTCACACAGGGATGGTACTGGCTATGGTATTATCGCAGGGCTGCGTGGGCTCAGCCTGACACAACATTGGCGCCCGGCGCACTTCCTCCTCTCTCGGTGGTCATCTGTGCCCGTAATGAAGCGGAGAACCTGATAAGGTTTCTTCCGTCAGTACTGGAACAGGATTATCCATCATACGAGGTGGTGGTGGTCAATGACTGTTCAGAGGACAATACCTTTGATATCCTGGGTGACATGATGAAGCGTTATCCGCACCTGAGAGTCTCAATGATTCAGAAAGACCCCGGGTTCACCCACACCAAGAAGCTGGCGATGCTCATCGGCATCAAGGCAGCAAAGAACGAGATGCTTGTATTCACCGATGCTGACTGCCGTCCGGCAACAGCCAACTGGCTCCGCGCAGTAGCCTCGGCAGCAAAACCGGGAACAGATATAATCATCGGATACGGGGGATATCTCCCCGGGGAAGGTATCCTCAACCGCTACATCCGCTATGAAACGATGTTCACCGGCATGCAGTACTTTGGGATGGCCATGTCTGGAATTCCATATATGGGTGTTGGACGAAACCTTGCTTACAGGCGTAGCTTCTTCTTTGACAGGGGTGGCTTCGGACCACATAACCATATCATGTCAGGCGACGATGACCTGTTTGTAAACCGAAATGCTACAGCTGACAACTGCAGCCTGATGCTCACCCATGATTCCTTTACCCTTTCGGCAGCCCAAAAGAGCCTGGGGGCCTGGATCAAACAGAAGAGAAGACACCTCTCGGCAGCCGCCTACTATAAGAGAAATGACAAGATAAGACTCTTTCTTGAACCCTTCTCCAGGGTGGGTTATTACGGACTGTTGATTGCGCTGCTGATCATGCTTGCTTCATGGCCTATAGTAGTGTTCGTGGCTCTGGCACGGCTGGTCATGAGGGCGGTGATACTGAGAAAGGCTGCCGCAACATTCAATGAACCCCGCTTGTGGTTTATTTCGCTCTTTTTTGATATCTTGGCGCCGCTGGTAACGGCCTTCCTTTACGTTACCACCATCAGAAAAGGCAAGGGCAGAGAGACATGGAAATAGAAACCGGCCTATCGGAGAAAGCGCAACATGACCTGAAGGTCATTGACCGTGCATTGAAAGGCGACAGCAGGGCATACACCGAGCTGCTCAACAGGTACCGTGACTCAGTCTATTATGTTATGCTCAGGATGGTTAGTAATCCCTCCGATGCTGAGGACCTCACCATTGAAGCTTTCGGCAAAGCCTTCAACAGTCTTGCCAAGTACGTGCCCTCACACGCTTTCAGCACGTGGCTCTTCCGCATAGCCACCAACAACTGTATTGACTTCATGAGACGCAAGAGCCAGACGCCAAGGCCTTTCGACCATGATGAGGGCGAGGAGGATGAGATGGAGGCAACCGTCGCCTCTGACATGAGAGCCCCTGATGAACTGATGATAGACAGGGAGACTGCCGCTTCTCTCAACAGAATCGTCAAGACCCTGAAACCACGCTACCGAAGACTGATCGAACTGAGATATTTTGAAGACTACTCCTATGAGGAGATAGCCAGCGAACTGAGCCTTCCCATCGGTACTGTCAAGGCACGCCTATTCAGGGCTAAAGTGCTCATTTTGAATATGGTCCGCAGTAAAACCAGCGGCATTTGACAACCATCGCTGAGAAATATTTCCCCTCGCTTACAGATGAACAACGCCGCCAGTTTGCGCTGCTGCCTTCACTCTACAGGGAGTGGAATGACAAGATAAATGTAATCTCCCGCAAAGACATCATCAACTTTGAGATAAACCACCTGCTACACTCCCTGGCTATCGCCCGCTTTATCTCATTCCTGCCCGGCACAGCTGTGATTGATGTAGGGACCGGCGGAGGACTCCCGGGAATACCCCTTGCCATACTCTTCCCCCAGGTGAGGTTTACACTTATCGATTCGGTCGCCAAAAAGATCAGGGTGGTAAACGAAATTACAGCTGCCGCTTCCATCGGAAATGTACTGGCCCGCTCCGTAAGGTCTGAAGATGCTTCCGGAGAATATGACTTCATAATCGGCCGGGCTGTGACAGATATGGAACAGTTCGTTAAAATCACCCGGCACCTGTCATCGGCCCGATCATTCAATGATGTAAAGAATGGCTGGATTTTCCTTAAGGGAGGTGACCTCGACCGTGAAATCAGACCCTTCAGGGCATCTGCCACCTTTACTCCGATAAGCAGCTGGTTTGACGAACCTTACTTTGAAACAAAAAAAATCGTATACCTCTCAAGGTAAAATAAAAAAAATATCCCACCCCTCTGTTTATTTCAAAAAATGACTACCTTTGCAGTCTTTAAAACCGGAAAGTAAACAACGAAATTATAGGAACAGATGAAAAGGACATTTCAGCCATCAAGAAAGAAGAGAACCAATACTCATGGCTTCAGGGAGAGAATGTCAACACCCAATGGCAGGCGTGTTCTTGCAGCCCGCAGGGCCAAGGGAAGAAAGAAACTGACTGTCTCTGACGAGCTTGGACACAAGGACTGACAGGCTGACAATAAAATAAACAGACCGTCTTAATGAACAATTAAGGCGGTTTTTTATTTCTACAGTGTCACGGTGATATTAACTTTGTGAATATTTCGCGAAATGAAAGAGCTAATCCTGAAAAATACCGGAACAGAAATCAGGGAGATTGCCCGGGCTATCCTTGACGGCAGACGCCTGACGCCGGATGAAGCGCTGACTCTGTACCGGATGGCTGATCTCTCTCTGCTGGCGGTGCTTGCAACGGAAGCAAAGAAGGCAAAGAGCGGTGACGCTGTTTTCTTCAACCGCAACTTCCATATTGAACCTACCAATGTCTGTATCTATAACTGCAGGTTCTGTTCATATCACAAGCCTGAAGGCGACCCCGATAGCTGGGAACTTACTGAGAATGAGATTCTGGATATC
Organism: Bacteroidales bacterium; assembly: GCA_041303295.1. Classification (GTDB taxonomy): domain Bacteria; phylum Bacteroidota; class Bacteroidia; order Bacteroidales; family VadinHA17; genus SR-FBR-E99. Next base: position 4,831 of record JBFYPM010000080.1, read on the forward strand.
GTAAAGCGATTTGACGGAATCCCTGTCACAGAGGTACACATCACCGGTGGTGTACACCCGTCGCGTGACATCCACTACTACGGAAAAATCCTTGCTTCCATTCGCCGGCTAAGACCTGATATAAGCATCAAAGCCTTCTCAGCCGTTGAGCTTGACTATATGATACGGAAGGCTGAGATGACTTACACTGATGGACTTAAGCTCCTGCGCGATTACGGACTTGACTCCATTCCCGGCGGTGGTGCTGAGATCTTTGATGCTTCACTTCGGCGTAAGATATGCAGGGAGAAGGCTGACGCCGGGACTTACCTCGCCATACACGAGGCTGCCCATAACCTCGGCATCTCATCAAACGCCACCATGCTCTACGGCCATGCCGAGAGCCCCGAACAGCGCATTGATCACCTGATGAGGCTGAGAGAGCTGCAGGACCGTACAGGAGGCTTCAATTCCTTTATCCCGCTGAAGTTCAGAAGAGAGAACAACCGCATGAGCGAACTGGGAGAGGTGCCCGTGACCGAAGACATGCGTAACTATGCCCTCTCACGCATATTCCTCGATAACTTCAGACACATAAAAGCCTACTGGCCCGCCATAGGCAAAGACGCCGCAATGATGAGCCTGGCCTTCGGTACCGATGACCTTGACGGTACCATCGATGATACTACCAGGATCTATTCAATGGCAGGAGCCGGAGATATGAATCCCAGTCTCTCAACAACGGAACTGGTGGCCATGATAAGGTCAGCCGGTTACAAGCCTGTGGAAAGAGATACAAACTACCGGACCATTAAGGAGTGGTAATGCCCTGCACTCTCACAATATAATTTTATCTTTGACCCTGCGTTAACAATTTAATACTTCATCACACGATGAGCGTCAAGGAATTTCTTAAAAGCCGGGTCTTCTGGAAACAGTTGGGACTGGCACTGGTCATAGGAGTTGCCATTATACTCATCCTTATCATCTGGCTGAACATCTATACCCACCACGGACAGTCGAGACCCACCCCGGAGATCAGGGGACTGACAATCACTGAAGCAAAACATGTGGCTAACAAGAACCGGATGAAAATCCAGATCATCGACTCAGTCTATACCGCGTTGGTGCCCCGCGGCTGCGTTGCAGAACAGACACCTCAGCCCGGTCATCATGTGAAGAGGGGCCGTACAATCCAGGCAACAATAAACGCATTCAACCCTGAGATGGTTGCCGTACCCGACCTTGTCGGCCTGCCGCGCCGTCAGGCGTTGTCGCTCATCGAAACAGCAGGCCTCCAGGTAGGACAGCTGAATTATGTCCCTGACCTGACCGTCGACTTCGTCCTTAAGCAGACATTGCACGGCCGCGAAGTGTCGCCCGGCGATTCAGTGCAGAAGGGTATGGTCATTGATCTTGTCCTCGGAAGAGGACTGAGCAGTCAACGCACCCCCCTGCCAAGACTGATGGGTACAACCCTTGATCAGGCCAGGAATGAGCTACTCGGATCATCACTCAACCTGGGAGCATATGTCTTCGATGCCTCAGTAGCTACAGCGGAGGACTCAATGAACGCTTTCGTTTTCAAACAGAACCCTGAATATCATCATGACGCTTCCGTGCAGCTCGGATCGGCAGTATATATATGGCTTACAACCGATACGCTGAAGCTGATCCCTGAATCAACAGAGGCAGATACTACTGAAAGAGAAGGTGAAGACATCTTTCCGGAAACTGAATTAGCACCATCATGATGAAGCAGAGATGGTTCGCATTTATCCTTCTTGCCACCCTGACCTCTTTAACTGCATCAGCCCAGGAGGTTATTACCGGTCTTTCCCATAACAGGCAGCTCTCTCGTGCTGACAGGAGGCCGGTGCTTAAAGGTACTGCTGCCGAAGAACCAATTCTCCTTCCCTTCAGTGACGACTTTTCCTCAGACAGTCTCTACCCTTCCACAGAGAGATGGAGTGACATCCTTGTTTTCATCAATAACACCTTCTCTGTCACCCAGCCCTCGCAGGGTGTGGCCACCTTCGACTGCCTCGATGAGGGTGGTAACCTCTATGACGCTGCATCGCAGGCAGTCTTTGCCGCTGACCACCTTACATCGCGTACAATAAATCTTGAATACCCGCCCTCTGACAGCATCTACCTCAGCTTCCTCTATGAGGCAGGAGGCCTGGCTGATATGCCTGAATCGGATGACAGCCTGACTCTCAGCTTCTGGGCTCCGGGTGAGGGGAAATGGTACAGTATATGGCAGACAGGAGGCGGCCCGGTCACGGGCTTCCGGCAGGTTATGATTCCGGTCAAGGAGACCCGGTTCCTGATGAACGGCTTCCGTTTCATGTTCACCGGCCATGCCTCGCTGGCAGGCGTGCTGACCGAACCGTCACAGGCCGGTAACGCCGACCAGTGGAATATTGACCATGTTGTGCTTGACAAAGACCGCTCACGTCATGACACCGTCCTGCATGATGTCGCCCTGACACTCCCGCAGAGATCCCTTGTGCAGGAGTATGAAGCAATGCCATGGCGTCATTTCAGACAGGCATACCTGTCGGCAATGAGCCCTACGGCAGAGATCAACTATCGCAATAATGACACTATAATCCGAAATGTCACGAGACATGTCTCCATTAAAAACCTGGTAACCGGTGTGGTGGACCGGGATTTTGACGCCGGGGCATCAAACGTCAACCCGCGCACTGATGTGAAATACGATGCACCGCTGCTCTATACTTTCAACTCTGTTGCACCGGACACAGCTCTGTTCGGGGTTACGGTATCACTGATCACAGACGACTTTGACCCGAAACAGAATGACACCATAAGGTTCATCCAGAGGTTTTCTGATTATTTTGCCATTGACGACGGCACAGCTGAGGCCGGGTACGGCATAAACGGGGAGGGCTCCCGTAACGCGATGGCAGCATTGCGGTTCCGGTCATTCATCCCCGACTCGGTTACCGGGATAGACATCTGCTTCAACGATGCATATGACAACAAAAACCAGAGAGGCTTTGAGATCATGGTGTGGGCTGATGACAACGGCCAGCCCGGTGTGCTTCTGGGTAGCAGCGATGGCGCAATGGCTGATCCCGGCACTGACCTTAACGGATTCAAAACATATCTCTTTGACAAGCCAGTAAGAGTGACCGATAACTTCTGGATCGGATGGAGACAGGTGGTGGATGTATTCCTCAACGCCGGTCTCGATCTGAACACCTTACCCGCAGGCAGGCAATATTACATGCTTAGCGGTACCTGGCAGCCCAGCCAGGCACCGGGGACTGTCATGATGCGGCCGGTGATGAAGGGTTCAGGTGCACCTACATCATCAGACAACGGCACACTCGTAAACGACCTCTTCAGGGTATTCCCTAACCCATCATCAGGAGTGGTGACACTCATGGCCTCAGACAGGGCACCGGCCGACTTCACAATTGATGTCATTGCCTCGACAGGCGCCCTGGTGATGTCACTTGACCGCACTGACCGACCCGATCTAAGCAGGCTGGCCGCCGGAAATTACTTCCTGCTGATAAAGACAAGGGAAGGACGTCCGATCTCACTCTTACGAATTATACTGATAAAATGAAACAAGACATAAATGGCTGAGGAGGAACTGGTTGACAGCCAGGAGCAGGAGCTCTTTGAGCATTACCGCTATGTGGTTGACCAGGGTCAATCAATGCTCCGTATAGACAAGTACCTCGCAACCCGTATCGAGAATGTATCACGAACTCGCGTACAGGCTGCAGCTCAGGCTGGTAATATCCTCGTAAACGAGGCGCCGGTGAAACCAAACTATCGTGTTAAGCCTCTTGATGTAATCCAGATACTTCTCCCCAACCCGCCCCGTGAGATTGAGCTCATCCCGCAGGACATCCCCATCAGCGTCGTTTATGAGGATGATGATCTTATCGTCGTAGACAAGGCAGCCGGGATGGTAGTCCATCCGGCATATGGCAATTACTCCGGCACCCTCATGAATGCGCTGATGTACCACTTCAGGGACCTGCCCCTCTTTCAATCAGGGGAACTCAGGCCGGGACTGGTACATCGCATTGACAAAAACACATCAGGGCTTCTGGTTGTTGCCAAGAACGAATACGCCCACAACAAGCTTGCCCGGCAGTTCTTCAACCGAACCACCGGTCGGAAGTACCTGGCAGTGGTCTGGGGCACACCTGATCCTGCGGAAGGTACTGTCACCGGCAATGTCGGCCGGAACATCCGTGACCGTAAGATCATGCAGGTCTTTCATGACGGCAGCCAGGGCAAGCATGCGGTTACTCACTATAAGATTGTGGAACAGCTTGGTTATGTGTCACTGATAGAATGCCGTCTCGAGACAGGCCGTACTCACCAGATCAGGGTTCACATGGCCTGGACAGGCCATCCGCTTTTTAATGATGAGGAGTATGGCGGCCACCGGATACTGAAGGGCACCACCTTCACCAAATACCAGCAGTTCGTACGCAACTGCTTCACGATGTTGCCCCGCCAGGCGCTTCATGCACAGACACTCTCTCTTGACCACCCTGTCTCCGGCAAGAGACTATCCTTCGAGTCGCCGGTGCCACCGGACATGAAATCGGTCATTGATAAGTGGAGGAGTTATATCTCAGGCAGAGACTGAGTAAGCAGGCAGTAGGCAGTAGGCAGTAGTGGAGTCTTCAGTCGGCAGTCATGACCGAAAGACGGACCGCAGCGACAGACCTTCAGACTTCAGATTGAGACCCGCAGGGTCGAAACCCCGCACACGGAGTGTCGGGGCCTTCAGACCTCAGACCTTCAGAAGGAGCGCAGCGACAATTCTACCAGGAGCCCCCTGCTCCGCCGCCGCCGAATCCGCCGCCGCCAAATCCGCCAAACCCGCCGCCACCGCCACCGCTGCTGCCACCGCCGGAGAACCCGCCCCAGCTGCCGCCATGTGATCTTCCACCTCCCATCATGCTTAATAGCAGCCAGAGAGGCAGATTTGATGATCCGCCCTTCCTGAGATGCTTGTTGTTGGAGCTTCCGGCTGAGACGATCACGATGATCATGATGATGATTATGAAGAAAATGATTCCAGGCAGAGCTGGAGACATTTCCCCTCCTCCATAGTTCCCATAGGTGTACTCCCCGGCTGCAAGTGCCATAAGCACATTCGTGCCGGCATCGAGTCCGCCGTAATAATCATTCTCCCGGAACCGCGGGAGAATCTCCCTGTCTATGATCTCGGCACAGGTAATATCTGGTATCGCCCCTTCAAGACCGTAGCCAGTAGCAATGAAAATCTGGCCTGACGATGCCTCCGTCTTGGTCTTAACCAGAACCAGAAGCCCGTTGTTGAAGTCGCCCTGGCCAATACCCCACTCCTTCGCAACCCTGTAGGCATAATCGGACCGGTCATATCCCAGAAGATCATCTACAATCACCACAGCAATCTGGTTGGAGGTTGTATCATTGAATGCAACCAGCTTGTTTTCAAGCGATTGCATCTCTGATTCAGAGAGAATACCGGCAAAGTCATTAACCAGTCGCGGCGGGTCAGGCCTGGCAGGAAGGGTCTGAGCCTCCATAATGAAGGCAACAGGCAGCAAAAAGAATAGAATTAGTAAATACTTCAGCTTCCTCATTTTCAAACCCCCGGTTAATTATTGTCAAAAGAGATTGTGTCAGTAATCTCGTTTATGTCGTTCCTGGAATACGGGAAATGCTCCTTCATCTGCTCCCCGGCCATGAGTATTCCTTCGGCCAGGCCCTCCGCGTAGAGATTCTCACTGAATCTCTGTCTCATATGATCCCGGATATTATCCCAGAATCCGAGCGGTACCACTGCATTGATTCCTGTGTCACCGATAATGGCAAACTTTCTCTCCTTAAGTGCCAGGTATATAAGTACCCCGTTGCGGTCAGCCGTTTTGTGCATGCCCAACTTCCTGAAGAGCCATGCCGCTTCATCAAGCACATCAGCCTTGCATGATGTCTCAACATGAACACGTATCTCACCGGAGGTGGCATGTTCAGCCTCATGTATAGCACTGATAATTGCCTTCTGCTGCTCGCTGGTAAAGAATGCTGAAGCCTTCATTATTCTGATCCTCAGAATTCTACCCTGGGCGCCACCTCGGTTCCCTCCTGGGCCTCGAAGTAAGGTCTGTCATCGAATTTGGTAAAGGAAGCTATAAGGTTGTTCGGAAACTTCTTGATGAAGGTATTATACTCCCTTGCGGCATCGTTGAAGTTGTTCCTTGCTACGGCGATTCGATTCTCTGTGCCCTCAAGCTCAACCTGAAGGTCACGGAAATTCTGGGTTGCCTTCAGCTCAGGATACTGCTCCACCACAACCATCAGTCGTGCAAGCGCCGAGCTGACCTCGCCCTGTGCTGCCTGAAACTCCTGCATCTGCTCAGGAGTGATATTGGACGGATCAACAGTCACCTGGGTGGCCTTAGCCCTTGCCTCAATGACCTGTGTCAGTGTCTCCTGCTCGAAGGCTGCAGCACCCTTGACCGTATTTACGAAATTCGGTATCAGATCAGCCCTGCGCTGATACTGTGTCTCTACATTGCTCCACTCAGTGGCTACCTTTTCATTCATCGGCACAATCTTGTTGTAGATCCTCACTGCCCATGAAACAATAAGAAGAAGAGCTACAATAATGATTACGACTGTCACTATTCCGCTTACAGGTTTCTTTTCCATTTTTCCGTTTGTTTTAATTTGGTTTCAAAAATAAATAAAATAATCGTTGTAAAGACGATATAACCAACGTCTGCATTGCACCCGGGGAAGATTTCATGTTTTTTTCGTTTGAGCTTCCCGGCGATACTAAATTCTGTAATTTTGGGAAAAATTACAGAATCATGAGAACCATTGCCATTGTTGCAGGAGGAAATTCATCCGAATACCCCGTTTCTGTCCGCAGCGCACAAGGTGTTGCCAGGGCGCTGAAAGGAAAATATGAAACATATATCATAACAATTAAGGGAACTGATTGGTCTTGGGAAGATGCCAAGGGACGGCTTTACAGGATAGACAAGAACGACTTCAGCCTGGTTCTGGACAACCAACGGGTCAGGTTTGATGCCGCTTTTATCTCAATACACGGCGACCCGGGCGAGAACGGACCCCTGCAGGGCTATTTTGACATGACTGGTATACCCTACACAAGCTGCGATGCCTTCGTCTCAGCGCTGACATTCCACAAACAGGCCTGCAAACTGTACCTCAACGAATATGGTATACCGATGACAGGCGGACTTCTAATAAGGAAGGGACAGCAGTATGATGCGGCAAAGATTCTGAGGCAGACCGGGCTGCCCTGCTTTGTCAAACCTAACGCCAGCGGATCAAGTTTCGGGGTGACAAAGGTCAAAGAGGTGGGTGAGTTTGCCGAAGCGCTCAAGAGTGCCTTTGCAGAGGGTCATGAGGTTCTTATTGAATCATTCATGAAGGGAACGGAAGTGGCATGCGGAGTGGTAAAAACCAGACAGAGAAAGATTGTGATGCCTGTTACCGAGATAGTGCCTAAGAAGGAGTTCTTCGACTACGAAGCAAAATACACTGACGGACTCTCTGATGAGATCACTCCGGCTAGGTTGCCCGAGGCGGTGACTTCACACATCCAGGAACTCTCGTCAGAGATCTATGACATCCTCGGATGCCGCGGTATAGTAAGAGTTGACTTCATCGTCACCGCCGAAGGACCGCAGTTCCTTGAGATAAATACCATCCCCGGCATGACCGAGGAGAGCATTATCCCGAGGCAGGCAGCTGTCTTCGGCATCTCACAGACCGACCTTTACTCGATGGTCATTGAGGATCTCTTTTAACGACTTTCCCAGTCTTCAGTCTTCAGTCTGTAACTTATTAATTGACTGCCGACTGCCGACTTGAGACCTCACTACTGCCTACTGCCTACTCCCTACTGCCTGATCCTATCTTCTCAAACCTGTAATCATCTATAGGCGCACAGGTACATACCAGGTTGCGGTCGCCGTAACCGTTATCCACCCGCCCTACCGAAGGCCAGAACTTGTTCTCAACAATCGATGGCAGCGGATATGCAGCCTTCTCACGCGGATAGGCATGACCCCAGCTGTCTGAGATGACCGAGGCGGCAGTATGGGGTGCATTCTTTAGTACGTTGTCAACCCTGTCAGCAGTGCCTTCCCTTATCTCTTCAATCTCCCGCCAGATGCCCTTCATGGCATTAATGAACCTGTCGAGCTCAGCCTTTGGCTCAGACTCTGTCGGTTCAACCATCAGTGTTCCGTGTACCGGGAATGAGAGCGTGGGAGCATGGAACCCGTAGTCCATCAGTCTCTTGGCAATATCCGACTCATCCACGCCTGCATCCTTGAAACTCCTGCAATCGAAGATCATCTCATGCGCGCACCGGTTGTTTGATCCGGTATAAAGAACCTTGTACATACCACTCAGTGAGGCGGCAATATAGTTTGCATTCAGGATGGCATAGACGGTTGATTTTGTAAGTCCCTCGCTGCCAAGCATCATCACATAGGCATGGCTGATTGTCAGCACATGTGCGCTGCCAAATGGCGCTGCTGCAACAGCAGTTATGCCGTGACTGCCGCCGGTCTTCACGACAGGGTGTGATGGCAGGAACTCAGCCAGCCTGGTGTTGCAAAGAATCGGACCCATTCCGGGACCACCGCCGCCATGAGGTATGGCGAAGGTCTTATGCAGATTGAGATGACACACGTCGGCTCCAATATGGCCGGGACTGGTCAGCCCTACCTGGGCGTTCATGTTCGCACCGTCCATGTACACCAGGCCGCCATTCTCATGAATGATATCCATCATCCCCACGATAGCCTCCTCAAAGACTCCATGAGTGGACGGATAGGTGATCATTGCACAGCTCAGGTTATCACGATGTTCAACTGCTTTCTTCCTCAGATCATCAACACTTATGTTACCGTTCTCATCACACTCCACCACAATCACCTTCATGCCGGCCATGGCAGCACTGGCAGGATTGGTCCCGTGTGCCGATGATGGTATGAGCGCCACATCACGGTGACCCTCGTTGCGGCTTATATGATACTGCCTGATGACCATCAGCCCGGTATACTCGCCGGCTGCGCCTGAGTTGGGCTGGAAAGAGACAGCATCAAAACCTGTAATCTCTTTCAGCGCCTCACCCAGCTCCTCCATCAGCTTATAGTATCCACCTGCCTGGTCTGCAGGAACAAAGGGGTGTATGTTACCGAACTCCGGCCAGCTCATTGCAAACATCGAAGCTGCCGGATTAAGTTTCATGGTGCATGACCCCAATGGGATCATACCGTTTGCCAGCGAAAAGTCCTTGCGCTCCAGCATCTTGATGTAACGCATCATGTCAGTCTCGCTGTGGTAATTGTCGAAAGCACGCTCCTGCATAAACAGCGACGTACGCTTGAATTTGTCATCAATGCAGAAACAGTCACAAAGCTCTGTGACCTCATCAGCATTTTTACCGGCTGCCTCGGCAAACACAGCTACCAGATCATTGATTTCCTTCAGAGTGGTAACCTCGTCAGTACTTATGACAGCACAGTTACCACAGGGGTACCAGAGATTGATACCCTTGCTCAGAGCGATCTTCTGAATCATGTCAGAGGTGACACCTGTCACCGCAACTACCCTGATTGTGTCAAAGAACTGATCATGCTTAATGGTGTACCCCATCGCCTTAAGAGCTTTAGCCAGGGTGCATGCCGTTGAAAAGATATGCATGGCAATGCTCTTTATACCTTCCGGCCCGTGATATTGGGCGTACATACCTGACATTGTTGCGAGGAGTGCCTGTGCCGTGCAGATGTTTGAGGTAGCCCTTTCGCGTTTGATATGCTGCTCACGCGTCTGCAACGCCATACGAAGAGCCTGGTTTCCGTGTACATCTACCGAGACCCCGATAATTCGTCCTGGCATGTTGCGTTTCAGCTCATCCCTTGTAGCAAAGAAACCGGCATGCGGACCGCCGTAGCTCATCGGAAGACCGAAACGCTGGTTGGAGCCGTAAACGACGTCAGCACCCCACTCGCCCGGAGGTGTCAGCAGGGCGAGACTCATCAGGTCTGCTCCCACCCCTACCAGGGCACCACCTGCGTGAACCCTCTCAACAAGCTCACGGTAATCGCGTATCTCACCACATGCCGCAGGATACTGCACCAGGACCCCGAACAAATTACCGTCAGGTTCTATCTGTGTGTAATCAACAAACTGCAGGTCAATGTCAAGCGGCGCAGCGCGGGTGATGAGAACATCACGGGTCTGCCTGAAGACCGAATTGTCAACCATAAATTTGTTGGCGCCGGCCTTCACCTTATCCCGTGACCGTGCATTATACATCATGACCATTGCTTCGGCACCAGCCGTAGCCTCATCAAGAAGCGAGGCATTGGCTATTTCCATCCCGGTGAGTCCTGTCACCATAGTCTGGAAGTTAAGCAGCGCCTCAAGCCTTCCCTGTGAAATCTCAGCCTGGTAAGGGGTGTAGGAGGTGTACCATGAGGGATTCTCAAGCACATTGCGGATGATCACCGGAGGAACAGCAACACCATAATAACCCTGACCGATAAAAGACCTGAACAGCTTATTGCGTTTCCCCAACTCCCTTACATGAGCGAGGTATTCGATCTCACTCATTGCCGGAGGCAGATTGAGAGGTCTGTCAAGTCTTATCAATGCCGGAACGGTCTGGTTTATCAGCTGCTCAGGAGAATCAACGCCAATAGCCCTGCACATCTCACCGGCCTCACTGTCACGCGGCCCGATGTGACGGTTTACAAAATGATCGGATGTCATATACTAATCAGTTAAATTTTTGTTACAGAGGAACGGAGCGAAATTAGCACAAAGGGAGTTATAAAAAAAAGCATATTAATCATAATTCATCATAATAAACATCAAGTGCCCAGTATATGAATGAAAACCTATGATTTCCATTTTTCGCTTTCAAGTACTTGACAGATGGGTATTTCAGAAAAAATATGGATTACTCTTCATCTCCTCCCTGATAGTTGTCTCCGGTCCGTGACCCGGGTACACGACTGTGTCAGGCGGAAGGGAAAAGAGCCGTGACCGTATGTTAGACACCAGTTGCTCATGGTTGCCTCCTGGCAGGTCAGACCGTCCGATGCTCCCGGCAAACAAGGCATCCCCGGTGAAAATGACATTCTCATTCTCTGCGTAAAAAGCTATTCCGCCCGGAGAATGCCCGGGAACGGCAATGACCTGAAAAGTCAGTCCTGCAGCAGAAACAACCTCTCCGTCAACGAGATAACCCGCTGGCTCCGGTGGTGCATCCATAACAAGCCCGAACATGAGAGCATGCTTGGGAGCGGTTAGATGGTTGTAGCTGTCTCCCTCATGGAACCACGTTCTTAGCCCATACTGCTCAAGAATGAACTTATTCCCGAAGATATGATCAAGGTGACAGTGCGTATTGATCAGCATTTCCGGCTTCAGCCCGTGGGCACCAAGCAAATCCTCAAGCCTCTTCTCGTCGGCGCTGTCGTAACAGCCGCAGTCTATGATTATGCAACCGCCGTTGTCACCCTCCACAATATAGGTGTTAACCTGTATGGGGGAGAACACCTCCCTATATATTTTCATATTATCATTCCTTTTCGTTTCCGCCGGCAATACCTTTAAGCATTGGGACAAAGACAAAGTGCCCGTGGGTTGATGTCTCCCATTCATCCTCCCCTTTACGGACATACAGGGTCATCACCTGCGAATCACGCTCACCGCGTGGTGCCACAAGCCTTCCTCCCACTCGCAACTGTCTGAGTAATTTATCAGGCACATCAGCCGTCGCCGCCGTTATGATGATGCCGTCATAGGGTCCGTACTGCGGTTGTCCTTCATAACCATCGCCAAGGAAGAAATGTATCCTGTAACCCAGTGCATTTATCATCACCTGTGCCTTTCGGTACAGCTCCCGCTGCCGCTCAATTGTATATACCTTCACTCCCAACTCCGCCAGTATTGCTGCCTGGTAACCCGATCCTGTACCTATCTCAAGCACCTTGTCCCTCTTCCCCACATTAAGCAGTATCGTCTGAACAGCAACGGTATATGGCTGTGATATCGTCTGGCCTGCAGATATCGGGAAAGCTTTATCCTGGTATGCATGCCTTAGAAAAGCATCATCCATGAAAATATGACGCGGCACCCTTCCCATGGCCTCAAGCACCTTCTCATCACTGATGCCCTTGCCACGCAGCTCCTCTATAAGTCTCTTCCTCTTGCCTTTAGCCTCAAACGACTCTTCAATCATTGCCGCACCATTTTGGTCTAAAAATAACAGATATCTTTGCATATCGCTTGCACACACTGATGAAAAAATTTGCCCGCCGGATAACGCTGTCATATATTTCTGCTGATTTCGCAGGCTCCGCAATAGCCTGGGGACTATTCTACCTGTTTCGTAAATACTTTATTGAAACACGTTTATACGGAGAATACTTCAGGATGGAGCTGGGCAATAAATTCTACCTGGGGATATTTCTCCTGCCACTTTTTTTTCTCTTTGTGTTTGCCATGACCGGATTCTACTCTGATCCGCTGCGCCGTTCGCGTTTACTCGAATTCGGCAAATCACTGGGGGTGACCATGGCAGCCGTAGTCATATTATTCTTTGTACTGATTCTTGATGATGTAGTAGGACACTATTCAACATACTACAGGTCGTTCATCGTACTGTTTCTGCTTGAGTTTCTGCTTACATGGATACCCCGTTTCATCATCACCACCCTGGTGTCGGGCAGGATTCACAGGCGCGAGGCAGGCTTTAGAACGCTCATAATAGGCAGTAAAAGCAAGGCTATGAGACTTATAGGGGAGATAAAGAGCGAAAAGATGCCTGCCGGGAATCTTCTCTCCGGTTATATCGCCGTTGACGGCTCTGCCGGTGACAGGCTGGCCGGGGAAGTGCCATGGCTGGGAACAGGTGAAAATCTTGTCAGTGTCATTGAGAGCCACGAAATTGATGAGGTGATAATGGCACTGGAAGAGAGTGAGTATCATCTTGTGGAAGACATTGTTAATACAATCTGCTATCGCGATGTCCTCGTAAAGGCTGTACCCTCTATGAGGCAGGTCATCGCCGGACATGTAGAGGCGGGCCCCATCTATGCCACCCCTCTGCTTCGGGTCTCATACAGGGCTATGCCTCACTGGCAGTCGATAACCAAACAGACACTCGATTTTTTCATCTCCGCCGCATCCCTGATTGTGCTCACTCCTCTTATGGCGTTGCTGGCACTGCTTATTAGACTATCAGGCAAAGGTCCTGTCATATTCAGGCAGGAACGCATCGGCCGCTATGGCAAGCCTTTTATGATCTATAAGTTCAGGTCGATGGAAGACGATGCCGAGGCCGGCGGACCGCAGCTGGCAGTAAGGGGTGACAGTCGCATTACGCCGCTGGGAAGGTTCATGAGGAGACACAGGTTTGACGAGATACCCAACTTCATCAATGTCATCAGAGGCGAGATGTCGCTTGTAGGACCAAGGCCTGAGAGACGTCACTACATTGAACAAATAAGGCAGAGGGCCCCCTCCTTTAACAGGGTCCTGTCAGTCAGACCCGGCATTACCTGCTGGGGCCAGGTGAAGCTGGGATACGCCTCAGACATAGATATGATGCTTGAACGACTTGAATATGACCTCCTCTATCTCGAGAACGTCTCTCTCTTCCTTGACCTGAAGATCATCTACTACACCCTGGGAACAATTATCAAAGGCAAGGGACTGTAAGGATGGTTGGTGACCTTTATAAGCCCCCGATTACCCTGGCTGTTATGTAATTTTTCAGGGAGACTCCGATACAATTCATTAACTTTATTACCTGAAACCTAAACCACGAGGAAATGAAAGCAGCTGTAGTTCTTGCAGGATGCGGCGTTAAGGACGGAGCCGAGATCCACGAGGCCGTAATGACATTGTATGCTATTGAAAGGAATGGAGGCACGTACCAGGTATTTGCACCCAATGTGATGCAGCATCATGTCATTAACCATATTACCGGCGAGGTTATGAAGGAGTCACGTAATGTCCTTACCGAAGCCGCCCGGATCGCCAGAGGGGACATAAGGGCTCTGACCGAATACAGGGCTGATGATTTTGATCTCCTCATCTTTCCCGGAGGGTTCGGTGTGGCCAAAAACCTCTGCACATATGCCTTTGACGGCCCTGAATGCCATGTAGACCGTGTGGTGGAAGAGGTCATCCGCACCACCCATAAGGCAGGGAAGCCCATCGGGGCACTATGCATATCACCTGTACTGATCACAAGGGTGCTCAAGGGTGTGACAGTCACAATAGGAAGTGACAGGGCGACCGCAGACGATATCAATACCCTCGGTGGAAAACACAAGAACAGCCGCCACGGAGAGGTCGTTACCGACCGGGAAAACCTGGTTGTGACCGCTCCATGCTATATGCTTGATGCAACAATGTCTGAGATTGCACTTGACGCTGACGAGGTGGTCAGAGCTCTGAAAAATCTTATAGGAGAGAAGTGATCAGAGTCTCCCTGCCTCTATCTCCCTGACCACCTGTTCAATGAGGTAGTCCTCACCATTAACGTCGTATGTGGTCTTGAGATTTGCCCCGAAGATGCGGGCAATACCCTGCCAGAATGTGGCCGAGAACTTGCCGCGATATTCCCGGATAAGTTCATATGATGTGATTTGTGTCTCCCTGTCAATAAGCTTTATCAGAATCTTTCCCTGGGAAAAAGTCAGTTTTTTCATGTCTTCCTCGTACCTCTGAAAAAGATCCTTCTCGTACTGCTGCAGAAAGTTACGCTTGTCCTTCTCGTCCGGCATAGTCTCCAACAGCCTGTTTATGCGCCCGAACTCGTCCCGTACTATCATAGCATAGGGATACACCCTTCTTACATTATAAACGAGACGGGCATGCCTGCGGTAATCGAACCTCACTCCTCTCGGCATTCTGTCGGTAACGATAATCTCCTTGAGTTCAACAAGCGGATATGTCTGCCCGTCAAAGGTGGCAGTCTTAAGCAGATGATATACCCCGTACAGTGTATCAGGTTGTACAGCTGCAACTCTGACCATGGCTGCAGGAACCGCGGCGGTGTGTACCGTATCTTTCGTCTGACCGAAACCGGTAATACAAAAAAGCAGCATGAACAATATGCCGGAAATTTCTTTCATAATCCTCTGCAAATTTAACCAATTGTCGTGCCAAAGGTTCAGCGATTCACAAAACTGAGCAATATCATTCCGTATGCAGAGCGATGAATTATCTTTGAGGCCGTATGACAACAACCCCGGGAATAGATGAGCTTGAGGCAGGATCAGCATGGGAAAAGGTCCTCACTCTATCATATGCAGAGATTGCACCCTTTGTCATCAGCAACATCGGTAGATTAACTCTGCCAATGTTACTTATCTGGATCATTTCCGGCGGAGCGCTCTTTCTTTCAATATGGCTCTGGCCAGGACTCAGACTCCCGGTAGAAAACCCTGAGATCCTCCCGGGGCTCGGTGCCGGCCTGGTGGGCATCCCGCTGCTGCTCATACCACTGCACGAAGGATTGCACCTTGTACCATTCAGACTGGCCGGTGCAAGTGATATAAGGATAGGAGCAGATCTGCGCCAGGGAATAGTCTACGTCACCGCCCACCGGTTTGTTGCGGGCAGAAGACTGTTCACCATGGTAGCCCTCACTCCCT
Source organism: Bacteroidales bacterium (assembly GCA_041303295.1). Taxonomy (GTDB): domain Bacteria; phylum Bacteroidota; class Bacteroidia; order Bacteroidales; family VadinHA17; genus SR-FBR-E99. Next base: position 20,526 of record JBFYPM010000080.1, read on the forward strand.
TTATAATCATTACCACTGGAATAATAACTGCCCTTGTACTCTGTCCGCCATGGTGGCAATGGGTCCTTTCAATGTCACTTCTGGTACACACAACCATGTGTGCCGGAGATGCTGCTCTGCTGGGGTTCATCGCCAGTTACAAAAACCGGAGGCTCTGTACCTGGGATGACGCCGACAGGAAAGAAGCCTACTTCTATGCATCAGTCCTGAGAGAAAATGATCTTTGAGAACCACGGGGCGATGTCAGTAATTTCACTATTTTAATATCCCAAAAAAAATCCTGATGAGCAGCTTCACCAGTATCCTCAAGAGATTCCCGAAAGTGTTCTGGATATCGAATGTAATTGAACTTTTCGAGAGATGGGGATGGTACGGAGTCTACAGCGGTTTCATGGCCCTTTACCTCACATCACCTTCCGAATCAGGAGCACTGGGATTCACAAATGTGGAAAAAGGGACAATTATGGGAACAGGCTCCATGATACTCTATTTTCTGCCTGTCATTACCGGAGCCATTGCCGACAGGATAGGCTATAAGAGAGTCATGCTGGCCTCATTCCTTACCTACATAACTGCCTTCTTCATGCTAAGCCACTTCGAGACATTCGGAGCAATATTCACCTCATTCATCCTCCTGGCAATCGCCGGCGCCCTATTCAAACCACTTATCTCAGGGACCGTGGCAAGGGTGACAAACAGGGAAACGGCTTCTTTAGGATTCGGTATATTCTATATGGTGGTGAACATCGGGGGCTTCATAGGACCGTTTGTTGCAGGACTGATCTATAAGAAAAGCTGGGATTATGTGTTCTACATCTCAATGGCAGCCATGGCCCTTAATTTCCTGCTGGTAATCTTCTTTTACAGGGAACCTGCTGTTCAGTCGAATGATAAAACCTTCTTCAGCAACATAGGAATCGCCTTCAAAAACATCACCTTTACACTCACGGACTGGAAATTCGTGCTGTTCCTGCTTATAATCGGGGTTTTCTGGACAGCTTATAACCAGCTTTATTACTCCTTCCCGGTATTTGTGGAATCATGGGTAAACCTTGACAGCATGTCAGCATCGCTTGGACTGGCCCCGGGCAAGGTAACCCCTGTTGCCATATCAAGCCTTGCTTCTTTTTACATCATTCTATTCCAGTTAATAATCTCTTCAGTGACAGCCAGGTTCAGGCCGCTGAACTCGATAATGACCGGAATCTTCATCCTGGCCTTCGGCCTTGGAATGATGTTCGCCAATATGAACCCATGGCTGATTGTGCTGGGGGTGCTGATCTTCGGCATAGGCGAGATGGCCTCTTCACCAAAGATACAGGAGTACCTGGGGGGCATTGCACCACCTGACAGAAAAGCGCTCTACATGGGAACTGCATTCCTCCCTATAGCACTGGGTCACCTCGGTGCAGGATGGGTATCCGGAAAGCCATACCAGCAGATGGCGGACAAGCTAACACTGCTCAAAAGAGCCGTGGCTGAGAAAGGGTTCGATATTCCCGAGGTTTCAGACGGGTTCACACAGTCTGACTACTTCGCCAGGGCACAGGAGCTGTTCGGAATGGATAACCTCCAGCTGACACAATACCTGTGGGACACATACAACCCGTCAAAAGTGTGGATCCTCTTTGCAGCCACTGCTGTAACAGCAAGCATAATGCTGTTCATGTATGACCGCTTCATACTGAGGGGCAGAGAAGTAAATGGAAAGTAGTCTTAAAATATACAACCGAAAGTCCTCAGTCTTCAATCCACAGTCCACAGTCAGAAATCGACTGCCGATTGCCGACTGCCGACTGGAAAAGACCTTCAGACCATAAAATCCAAACATATGAAAACAAAAACCTTACTTATCACAATCCTTCTCCTGGCCACTCTGAACCTTGGTGCCCAGAGTCGCATCCTGAACACACCGGAACTGCCGGGTTATGTGACGCTGAAATGTGATTTTCATTCACATACCGTATTTTCTGACGGAAACGTATGGCCGACACAACGCATTGGCGAAGCATACAGAGATGGCCTTGATGCAATTGCCATCACTGACCATATTGAATACGTTCCAAAAAAACAGTACATCCCTGTTGACCATAACGCCGCCTGGAAGATTGCAAAATCAACTGCAGACAATTACAACATCATCCTGGTGCACGGCACCGAGATAACCCGGAAAATGCCTCCCGGACACCTCAATGCGCTCTTCATCACCGATGCCGACTCGCTCAACCGGCCTGAATTCATGGATGTCATTGCAGCCGCTGTCAGTCAGGGCGCCTTCATCCAGTGGAACCACCCGGGATGGAAGAGTCAGGAGCCGGACGGGATACCCAAATTCTACCCTGTACATAAGGAACTCATTGCCAAAGGATGGCTGCACGGGATTGAGTATTACAACGAGGCTGAATTCTACCCTCTGGTGATGGATATGTGCCGCGACAACAAACTTGCGCTGATGGGAAACAGCGACGTCCACGGGGTCATCAGTGAAGAATACATGGCACCTGAGTATACACACCGCCCGATGACACTAGTCTTTGCAAAAGAACGCACCCTGGAGTCACTGAAAGAAGCAATGTTTGCGCGGCGAACCGCTGTCTGGTACGGCAACAGCCTCGCTGCCTTTGAGGAGTATGCCTCCCCGCTGTTCTGGTCGGTAGTCTCGGCAGGTGCCCCGTTTAAGGATGACGGGAAAACTATATGGTTTGAACTCTCAAACAGCTCTGATATGACGATGGACCTGACAGGAGGACCGGAGGGAGCACCTGCCGCCCTTAAGGTGCCAGCATACGGAATGGTTGTTGTGAAGGCAGACAGGAAGTACCTGACGGAGCCTATCCACTACTCGGTATCCAATATCATCACAGGTAGCAACTCTGTCCTGAAGGTTGAGATCAGGCCGGCAAAAAAATAAACTATTGATTCAGGCATGAGTGCCGCTACAGCAGCGGCACAATCCTGAATGAGTATTCATACTTCACCTCCCGGAGGCAGTATTGAGGGTGCGTGCGCGCACCCCACGAGTCATCGCCTCCGACACCCATCTGCCCGTAGTCGATGTTGACCCTTACCAGGTCACGCGGACTGACATCATCGAGGTGCCTGTTAACCATCATGGCATCAGGCCTGTAACCTGAAAGATTACCCGGAGACTCAAAGTCCTCATGCAGGAAGTTCATTGCTGCAAAGGAGAAGACCGGACTGCCCTCAAAGCGGAGACCCCTGCCGTCGCCGTCGGTGACGGCAAGCCACCTGGTATCTGTCCTGTAGCCGTTCTCCTGAGGCCTCACATAGGGCACATACTGGTCGGCAACCGAGCTTTCATAAAGCCCCACAAAGGCGGATGTCTTCCGGTCAGAGTAGTTCTCATGCGGTCCCCTCCCATACCATGCCAGTCCGGTGAACCTTCCAGGCAGGATCATCTGCATCCCCACCCGGGGTATCTCTTCCAGGCTTGCATCGGTTTTGGTGAAGCTGAATGAGACCTCCACTGTGCCGCCGGCATGAACGGTATAGGTGGTCACAAGATCTGCAATCTTTTTGTTGCCCGGACCAGGAATGTTATGTGAGAAGCTTACCTCAGCGCTCCCCATGGCGGGCTGGCCGATGTGAGCCGATATCAAAACCGCCCCTTTGCCTGCATCTCTCCAGGGGGCATTCCTCTTCTCCATACCATTGCCGTAGTCGTTGTCCGTCGGCGCCCTCCAGAAATCCGGACGTGGCCCGGAGAGAAGCAACTCACCACCACCGGCGCGGTACGACTTCATCACCCCGGCTGACATGTCAAAAACCACTGTAAAACCTTCTCCTGCAACTGTCAGGTCAGATCCTTCTGTCTTCAGATCCAGAAGTGCGATGTTATCTTCCACGACGGGTACTGCATAGGCAGTGAAGGGCAGCAGCATCTGCTCCGAGGCATACACGTGATCTTGCGGAACAATACCCCACTCATCGGCTCTTGAGGCATACAGGTTGAGATGATACTCCGTTCCGGGTTCAGGAGTGATCTCCCCGTAGGGTATCTCAACGGTGGCGGAGTCACCTGGTTCAATATCCATCTGGTTCAGGTGGCCTGATCGAAACAAAACACCGTTTGCCAATACCTCCCATGTAATGTTGAACGGCGAGAGGCTGGTGAAGTCATACTTATTGATTATGGTCACCAGCCCTGCTGCAAGATCTGAAGCATCAAACCCTACATACTGATATACCTTCTTTACCTCGCTGAGTGCAGGATGGGGCATGCGATCGGGTCCTACCAGCCCGTTACAACAGAAGTTACCGTCACTGTATGCCCCCACCTCGCCGTAGTCGCCACCGTAAGCGTAATATTCCTCCCCATCCTCGCTTGTCTCAAGCAGCCCCTGGTCAACCCAGTCCCAGATGAACCCACCCTGCAGTGTGGGATATTTTTCAATAACATCCCAATAATCCCGCAAGTTGCCGGTACTGTTACCCATTGAATGGGCGTACTCACAAAGTATGAGAGGCCGGTCAAAGCCAGTCTTCCAGGCGTTCATACCATAATTCTCCAGATACTCAATGCGGGCATACATCGGACACCAGATGTCGGTGTGCCTTTCAAGTTCATGGGTGCTCTGCTCGGCACGTTCATACTGTACCGGGCGACTGTCATCCCTCGCCTTGATCCATTTATAAGTGGCAACAAAATTCTGCCCGTCACCGGCCTCGTTACCCAATGACCAGGTGATAATGGAAGGATGATTCTTGTCGCGTTCAACCATGCGTTCGGTACGGAATATGTGCTGGTCGAGCCATTCCGGTTTGTGTCCGAGAGTCACATCAGGATGGTACCCAATTCCATGTGATTCGATATTTGCCTCATCAATGAGATAGAGGCCGTACTGGTCACACAGCTCGTAGAAACGCTCCGGCTGCGGGTAGTGAGAGGTACGAACCGCATTGATGTTATGCATTTTCATCAGCCTTATATCTTTGATCATCAATGCCTCATCGACAGTATGACCGTTGACCGGATCATGCTCATGCATGTTTGTCCCCTTTAAATGGACGGCCCTGCCGTTAATGAGGAACTGGCCATCCCTGACCTCTGCCGTCCGGAAACCTATGCGGCTGCTTACGCTCTCGAGCACCCTGCCCCTGCCGTCAGCAAGGGTAAGCACTAGTGTGTAGAGTGAAGGAGACTCAGCAGACCAGGGAAGGGGATGTGGTATTTCAGCACCAAGCTTCACCATTACAATGCTGTCAACATCAATAACCTCAGTAGTCTCCCCAAAGATCTTAGCCGTGCCATCATACAGACCTGCTTCGAGCCTCAGTCCGGCCGGTTTTCTGTCGTTATTTGCGAGCTCAACAGAAAGATCCAGATGGCCATCAGTGTAGTTATTGACGAGAGTCGCTTTGGCAAAGAAGTCGCGGATAAATGACTGTGGTCGGGCATGGAGCCACACCGGGCGCTGTATACCACTGAGTCTGAAGAAGTCCTGACACTCGAGATAACTCCCGTCACTATACCTGTATACCTCTACGGCAACGGTATTGCGGCCCTTCCGGAGAAGGGGGGTGATATTGAACTCTGCCGTCGTTTTGCTGTCTTCACTGTAACCGGCCTGCTCACCGTTGACCCACACATAAAAGGCAGAGCTGACACCGTCAAAATTCAGAAATACCTCTTTACCGCCCCACTCTGATGGTAATGTGAATGAACGCTTATAAGAACCTACAGGGTTATCAGAGTGGTCAATGAATGGCGGATTTACCTTGAAGGTATACCCAATATTCACATAATAGGGAATACCATAGCCCTCACGCTCCCATGTTGATGGCACTTCTATCTCAGACCATTGTCTTATATCATAGTCTTCCTTGAAAAACCAGTAGGGCCTTTCCGCCGGCCTGGCGGCATAGTTGAACTTCCACTTCCCGTCAAGAGACATGACATTTACGGATTCTCTCCATCCGGCTGTCAGAGCAGCAGAGTTATCCGGATAGCTCACCATTGTTGCATGAGGCCTGACAGTGTTGGCAGCGTTCACTGCCGGATTCTCCCAGTCGGGATGATCCTTTTCCTGCCATTCTGCCTTGCTGTAATCCTGGTACCTATTACAGGCGCTCAGCACCACGGATACCACAGAGATAAAAACCAATGCCTTTCGCATGATTAAATTCTTTAGGTCCTTCCCAAAAATAAGAATAAAATCGCATTCACGATTAGGAAATGACAGCTTTATGATCCCCCGCGACAGGGGCTTGCACCTTGACTATCAGACTGACAGGCCTGAGGTGCTTAAGTAATGCCCGGTTGATCCCTGCTTATATCTCCGGGACTATTAATATTTGTGAAAGCCCTCATGGTTTGCACTGTCCGTGGCAGGTCAAAATATCTCATCTGAACCAAATTATAGAAGTCTATGACAGCCGGGTTGCCACCAGATTCAAGATAGCTCTCCAGCCGCTTATGGAGGCTGCAGCTGTATATTGAATGCAGAGGCTCAGAAAACTGCCCGGTACGGGCTGCCAGTATCTCTGCCGGCTCCTTCAGAAAGTCTTCAGCCTGTGCCTTTATTAACTCACCTGAAAGCCATGGCATGTCTCCACCGAAAACAAACAGGAAGGGTGAGCCGGATAGCTTCATCGCAGCTTCTATGCCACCTAGGGGTCCAAGGCCCGGAAAATTGTCTTCAACAGCACGAACACCCGCAGGCAAAGGATTACCTCCGGGCCAGCCCGCAATTATAATCTCGCTGAAGAGAGGCTCCAGAAGATCAACAGTCCGCCTTATTATCGGAACACCCTCTATCTCGATCAGGGCTTTATTGATGCCTCCGAAACGTGTGGCCCTGCCTCCTGTAAGTATGGCAGCTGATATCTCAGAAAAAAGCTTTTTCAGAATAACCCGCTTATCTGTCCGTTATCGTCAATGTCAATCTTTTCGGCGGAGGGCACCGTTGGAAGCCCGGGCATTCGCATGATTGCACCGGCTATCGGGACAATAAAACCTGCCCCGGAGGAGAGCTCCACCTTACGTATGCGTACCGTGAAATCACGGGGTCTGTTTCGCCGGGCCTGATCATCGGAGAGCGACTTCTGGGTCTTGGCAATGCAGACGGCCAGATTCTCCAGGCCCAGATCAGTAATCTTCTTCAGCTGATCCTTTGCTTCAAGAGTGTATTCAACATTCCTGGCACCGTACATGAGAGTAGTTATGGTCTCAATCTTTTTTTCAAGCGGCCATGAGAGATCATAAAGAGGTGTAAAACAGTCAGTGCAGGCTTCAGTAGCTTCGATGACTGCAGCAGCCAGCTCGGCAGCCCCCTTGCCCCCGTCAGCCCAGGCGGTATTGACGGCAACCCTGACATTGTGTTCTTCACAGTATTTCTTCAGAAGCTCAATCTCGGCACCAGTGTCGGAACTGAAACGGTTGACGGCCACCACTGGCCGGAAACCGTAATAATGCATGTTCTCAATGTGCTTGTCGAGATTCTCAAATCCCTTGCCGAGGGCCTCAAGATTCTCCTTGCCGAGCTCGGAAAGTTTTACACCACCATGGTATTTAAGAGCCCTGATGGTTGCCACAATTACTACCGCATTGGTCTTGAGTTTGCCTACCTGGGACTTGATATTGAAGAATTTCTCAGCCCCGAGCTCGCTGGCAAAGCCGGCTTCAGTGACAACATAGTCACTGAGGGAAAGACCCATCTTGGTTGCAAGTATGGAGTTGGTTCCCTGTGCAATGTTCGCAAAGGGTCCGCCATGTATGATTGCAGGAGTGCCTTCGAGTGTCTGAACCAGGTTGGGTTTGAGCGCCTCCTTGAGCAGGGCGGCCATTGCTCCCTGTGCCTTAAGGTCGCGGGCAAAGACCGGCTTGCCTGTGTATGTGTACCCAATGAAAATGTTACCCAGACGCGCCTTCAGGTCACTTATGCCTGTTGCGAGGCACAGGATTGCCATCACCTCGGAGGCGGCAGTGATATCAAACCCAGTCTCCCTGGGAATACCCTGTGTGGTTCCGCCCAGGCCAATGACAATATCCCTTAGTGCACGGTCATTCATGTCCATCACCCTCTTCCATGATATCGTCCGCGGATCAATGCCCAGGTTGCCTTCTCCAGCCTGTATGTTGTTGTCAATCATTGCCGAGAGAAGATTATGAGCCTTCTCAACCGCCGAGAGATCTCCCGTAAAATGAAGGTTGATATCTTCCATCGGTATCACCTGTGAGAATCCGCCGCCGGCTGCACCGCCCTTGATCCCGAATACCGGACCGAGGGATGGTTCTCGCAGTACGACTGTTGCTTTTTTCCCTAAAAGGTTAAGACCCTGCGCGAGTCCAATGGATGTTGTCGTCTTTCCCTCACCGGCGGGGGTGGGGGTGATGGCGGTAACAAGAATTAACTTCGCCCTTGCGGCCTTCTTCTCATCAATGAGCGACAGTGGCATCTTGGCTTTGTACTTACCGTAAAGCTCCAGGTCATCCTCTTTCAAACCAAGCTTTCCGGCAACTTCAATGATTGGTCTTATAACGGCGCTCTGGGCAATCTCAATGTCAGTCTTCATAGGTGTTTTGTTGTCTGTGATAAATTTACTGTTTAATTCATTTCCAAAAGAACAATTAACTATTGTGAAAGTTTAGTTCAACAAACGGAGTTTTATAGTATCTCAAGAAAGCCCGGCTGTTTCTCCATACGGATACGCCATGACTGAGGGTAACCATTGTTCACCCTGCTACCGAGGTTGTTCACAAATCCGAGGGGAACTCCACGGTAACAGACAAGGACCCTTCCTGTGGGTATAATTGCAGCAGGCAGCTGTTCAAGTCTCAGGAATGACACGGCCTCATCGCGGGTAAGTTCATATTCAGGCCATGCACCACGCCTCTGCCTCACTGACATTGCCAGGTCATGAGCCGGCACAAGATCATTATTCTTCATCTCTCCGATCATTGTGCCTGATTTTATTACAGTCACTCTATCAGAAATATAACTTAATGTAGGAGGGTCCGCTGCAAGTGCAATGATCCTGTTCTCTGCCATGACAAGCCTATCACGTTCAAAGGCTGCCAGTGACTCTGCCTTCTCAAATGCTGAAGCTGATGCCTTCAGCGCACCCCTGCGGCCATCACGTATGGCTCTGCCTGTACCTGTCGGCTTTCTAATGGCAGCTATGAAAAACCCCTCCCCCTTCACTTTTCCGGGGTGGAAACCGTATCCGGTAATTCCTTCATGGCTGATCGGGGTGACACAACCTGCTAGTGGCAGTTCTGCCGTCAGCGACTCAGCCCCAGTTGTCTCCCTGATCCGGGAGATGTTCACCTCATTTTCAGCGGGATTGAAAGTGCAGGTTGAATATATCAGTATCCCGCCTGCCTTCAGTGCAGGCCAGGCTTCCATGACTATCCTCCGCTGGCGTTCGCTGCAGAGCCTGGCATTCTGTACTGACCACTCCTTGACAGCACCCACGGATCTGAACATACCCTCGCCTGAGCATGGGGCATCCGCTACTATGACATCAAAGAAACCTTCCATTGTGGCAAAGCGGGCAGGGTCACCCTGGGTGACGATGGTATTCCCAAATCCCCATTTGGTGATATTCTCCGCCAGTACAGCCGCCCTGGTTCTGATGACCTCGTTGGCAACCAGGAGTCCGTCGCCCGCCGGCAGATGGTGACCGGCAGGAAAGCCATTACCGGCTATCTGACCGCTGTCAGCACCAGGATCGGCACCGGCAATCAGACTATGACCCGCAAGAAGAGCCGACAGATGTGTTGCCTTACCCCCGGGAGCCCCGCAGAGATCAAGCACCCGCAGACCGGTCATCCCTGAGGTTAGCTGGCGGAAGAGCTCCCCTGTAAACATACTCGATGACTCCTGCGGATAATAGACTCCAGCATGAAAGAGAGGATCCAGAGTGAATGGCCTCTTACCGGGGAGATAATAACCATTCGGTTCCCAGACCACCCTCTCATATCCTGACACAGGATGTGGCCATTTGCGTGGGTTGACACGTATCGAGGACCCGGCTGGCTGACCCAATGCCTCTTCAAGGCCAATGGCATCAATATATGATTGCTCTCCTAATCGTTTCAGAAATTCCGCTGGAAACATCTTCTTCTCTCTGAGAGCAAAGATAACCATTGGAACCAAACGGGTATAAAAGAATACCGTCCCGCATAACGGGACGGCATATAATAACCCCTAAAACCTAAACTGTCTTATAATGCGATACTAGTTTGAGACAATAACATTAAAGACCAAAGTGTAATGGATACACTAATTAGGCAGCGGCAAATCTAAAGCCGAGGTAATGAGCATTTGATGACATATCTCATGTTATGACCTATTTAACATTTATTAGGAAAGTTGTCATGTGATAAGCTCACGCCCTGAGTCTCTGAGTAATCCGAGCGACCATTTGATTATTACAGCCGAGCTGATGAGGGCCGCTATGGCATCAACATAAGGAAGGCCCCATATCATTGCCACAACCAGCCCGAGGATGGCAGCCACACTTGTGACTGCATCGGCAAGGACATGAAGGTAGGCTGCCCTGATGTTGTTGTCCCTCTCCTCCCGGTCGTGATGCAGAAGAAACGCACTGAGGATATTCACACCCAGGCCAATGAAGGCGATCAGTATTGCTTCCCTGTATTCTATGACGCGTGGATTGATGAATCTTCCGATGGCACCGGCAATTATCATGCCCGCGAAGATCAGCAGTATGAGCCCGCTTGTATAGCCTGACAGGGTCAATACCTTCTCCTTGTTACCGGTGAACGAAGGATCGGATGATAGCCTCTGAACAAGCACGTAAGCAGCCCAGCTGAGGCCAATAGCCAACACATGCGACCCCATGTGTATACCGTCAGCAAGCAACGCCATTGAGCCCGTGAGCCACCCTGCAATGATCTCAATGACCATTGTCACCGCGGTGAGTATCACTACCCATCCGGTTCTCCTCCTGTTCTTTTCAATTGCTGTCACGTACAATAAACGGAGAGTCCGGCCTTTTGTTTATTTCTCAACCTTTATTTCCCTGCCTGTCAGCCTGAAACGCGCTTTCAGGACCTGCCCGGTCTTTTCTCCGGCTTCGGCGGATGATACTGGCTGCCTTCCTCCAACGGCAATGGTGAACCAGCCCGGTTCAATTACCCTGGTATCCCTGTTGTTGATCAGAGAGAGCTGCCTGGCCTTAAGGGTGAACTCAAGCGTACGGCTCTCTCCGGCCTCCAGGCGGATCCGCTTAAACCCCTCCAGCTGGCGCAGCGGTCGCGGCGTAGAGGCCTTCTCATCAGTGAGATACAGCTGCACAACCTCATCTCCGGCTATCTTACCTGTATTTGTAACCGTAATCTTCACCTTCACTTCGCCTCCTGCAGCCGTTTCCTCAGGCACAACCAGGTCAGAATAGGTAAAAGTGGTGTAACTCAATCCATAACCAAACGGATAGAGGGGCACACCATTGAAATACCTGTAGGTACGGTTTGTCATGTCATATTCATCGAATGGCGGAAGCTGCTCAACGGAGGTGTAGTATGTCACCGGCAGACGTCCGGCAGGATTGTAATCGCCAAACAGGACGTCAGCCACGGCGCTGCCGCCCTCCACCCCGGGATAACCGGCAAGGAGCACCGCTGCGGCCTTCTCCTGTGCCTGCAGCGAGGCTACCGGGCCTCCGTTCATCAGGATTACCACAACCGGTTTTCCTGTGTTTATCATGGCATTAATGAGATCTTCCTGGTTATTGGGCAGAGCAAGGCTGGTACGGTCGCCGCCACTGAAGCCGTCAATATCTATTCCCATCTCTTCCCCTTCCAGTCTCTGTGACAGGCCCAGCACAAGCAGTACGATGTCCGCCCGTGAAGCCGTTACAACAGCTTCTTCAAGCAAATTCTCCCGCGGTAGTGCCCACAGGAGTTTCATGTCTGCATCACCTCCCCAATTTCTGTAGACTATCTCGATCCTCTTTTTTTCTCCGGCTGTGAGGTCAATCTCCACCTCCTGATGAAAGGCATGATGTTCACCTCTGTAACGAATGAGGGTATCACCTTCGACAATAAGCAGGAAGTCAGATGAGCCCCATGCTCCGAGTGCATACCTGCCTGAAACGGGAGGGACAAGGTCTGTTGTCCATCTTATTCCGAAATCATTGACGGGCATCGATTGGTGCGGTGAGTTATTCTCCCAGTAAAAATCAATTTTGTCGTCTGTTCTGGTGAAGAGAGGATCACCCTTCATCTCCCTGCTGTTATAATAATATCCTTGTGCTCCCTGTCTTCCGTCAGGAGTAAAGAGGTAACAAGAAGGTATCACAACCAGGTTGTGTATTCCCTGAGCCAGATCACTCCCTTCAGCATATAAGATTTCAGTGCAGTCACCAGCCTTGGCAATGATGCCATCAAGTACTGTAACCGGATCCATGGGGATGCCGTTATAATTACCCACCAGCGCCTCCCAGTTATCCGCATTGGGTCCTACCACTGCTATACTCTTTATTCCCCTGTCAAGAGGAAGTAAACCGGCCTCATTCTTCAGGAGCACGATAGATTCACAGGCAGCTTTCCTTGCCAGCGACCTGTTGTAGTCAGAACAATTTGCCTGGTAAGGAATCTGTGCATATTCAACTATACTGTCGGGATCGAACATACCCAGTCTGAATCGGGCCATCATCACTCTCTTCACTGCCCTGTCAAGATCGGCTTCTGTGATCAGTCCGCGCCTGTAAGACTCCATAAGGTGCCTGTAGTCTACGCCGCACTCCAGATCGGTACCAGCCTTGAGTGCCTGGGCTGCCGCTTCGGCCGCATCATTTGCATAACCCTGGAATTTATAAAAGTCCGAGACGGCCCAGCAGTCGGAGACAATGTAACCGTTAAACCCCCATTCATCCCTGAGAATGCCGTAAAGTTCATCACTGGCACATGCCGGGTGGCCGCGAAACTGGTTGTATGCTCCCATAACTGAATAAACACCCCCCTCCTTCACCAGTGTGCGGAAGGCCGGAAGGTAGGTCTCACGAAGGTCACGTTCACTTATCTCCGCATTGAACTCATGCCTGAGAGGCTCGGGACCAGAATGGACAGCATAATGCTTTGCCGTAGCCACCGTCTTGAGATACCTGGCATCAGATCCCTGCATTCCCCGGACAAATCTAAGCCCCATGCGGCCTGTCAGGTATGGATCTTCTCCGTATGTCTCATGGCCTCTGCCCCATCTCGGGTCCCTGAATATGTTTATATTAGGTGACCAGAATGTGAGCCCGTGATATATGCCAGGCTCACCCCGCCTTATAAACTCATGATACTTGGCTCTGGCCTCATCGGAGATAGCATTGGCTACATCATGCATCAGTTCCTCATCCCAACTGTTGGCAATAGTGATAGACTGCGGAAAGACGGTGGCATATCCCGCGCGGGCAACACCGTGAAGGGCTTCGTTCCACCAGTTATACTCAGGCACACCCAGACGCGGTATAGCCGGAGCAGTATAAAGAAGCTGTGCCGCCCTCTCCTCCAGGGTCATGCGGCTGACAAGATCATTGACACGCTCCTCATACGAAAGATCGGTCTTCAGGTATGCCGGACCCTGAGCTGAAAGGCCCAGCATCAGTGCGGCAAATGCAATAAGAAATAATGAGAGTTTTTTCATCGGATATAAATTATAAATTCCTCATTTCTAAAGTTGGGGTTAATTATTTTTATTTAAAGGAGCGAGAGAAACCTGTATGCGTCCAGTTTCGCCATTCACACCGGGTGTTACCATGAAAGGCCTGAACTGATAGGCTTCCCGTCATACGGTTTCGAGATCTTATCCGTTGACAGTATTTCCAATCTGCCCTGTTGACGGATATCCATCGATGAGCCTCCGACCATCAGAGTAAACCAGCCCGGCTCGACTGTCCAATGCATGTTTCTGTCAAGCATCTGAAGCTCTTCAGCTGTTATGCTGAAATGAACCGTTTTTGTTTCTCCAGGGGCAAGACTGATCCGATCAAATCCGCGCAACTCTTTTTCAAATCTGATAATTGAACTTACTTCATCGCGGATGTAAAGCTGCACAACTTCATCACCTGCCATACCTCCCGTATTCTTTACATCAACGGTGACTTCAATATTACCTCCTGCCATCTGCTTGTCGGGAGAAATTTTAAGGTTCGAATATTCGAAAGTTGTGAAGCTCAATCCATATCCAAACGGGTAGAGGACCCCATTAACTGTTGTCCTTGCATCTGCCTGTGCAGCAGGCTTAAAAGGAAAACACATCGGTATCTGACCAACCGACCTGGGGAAGGTGACCGGAAGTTTTCCTCCGGGATTATAGTCCCCGAAAACGATATCAGCAATTGCCTCACTACCATATTTACCCGGAAACCAGGCCTCGATTATCGATTGGCAATTTCTGGCTGCCCAATTAATTGTTATTGCTCTCCCGTTCATTAAAACCAGAACGACAGGCTTGCCGGTTTCAGAGATTTTCTCAAGAAGCAACTGCTGGAAGCCTGATAGATTAAGATCTGTTCGGGAATTTGATTCTCCGACTGTATTATTGTCTTCACCGAGTACCAGGATGACAACATCTGATTTAATCGCCTTTTCCACAGCGTCATTAATGTCAGCAATCTCTTCCGCAGAGGGTTCGGAGGGGAGGATCTCACTCTCGGGCCAATTGGGGTCAACAATATTACATCCTTTTGAATACATGACATTTACATCTGAACCCAGCTTGTCTCTGAAAGCTTCAAGAACAGATTTATATTCGATTCTCTTTGGGCCGTACCTTGAGAGGGAAAGGTCTATAACATCGGCATTAGGTCCGGCCACCAGAATATTCTTTATCTCATCACTTTTCAGCGGAAGAAAATTATCCTTGTTCTTTAGCAGGACGATTGATTCGTAAGAAGCCTGTCTTGATATCTTTTCATTTTCCGGATCAGCAAACAACCTGTCAGCTTCATCCGGATTTTCCAAATAAGGTTTGTCAAAAAGACCGAGCCAGAATTTTACCCAGAGTACATCTCTCACCCTGCTGTCAATAAGCTCCATTGACAAAGAACCTTCACTGATAAGTTCACGTAAGGGAATCAGGTATGATTCAGGTGTCCTGAATGTTGTTCTTACGTTTAAGCCAGCCTCAAGTGCTTGTTTTACTGCATCTTTATAATCGGGGGCAACCCGATGCTTATACCACAGGTATTCAAGGGCTTCGCTGTCTGACACCACATAGCCTTTAAATCCGAACTGTTGCCTGAGAAGGGTTGTCAGAAACCAGTAAGAACCGGAGACTGGGACACCGTCATAATCATTGTAAGAACTCATTGTACCGTGTGCGTGGCCTTTCGTAAAGCCCACCCTGAAAGGCTCTACCAGGAGGGTCATCATTTCATGAGGCGCTACCTGCGGATCCGTTCTTGTTGCTCCGTCCCTTCCCCCTATCGGGATAGAGTACGCTGCAAAATGTTTCGGAGTTGAAATTACCTTATGGTCTTTCTGTATACCCCTGATTTGCTGTAATCCCATCTGGGAGACAAGGTAGGGATCCTCGCCATAGCACTCTACCGCTCGCCCCCAGCGCGGATCACGTGCTACATCCAGAATAGGCGAATATATATTGGTGAACCCCACTGCTTTGCTTTGCCTTGAGGTGATCTCGCCAATTTTTGCCACCAGTGACTTGTTCCATGTTGATCCTACTCCAATCTGTGCCGGGAAAAGGGTGGCTCCGGTGAAACAAGCGCCATAAATGCCTTCATTTGTAAAATCGACGGGAATACCAAGTCTTGTCTCCTCAACAAACCACTTCTGAATTTTATTGATCGCAATGGCATGCTCACTTGGGGGCCATGAATAAACTTCTGATCTGTAACCGTTAAGCTGTTCGTCAATATTGGCAATACCATCTTTCCATATCCTGTTTTTCCATTCCGGGGTAGGCAGTGAATCAGTCAGCACCTTTTTATAACCATAAAGGGTGGCGAGCTGACAGGTTTTTTCATCCACGGTCATCTGTTTAAGCAGGTCCTCAACCCGTACATCAATATCCAATGCAGGGTTTTCAAAGGGATCCATGACGGCGTTCTTATTGAAGTCAATCCAGCCCTTTTTATACATCTCACTCTTGCCGTACGGATCATACTTTGTCCGGGTCTGAGATATTCCGGACGGGATACAGATCAACCAAATTGTCAAAATAATTATAATTGCTGCAGCAGAAGATCTCATGTTAGGAAGTAATTATTTGTTTACAGAAAATTGAATTGTTAAAAATCCGGCAGTTCGGCAGGGTAAGTTAAGAAAAAAATGACCGCCCTGGTATCTTTACCCCGGCGGTCATTAATTTGATATAATGAAAGTTGTTTGCCAGATAACCTTGCTACCGGGTTGAAAATCGGAATGTTGTGCTTGTCAGGAACGGCTCGTCAGGTGTCAGTACTACTGACGGGAACGACGGTTGGTTCGGACTGTCAGGAAAGTGCTGCGTCTCGAGGCAGAAGCCGGTGCGGTAGTTATAAACCTTGCCACCGTGACCTGTTTGTGTACCATTAAGGAAGTTACCGGTGTAAAGCTGTACTCCCGGCTGATCTGTTATAACTTCAAGCACCCTTCCTGTTGTGGGATCGTAGACTTCGGCATCAACTGCCTCAACATTGTCGAGAACAAAGTTATGGTCATAACCACCGCCAAGGACCAATTGATCATACTCCATCCCTATCCTCTCGCCAATCAGATGAGGCGTACGGAAATCAAACGGGGTGCCCTCCACAGGCCTGATTTCGCCGATGGGAATGAGAGTCGAATCTACAGGAGTAAAAGCTGACGCCCTGATGACGGCTTCATGATCAAGGATGTCACCAACCCCCGCTCCGTGCAGATTGAAGTATGCATGGTTGGTGATGTTGATTACGGTATTCCTGTCGGTGGTGACCTTGTAATCCATTATGATCTCATTGTCATCAGTCCAGGTGTATACTACTTCAGCAACCACGTTGCCCGGGAAGCCCTCTTCCATGTCCGGCTTGCTGTATGTGAATTTAACGGCCGGGAAGTCTGTTCCCTTAAGCACCTCGGCATTCCATACGCGGCTGTGCCAGCCGGTTGGGCCGCCGTGAAGTGCGTTGGGACCATTATTCAGGGCAAGCGTATATTCAACGCCGTCAAGCGAGAACCTGCCCCGCGCTATACGGTTGGCATACTGGCCCACTACCTTTCCGAAATAAAGGTCTCCATTGGCATAACCATCAAATGAATCATACCCGAATGTGACATTCTCCCTCTTCCCGTCCCTGTCAGGCACACTGATCTCAACGATCACCGCCCCGAAATTTGACAGCTTAATGAAATCACCGTCCTTGTTTGTAAGTGTGTAAAGGAAGACATCCTTCCCCTCAAATGAGCCGAAGCTTTCTGTAGTAATCATCTCTTTTGGTTTATTGTTACCGCATGAGCCCATGACAATCGTCACCACTGCCAGTGCGGATATTAAAAATAGTTGTTCCCTTTTCATTGTATTTTTTATAAATGTCTTCCCAAATATACCCTTTCTCTATTTCGATAGAGCCCGGACCTGCCGGTTTTAATCAACAGTAAGGATTATTATAGAGGCAGGAGGTATCCTGATGCTTAAAATATTCTTCCTGATCTTTGCCTCATTGAAGGGCTTCGGCTTTACCGCTTCCGGTTTTTCAAAGGTATTGTGGGCCATCAGAACCGGTGTGAAAAGAATCCTTCCGGATACATCCTTGTACTCGCCTCCGCGCAAGTCAATGAGCATTTCCACTGCCTTGGCCGGATCAATATTTACGAGAGAGATATTCACCTTCCCGCCCTTATCCCTGGAGGCAGAAGCGCTGACAGTCGGAAGTTCCCTGCCTTCCATTACATAGTTGCCGCAGTTCAGGTATAGCGGGAGCATTGTGGCATCATGATGCACTTTGAACATCTCGAAGACATGATAGGTAGGAGTAAGGATCATCTCCTCCCCGTCAGTGAGTATCAGTGACTGCAATACGTTCACGGTCTGAGCAATGTTAGCCATCTTTATTCTCTCACATTTCTCGTTAAAATAATTGAGCGAGAGTGCTGCCACCATGGCATCGCGCATTGTGTTCTGCTGATAGAGGAACCCCGGGTTCGTCCCCGGTTCAACATCCCACCATGTTCCCCATTCGTCAACAACAAGGGCAACGCGCTTTGCAGGATCATATTTATCCATTACAGCAATATGCCTGTCAATAGCCTTCTCAACATTGAGACAGCGCTCCAGTGTTTCGAAATACTCCTTTTCACCGAAATTCGTTGCGGAGCCCTTGTTACTCCAGTTCGTCGTGTAGTAGTGAAGTGATAACCCCCACATCATATTGTGAGGTATTTTCTGCATCAGGACTTCAGTCCAGTTATAGTCGGTCGAATTTGCTCCTCCTGCAATTTTCATCAGGCGGTTACCTCCGTAATTGCGTGTATACGTGGCATATCGCCTGTACTGGTCAGCATAGAATTCTGCGGTCATATTTCCGCCGCAGCCCCAGTTCTCATTCCCAATGCCCCAGAACTTCAGATTCCATGGCTTTTCGCGACCGTTTGCACGGCGGAGTTCTGCCATCGGACTCACACCTTCAAAATTGATATATTCAACCCATTTCGACATCTCCTCAACCGATCCGCTGCCTACGTTACCGCATATATAGGGTTCTGCACCCAACTGTTCGCACAGGTCGAGGAACTCATGTGTTCCGAAGCTATTATCCTCTGTAACACCTCCCCAGTGCGTGTTCAGCATTTTGGGCCGGTTCTCACGCGGACCGATGCCGTCCATCCAGTGATACTCATCGGCAAAGCATCCGCCCGGCCAGCGCAGGTTGGGTATCTGAGTCTTTTTAAGCGCCTCAACCACATCATTTCTGATACCCCTGGTGTTCGGGATGGCAGCCCCTTCTCCCACCCAATATCCCCCGTATATGCAATGGCCAAGGTGTTCCGAGAAATGACCATAGATATGCCGGCTGATCGTCTCTGTGCCAAGGTCAGTACTTATTATCACATTCGCCCTGCCAGACTGAGATAGATCCTGCCCTGATGCTTCAGCTAGTCTGAATATAAAGAGAATAAAGACAAAGACTCGGAGAAGGGTTTTTTTCATTTTTTCTTCTTTGACTGACATTAGCCAACAAATTTAAATATGTATCATAGCTTTCATAATTCCGTCTTTATAATCGCTTAACAAGTCAAACGCCCGGGTTGCCTGATCTAATTCAAATATATGCGTTTGCATTGAATCAGGCCTGATCCTGCCCGATGCAACAAGGGCTATTGTCTCGTCAACCACATTATTTGACCTTCTGACATTTTTTATTGAAATTTCTTTCCTCCTCAGGTCATTTACATCAAAATGCCATGACGCAAAACGTGGAATTCCAATAATAAACAGAGTACCACCTGGCTTCAGCAAATCAACAGCCTGGTTCACCGCCTCCTGTTTCCCGCAACATTCATAAACCAGATCCAGATGATTGGGTTCCATGGCGAGGATATCTTCAGTGATATCAGTTACTGCCGGATTACCTGCCCAATCTGCACCCATAGTAACAGCCAAAGCAAGACGGTGATCAACAAAGTCTGTCATATATATCTTACCGGCACCGTATGCTTTTGCAGACAGCATGACACTTATTCCTATCGGACCCGAACCGAGTATGCCTATTTTCATCCCGCTTTTCAATCCCTGTTTAACAGCGTACACTCCGATTGCCAGTGGCTCAATAAGAGCAGCCTGATCAAAGGAAATGGAATCAGGAACAGAATGACAACTGGATTCCGGTACAACAATGTACTCGGAGAGGCACCCATCCGCCTGGCCTGGACAGCCAAGAAACCTCATGTTTCTGCAAGTATTATATCTGCCGGCTAGGCACTGATCACAGGCAAAACAGGGCATGGCCGGATCTATAGTCACTCTGTCTCCAGGTTTAAGGCCATAAACCTGACTACCAACCCTCTCAACTACGCCAGCCCCCTCATGACCGAGAGTAAATGGGTACTGAATAATCTGATCCCCAATTCTTCCTTCCTGAAAATAATGAATGTCAGACCCGCAAATGCCTGTAGATTTCATCCTGATAAGGACATCATCAGATCCATAGATATCCGGGTTTGGCCTGTGAATAACTTCAATCTGGCCCGGGCCTGTCAGAGATATTGCTTTCATTATGGCTGAGCGCTGGTGGATAAATTACGACTGCTTTTAAGGCAGTTTTATAGGTTGTTAACCCTTTCCGGTCTTCCCCTGGCCGGCCTTGTTTTTCTTGAGAAACTCGGTTGGGGTCATATTAAATCATTTAAAAATCAATTTAATATGACCCCAACC
>JBFYPM010000081.1:0-4462 GCA_041303295.1 Bacteroidales bacterium
GTAGAGCACTTCCTTGGTAAGGAAGGGGTCATGAGTTCAATTCTCATCATCGGCTCAAACGATTTTGGATGTAAATTTAATTTAATAAGCTTTTAGTTATGGCAAAAGAAAAATTTGACAGGTCGAAACCACACGTAAATATTGGTACGATCGGTCACGTCGACCACGGCAAGACCACCTTGACAGCTGCTATTACGATGGTTCTCGCTAAGAAAGGTCTCTCAGAAGTAAGGGACTTTGACTCAATCGACAATGCTCCGGAGGAAAAGGAAAGGGGTATTACGATCAATACGGCTCACGTTGAATATTCAACGGCGAACTGTCACTATGCGCATGTTGACTGCCCGGGTCACGCCGACTATGTTAAGAACATGGTTACGGGTGCTGCCCAGATGGACGGTGCCATCATCGTTGTTGCCGCTACAGACGGCCCGATGCCACAGACACGCGAGCATATCCTCCTGGCACGCCAGGTGAACGTGCCGAGGATCGTTGTCTTCCTCAACAAGGTTGACCTTGTCGATGATGAAGAGCTTATTGATCTCGTTGAAATGGAGGTTCGTGATCTCCTTACATTCTATAAGTTCGACGGTGACAACGCTCCCGTTATCCGCGGCTCCGCCCTCGGTGCCATGAACCACGAACCCAAATGGGAAGAGAAGGTCATGGAATTGATGGATGCAGTGGACTCATTTATTCCGATTCCTCCCCGTGAGAATGAAAAGCCTTTCCTCATGCCGGTTGAAGACGTATTCTCAATAACCGGACGCGGCACAGTTGCAACAGGCCGTATCGAAACCGGGATGGTTCATACAGGCGACGAGCTTGAGATAGTGGGCCTCGGTGCAGAAAAACGCAAGTCAGTATGTACAGGCGTTGAGATGTTCCGCAAGATCCTCGATCAGGGCGAAGCAGGTGACAACGTTGGTCTGCTCCTCCGCGGCGTTGACAAGAAAGAGATCAAGAGAGGTCATGTTCTTGCCAAACCGGGTTCAATAACACCCCATACCAAGTTCAAGGCTGAGGTTTATGTTCTGAAGAAAGAGGAAGGCGGTCGTCACACCCCGTTCCACAACAATTATCGCCCACAGTTCTATATCCGTACCCTTGACATTACAGGCGAGATTCAGCTCCCCGAAGGGACAGAGATGGTGATGCCGGGTGACAACGTAACCATAACCGTTGAGCTCATCTACCCGGTTGCAATCAATAAGGGTCTCCGTTTCGCTATCCGCGAAGGTGGCCGTACAGTTGGTGCAGGCGCGGTTGTTGATATCATCAGCTAAGGCCTATTAAATATATATATATATGGTAACCGTGCGCGCAGGCGTGCGGTTACCATCAAAATGTACACGGGTGTAGCTCAGTTGGTAGAGCACTGGTCTCCAAAACCAGGTGTCGGGAGTTCGAGTCTCTCCTCCCGTGCAAAATCGGAGTATTAATTATGAAGATAGCTACTTATTTTAAAGAATCATATAACGAGCTCATGCACAAGGTGACGTGGCCAACATGGAGCGAGCTCCAGGGAAGCGCCACTCTTGTCCTTGTCACTTCCGTCATCCTCGCCCTTGTAATCTGGGCAATGGATTTCTTCTTTGACAAGGCCATGGGCCTGCTTTATGGGTTCTTATATTAAAATCATAACGGTCACAGATGAGTGAAAACGTTAAGAAGTGGTATGTGCTCAGGGCTATAGGCGGCAAGGAGAAGAAGGTCAAGGAATATCTTGAGAATGAGATTGTACGCCTTAAACTGCAGGATTTTATCACCCAGGTGCTGATACCTACGGAGAAAGTCTACCAGATCCGGGCAGGCAAAAAGGTGAGCAAAGAGCGCACATTCTTTCCCGGTTACGTCATTGTAGAGGCCGCTCTGGTGGGTGAGGTTCCACACGTATTGCGCAATGTACCCAACGTCCTCGGATTTCTGGGGACGCAGTCGGGCGAACCGACACCGATACGGAAGGCAGAGATCAACCGTATCCTCGGAAAAGTAGATGAACTGGCAGCCAGCGAAGAGGAACTCAACGTTCCGTTCGTCGTGGGCGAGACGGTAAAAGTAATAGACGGCCCATTCAACAGCTTCTCAGGAGTTATTGAAGAGGTCAATGAAGAGAAGCGTAAGCTGAAAGTGATGGTCAAGATCTTCGGACGCAAGACCCCGCTCGAGCTGAGCTTCATGCAGGTAGAGAAAGAAAGTTAGGAATTAAGGAAATTGACAGCCGTGAATTATAATGCTTCCTTAAGCGGCCGTCATGCTCTCGCTATAAACAATGCAAATTTTTAATTATGGCAAAAGAAGTTGCTGGATTAATCAAATTACAGATTAAAGGCGGAGCAGCCAATCCATCTCCACCCGTAGGTCCCGCTTTGGGTTCCAAAGGTGTGAATATCATGGAGTTTTGCAAACAGTTCAATGCCCGTACACAGGACAAGGCAGGGAAGGTCATACCGGTGATAATCACCGTCTATAACGACAAATCTTTTGAG
Organism: Bacteroidales bacterium; assembly: GCA_041303295.1. GTDB lineage: Bacteria > Bacteroidota > Bacteroidia > Bacteroidales > VadinHA17 > SR-FBR-E99. The sequence continues at coordinate 2,490 of JBFYPM010000081.1, forward strand.
TTTGTCACAAAGACCCCTCCTGTTGCCGTTCAGATTATTGAGGCTACCAAAGTGAAGAAAGGCTCACCAGAGCCCAACCGCAATAAGGTGGCATCAATATCGTGGACCCAGGTAAAGACTATTGCAGAGGATAAAATGCAGGATTTAAACTGCTTTACCCTCGAATCCGCGATGAAGATGGTGGCTGGCACGGCCAGAAGTATGGGTATCACCGTCACAGGTGCATTCCCCGGTAAATAACTAACTAAGTGAATAGAAATGGCTAAGCTTACCAAGAATCAGAAGTTTGCCCTCGAGAAAATCGAGCAGGGCAGACTCTATACTTTGTCAGAAGCGGCAGCATTGGTAAAAGATATCACATCAACGAAGTTTGATGCCTCGGTTGACCTTGACGTCAGGCTGGGAATTGACCCCCGCAAATCGAACCAGATGGTTCGCGGGGTCGTCTCCCTTCCTCACGGAACAGGTAAGGAGGTCAGGGTTCTTGCCCTGGTCACCCCAGACAAAGAGGCTGAAGCAAAAGAGGCCGGAGCCGATCATGTGGGATTGGATGAGTGGGTTGAGAAGATCAAGGCAGGCTGGACAGATGTTGATGTCATTATTACCATGCCCTCAGTGATGGGTAAGATAGGTCAGTTGGGACGTATACTTGGTCCCCGTGGTCTCATGCCGAACCCTAAAAGCGGAACGGTGACCATGGAGATCAGTAAGGCTGTCAAGGAGGTTAAGCAGGGCAAAATCGACTTTAAAGTAGATAAAGCCGGAATTGTCCATGCTTCCATCGGAAAAGTATCCTTTGAACCTCATAAGATCGTTGAAAACGCAAGGGAATTTCTCTTTATGATCAACAAACTCAAACCGTCATCGGCTAAAGGAACATACGTAAGAAGTATATTCCTGTCAAGTACGATGAGCCCCGGACTGAAAGTTGATCCAAAGAGCCTTGATGTTTAACTGAAACAGAAAATTCAGAGAGATTATGAGAAGAGACGAAAAAACCGATATCATAAACAGCCTGGCTGGTACCCTGAAGGAGTACAGTCACTTTTACCTGACTGACACTGCACAGCTCAATGCTGCTGACACCAGTGATCTCAGAAGGAAGTGTTTTGAGAACCAGATAAAACTGGTTGTCGTAAAAAACACCCTCCTGAAGAGAGCCCTGGAGCAGGCGGGACTTGAGTGCGGAGAATTATTCCCCGTGCTGAAGGGCTCAACTGCTGTAATGTTCTCGAACAACGGAAACACACCTGCCAAGATGATCAGGGATTTCCGCAAATCGCATCCTAAACCCCTGATTAAAGGCGCTTATATAGAAGAGTCAGTATATGTTGGTGACAACCTTCTTGAGACCCTCGTGGCTCTCAAGTCAAGAGAGGAACTCATCGGCGATATCATCATGCTTCTGCAGTCGCCCGCGAAGAATGTCATCTCCGCGCTGCAGTCAGGCGGTTCAACAATTCACGGTGTTCTGGAAACACTGTCAAAGAAGTAATAATCATTAGTTAATCAAATTAAAAAATTCCTATAAAAATGGCAGATCTTAAGAAATTTGCAGAAGAGTTGGTGAACTTAACCGTGAAAGAGGTTAACGAGCTTGCTAAAATACTGAAAGACGAGTATGGCATTGAGCCCGCAGCAGCGGCAGTCGCAGTTGCAGCACCCTCAGCAGGCAATGACGCTCCGGTGGTAGCCGAGAAGACCTCATTCGATGTCATCCTTAAAAGTGCAGGCGGCCAGAAGCTTCAGATCGTCAAGCTGGTGAAAGATCTTACCGGCCTTGGCCTGAAAGAAGCAAAAGCTGTTGTTGATGCCGCTCCCGGTGCCGTGAAAGAAGGCGTATCCAAGGAAGAGGCAGAGAACATTAAGAAAACATTGGAAGAATCAGGAGCTGAAGTTGAACTTAAATAAGTTATACCTGATTACCGGGTTTACAGGTTTAGTTCCGCCACCAGGCGGAGCTAAGCCTTTTT
>JBFYPM010000082.1:0-3431 GCA_041303295.1 Bacteroidales bacterium
CTACTCCAGGGCACTTATCGGGGCTCTCATTCTGAGCTCCAAATTTAAGAAATATGACAAGGGCTTCATTGGAATAATGATCCCCACATCGGCCGGTGCTGCACTGGCAAATGTTGGAGCACTGATGAGCGGGAGGATACCCGTTTTGATTAACTATTCAACGGGTGCCGAAGCCAACGCCAGATATGCGCAGAAAAAGTGTAAATTTAAAACAATCATTACATCGAAAGCCCTGCTTGAAAAGATCAACTGTCCCCTGGTTGAAGGCATGGTACTGATTGAGGACATAATGGCGAGTGTATCAACAGCCGACAAGTTAAAGGCTGCCCTGATGACTAAACTGCCTGTTGGCATGATCCTGAACTCAATTCACAGCGGCAATGAAAATGACACTGCTGCTATACTGTTTACCAGCGGAAGTGAGAAGGATCCGAAAGCAGTACAGCTGACTCACAGGAATCTTGCATCCAATATTGAAAACTTCAGCAATTATGTACATATATCCGAATCGGATGTACTGCTGGCTAACCTTGTTTTCTATCATATCTTCGGGCTGACGGTAAATCTCTGGGTGGTCTTCTACCACGGCATGACAATGGTTTCATATGCTAATCCCCTTGATTTTCAGACAATAAGCAAGATTGCCCGCGAGGAAAAACCAACAATTATGGTTGGCACCCCGAGTTTCTTTTGGGGGTATCTCAGTAAATCTGAGCCCGGTGACTTTAAAACGCTAAGGCTGATGGTTGCGGGAGCCGACAAGTGTCCTGATACTCTAAGAGACGGGTTCATGAAGAAGCATGGGGTCACTTTACTTGAAGGCTATGGAGCCACGGAGACATCGCCTGTAATATCTGTCAACTCACTGGAGTTCAACAGGCCGGGAAGTACCGGCAAGGTTATTCCGGGTGCTGAGGTCAGAATTGAGAATTTTGAGACTGGTGAACCCTGTAAAACCCGCGAGGTAGGGAAAATAATGGTTAAGGGTGACCTGGTAATGAAGGGATACTATGAAGATCCGGTGCTTACATCTGAGGTTCTTGTTGATGGCTGGTACAATACCGGTGACATGGGTTATTTTGATGAGGATGGCTATCTGTGGCATGCCGGTCGCTTTAAAAGATTTGCCAAGGTGGGAGGGGAGATGATCTCTCTGGTCAAGGTTGAAAATATTCTGGAGAAGTTGCTTCCTGAAGGTGTATCATGCTGCGTTGTTGAGATACCGGACGAAAAGAAGGGGTCATACATTGTGGCCTCAGTTTCTGCAGAGGTTCATAAGACTGAAATACTCAGGAGGATGATGAATGAGCTCCCGAGCATTGCACTTCCCAGGGAGTTTGTTGTTATCAGTGAATTACCGATGATGAGTACCGGGAAGATAGACTTCCGGACCACCACTAAGATGGTTCAGGAGATAATGAATAAATCGGGATTCGCCGGCTAGCAAGAAGATACTAAAGAAATTTCTTCCAGTCCCGGCGCTCAAGCCATCGGATAAACAGGAAATTGGCCAGTCCGATGACAACCATTATGGCTGCAAAGATTGGGTAAGAGTGCCGGAGGTTCGACTCGCCACCCGTCATCACGGTCCATTCACTCATACCGAAGATTCCGGCCAACAGTGTCAGTGGCATGAAGATGGTTGTTATCAGTGTCAGTCGTCTGACGGTAGCGTTGGTCTGGTTTGAGTCGCGCGCCATCTGGTTGTTAAGCATTGAGGCATAGAGTTCCATCAGGCTTGTGACATTATCACGATGGCTCTCCGTCATCTCGAGAAAATTTGACAGGTGGTCAAAGATGTCGCGGTAGTGCACTGAAGCCTTCTCAGGTACCCATTCGCAATCGTTGCGGCTGATCTTTATCAGAATCTCGCGTTCGTGAAACAGACTCTTGCGCAGGCTCAGCAGGTTCCGGCGAAGGTAGGTCAGCATGGCGGGATCAAATGCGGAGGGAGATGCAAGTATTGCCTCCTCTGCGCGGTCAATATCTGCTTCTGCCTTATCTACTGTGTCGGCCATCTGGTCAACAACAAAATCAAGTATGATATGCATCAGCCATGCCGGACCGCGCTTTACGGCCGCGATGTTCCTCTCAAGGACCTCCTTTATCCCTTCAATCGGGTACTTTGTTGCCTCTGAGTATCCGCTCACTGTCAGCAGGTATTTTTCACCAATGAACAGATCAATCTCATCTGACATCAGTTCTTCCTGTTCATATCGCAGTGCGTTAAAAACTATGAAGGCGTAGTTTGGAAATTCATCCAGCTTCGGGACCTGGTTCTCATCGGTACAATCCTCAAGTGACAGAGGATGTAGGCCAAGGGGTTCGATAAGTTCAGCAAGGTCTTCGCGCGAAGCTTTTAAGTAGTTGAACCAGACATAGCCATCGTTATTCAATGCGCTGACGGCTCCGGCGAATGTACTTATTTTTTCGAGGCTGCCGCCTGATGTGATGTGGTAAAACTCAGATGTGGCCATCGTGTGGGAGTGTTTATAATGACATGTGAAATTATTCAAAAATTGTCATTATGAGACATCTTTATCAATAGCAGTCATGTTGTCATCGGGAAGGAGGTCCGGGATCCGGAGGGGATTGCTTTGAGCATGCAGGCTATGTCGCTGTATTTAATATTGTAACCCTCGTTTTTGAGCGAGGTAACAAACTCATTATGGGGGCGGTACTGACGGTAATCGGGCTCACGTGACGGGTGGCTGAGGTACCTCCCGAAGATTGTTGGGTCACCGGCCAGATTGAGTACACCATGATAGACCAGACGATTCTCGCGTCGGTGCATTGATGAACCAAGAATCTTCCTGTGCCCGATTGTGATGTCCGAAATCCCCCTGGTACCGTAATTTTTGACTCCTAAGTCAGAAAGCAGGTCAAGGATCATCCCGTTGACCACTATGAAAAAATCCTTTGAACGTGCCATCTCCCGGAATTCACGGGCAACTGTAATAACTGCCATCTGCGGTGTCAGTATGACTGCCTCGCCGCCGGTCGGACGTTTGGTCACCTGTATACCGTCGGACAATACATTTTTCGTTATCAGTGATCTCTCCGGGGTGTTGCTCTGGCCCAGAACGATGACCGTCTCCGCAGGCTGCCAGACGAGCATGTCATCACCCGTTCCTCCGAAGATGGCGGCATCGGGAAGGTCATATGGTCTCACCTCAACAGGCATGCGTCAACATTATCAGGCTTTATGAACAGGCTTGCCCACGGCATCGGCACCAGCCTCAAGGAAGACCTCCGAGATTGTCGGGTGGGCATGCATTGTATGTGCCACATCCCATACAGTGCTCTCAACGGCCATGTATGCCGCTGCCTCACTGATGAGGTCTGTGGCGTTATGGGCAATGATCTGAACACCAAGTACCTCTCCGTATTTGGGCTCCGAAATGATCCGAAGAATACCCTCCGTTTGACCT
>JBFYPM010000083.1:0-59586 GCA_041303295.1 Bacteroidales bacterium
GCACCATCAACATAGCGGGCCTGGTCAGTGTCCTCAATGCGCAAAATAAAGGTCCCTCCGTTGTGCTTTGCAAACAGGTAATTATAAAGGGCGGTGCGTACTCCTCCGATATGAAGGGGCCCGGTAGGACTGGGAGCAAAACGCACCCTGATTTTTCTCTCTGTCATTTCTTGCGTGTTTGATGAATGTGGAAACAGTTCCTTTGCAGCGTCGTGCAATCTGTCTGTCGTTCCGATGCACGGCAAAGATAAAGATAATGTGGCGACGGGCAATTTGCCTGTTACTCTCATGGTAAAAATCATATTTTTAAAATTGTATTTGTATTACATTTACAACATAACGTTTTAATCATCAGCCGGAATGAACAAGATGAAAGCTCTCGTCAAGGCCAAGGCTGCCAAGGGATTATGGATGCAGGAGGTACCGGTCCCGGAGCCAGGCTACAATGATGTCATAATCAGGGTCAAAAAATCAGCCATCTGCGGAACCGACCTGCATATCTATGAGTGGAACGATTGGGCGCAGAAGACCATCAGGGTGCCCATGACAATCGGCCATGAGTATATGGGATTCGTTGATAAGGCAGGACCCGGTGTCACCAATGTGAAGGTAGGTGACAGGGTAACCGGTGAAGGGCATCTCTTCTGCGGCACATGCCGCAACTGCCGGCGGGGCAGGGAGCATGTATGCGAGAACACTGTTGGGATAGGGGTGCATATCGACGGCTCCTTTGCTGAATATGTAAAGGTGCCGGCACGGAATGTGGTGCTCCTTGACAGCCGTATACCCGACGAATGGGCAGCCATCATGGACCCGTTCGGAAATGCAACCCATACTGCCCTGGCATTCCCCCTGCTGGGCGAGGATGTGCTGATCACAGGGTCAGGACTGATAGGCAGCATGGCAGTTGCCATCGCCAGGTTCGCCGGGGCACGCAATGTGGTGGCCACCGACCTGAGTGACTACCGGCTTGAGCTCGCAAGGAAGATGGGAGCCACCATGGTAGTCAATCCCAAAAAAGGTGAAAAGATTCATGACGTACTGGAACCCCTTCACATGAAGGGCTTCGACGTAGGGCTGGAGATGTCGGGATCTCCGGCCGCTTTCCGCGAGATGATCGCAAACATGTACAACGGTTCCAATATCGCCCTCCTGGGGATTCTTCCGTCAAACTTCGAGGTACCCTGGAGTGACATCATATTCAAGGCACTGACTCTTAAGGGTATATATGGCCGTGAGATGTGGGAGACATGGTATAAAATGCAGATGATGATTATAGGGGGCATCAATCTTGACCCTATTATAACGCACCGTTTCAATATTGACGACTTCCAGAAAGGATTTGACGTAATGGAGGAGGGTAACTGCGGCAAGGTCATCTTGAGCTGGGATTGAAAAAGTCCGTAAAGTCAAAAGCCCGTAAAGTCGAAATCCGTAAAGTCTTTATAGTAAATGAAATAGAAAATGAAGATTAACAGGTTTGAGGATATTATAGCATGGCAGAAAGCGAAAGTCCTGACCTTAAGATTATACTTTCTTTTCAAAGATAACAGGGACTTCAGTTTCAGAGATCAGATATCCCGGGCATCTGCTTCAGTAATGAATAATATTGCTGAAGGATTTGAAAGGGACTCAGATAAAGAATTTAAGCACTTTCTTTTTATAGCCAAAGGGTAATCGGGAGAAGTCAGATCAATGCTCTACCTTGCTATTGATTTAAACTACATTGATAACGAAGCATTTAATGAATTAATGGAGTCTTTCACTGAAGTATCAAGGCTACTCTCAGGCCTTATAAAAACCCTCTCCTGACTTTCGACTTTCGACTTTACGGACTTTCGACATAATTTCCCTGTCTATAATTGCTATTATATAAATTAGTTTTAACTTGATGTCATCATGTAATATTATACCTGACATCTATGTCCGAGCATCCATCGTATGACGAACTGACCAAAGGCTTCAGCTGGTCCAATGCAGAAAAAGAGCTTGAATACAATCCCGGAGACATAATAAATATAGGTTGGCACTGTTCTGACAGGATATGCCTGAAGGGCAGTGCCGGGAAGATTGCCCTTTTTTATGAAGGATTCGGGGGCACTGAAAAGAGTTACACATTCAATGACCTCAGGCTTGCCGGAAACACTATTGGTACATTTCTTCGCAGCCAGGGTATCTCCGAAGGAGACAGGATCTGCCTTTTCATGGACAGGATTCCTGAATTGTATCTTTCATTCCTGGGAATACTGAAGATCGGCGCCGTCGTTCAGCCTCTCTTTTCCGCATTCGGGGATGAATCTCTTTTCGTGAGGCTTGAAAATGCAGGGACAAAGGCTGTCATAACACAGAAGAAACACCTTTCCAAGGTCAGGAAGATCCGCTCGTCACTTCCAGACCTTGAATTTGTAATCATTGTTGACAACGTAAAACCCTCCGAGCTCGAACCCGGAGAAATTCTCTTCAGCCTTGAGAATGCTGAGCCTGTCGAGAAATTTGAAGTCTGCCCTACCCGTGGAGAGACCCCTTCTGTACTTCATTACACCTCCGGTACAACAGGCCAACCCAAAGGGGTAAAGCATGTCCATTATTCTATTATTTCACAGTATTTGACCACAAAGTGGGTTCTTGACCTGCAAGATGATGATATTTACTGGTGCACCGCCGACCCCGGCTGGGTAACCGGTACCTCGTACGGAATAATCGGGCCGTGGAGCCTCGGGGTTACTCAGTGTGTACTCGATGCGGGTTTTTCCGCCCAGGCATGGTATCGATTCATTGAGAAACACAGGGTTACAGTATGGTACTCCGCTCCAACCGCCATTAGATCACTTATGAAGGCCGGGGATGCCCTTGTGAATGAGTTTGATCTCACATCACTCCGTCACCTGGCAAGTGTAGGCGAACCTCTCAATTCAGAAGCGGTAATCTGGTCGGGGAGGGTATTCGGTAAACAATTCCATGATACATTCTGGCAGACGGAAACGGGATCGATAATGATCACCAACTTTCCGGGAATGAAGATAAAGCCCGGCTCCATGGGCAAGACCTTCCCTGGAATTACCGGGGCAGTGCTTGACCCTGTTACCTACACCCCGATTAATGAGCCCGGAAAAGCCGGATTGATAGCATTCAGGCCGGGCTGGCCCGCCATGATGCGGACATACTGGAGGAATGAGGAAAAATACAGGGAAAAGTTCGTGAACGGTTGGTATCTGTCGGGCGACAGGTCAAGCATTGATAATGAGGGCTACTACTGGTTCATCGGCCGTGATGATGATGTAATTAATACCGGGGGGCACCTGGTGAGCCCGTTCGAGGTTGAATCGGCACTGCTCGAGCATCCTGCAGTTGGTGAATCTGCCGTCACTTCAAAACCAGATGAAATTAACATGGAGGTTGTAAAAGCCTTCATAACCCTCAAACCTGGATTTACTGCCAGCCCTGACCTTGAACTTGAGATAATGAACTTCATCCGCAAAAAGCTCTCTCCCCTGGCAATGCCTCAGGCAGTGGAATTCCTGGATAGCCTGCCAAAGACACGCAGCGGAAAGATCATGAGAAGAGTGCTTCATGCAAGGGAGTGGGGAGAGGAGATAGGAGACATTTCAACACTGGAAAATGACTGAGAAAGTCAGATTGTCTTGCAGCCCTGCAGTCCTGTCGGAGCGAAAGCGGAGATCCCGACCGTAGCGTCGGGACGGTCTGGCGGTCTAAGCACTGATAGTTAATTATATATAAACCTTAAAATGACTCTGTTATGGAAGAAAATAATCTGAATGAGATGAAGGAGATGATCCTGAAGTATGTTATTAAGGAATATATTGATGATGATGACGTAACGATAACAAATGAGACACCTCTTATTTCAAGCGGTTATGTTGACTCATTTTCAATGGTCTCACTTCTCGTTTTCCTGGAGAACAAATTCAAAATCAAAATTCCTCCAAGTAAAGCCACACCTGAGGCCTTTGACAGCGTTAATAATATTGTGGCACTGGTAAATCAGTACTTAAACAAATAAATCGCCCTCATCATGAGTTACTCTGAAAAAACAAGGAACCTCTATCTGTCGCAGCTGACAGATATCCGAAACGCCGGGATCTTTAAGGAGGAACGCTTCATCCACAGCTCCCAGGCCGCCGATATCGAGGTTGAGTTTCCTTCAGGCTCAGACCTGAAGAAGGTCATTAACATGTGTTCCAATAACTACCTCGGCCTGTCAAGTCACCCTGAGGTTATCAGGGCTGCTCATGACGGCCTTGAGTCAAGGGGGTACGGAATGTCCTCTGTCCGTTTTATCTGCGGGACGCAGGATATTCACAGGGAACTGGAAAACAGGGTGACTGAATTCCTGGGCACTGAAGACACAATACTGTTCCCCTCATGCATGGATGCCAATGCAGGTGTTTTTGAGGCGATACTTACCAGTGAAGACATCATGATCTCAGACCGTCTGGTACATGCCTCAATCATTGACGGTATGAGACTCTGCAGCGCCCAGCATGACACCTTCAAGCACTCCAGCATGGAACACCTTGAAGAGAAACTCCTGCTTCACTCTGACAAACGGCTTAAACTGGTGATCACTGACGGGGTCTTCTCGATGGATGGCGACACGGCCAGGCTCGATGAGATGGTCAGGCTATGCGAGAAATACGACGCCCTCTTGCTTGTAGATGACTCCCATGCTACAGGTTTCATTGGCAAAACAGGTCGCGGAACTCATGAATTCTGCAATGTCATGGGTAAGATTGACATAATCACCACAACCTTCGGCAAAGCCATGGGCGGAGCATCGGGAGGATGTGTCTCAGGCAGGAAGGAGATAGTCGCAATGTGCAGGCAGAAGGCACGCCCATACCTCTTCTCAAATACAATTGCACCTGTAATTGTATCCGGGGTACTGAAAGTTTTTGATATCCTTTCAGCCAGCACGGAAAGACGTGACAAGCTTGAGAAGAACGCAGCCTTCTGGAGGGCAGGACTGACAGATGCGGGATTTATCCTTAAGGATGGAAATACCCCTATTGTTCCCGTTATGCTCTTTAATGCCAAACTCTCACAGGAGTTCTCCAGGGAACTGTACAACGAGGGTATTTATGCTATAGGCTTCTTCTTCCCCGTTGTGCCCAATGGCCAGGCAAGGATACGAACCCAGATATCCGCCGGCCATGAGAAGCACCACCTGGAAACCGCCCTTGAGAAATTCATCAAGGTGGGTAAAAAACAGGGAATCCTGGGACTTACGAAAGACCAGATCATCGAAAAATTCGGATCGTAACAATCCGTATTTCATAAGTAAATCTGTGCGGTTTTCCTCCGCAAGAGATGATTATCATCATTGAATAATCACTTCAAAACACCATCTTTGCATCCGTTTTAAGTGAATATTCACGCAGATGTACAATCAATACCAGGATTATCTCAGGTCACAGATCCGGGAGATAAAGGAAGCCGGTCTTTACAAGAACGAACGTATCATTGTCTCACCTCAGGGTTCGGAGATAACACTTGATACCGGGCAGACAGTGCTTAATTTCTGCGCCAATAACTATCTTGGACTTTCAGCCAGTAAACAACTTGTTGAGGCCGCAAAAAGAGCCCTTGATACGCACGGATACGGAATGTCGTCTGTTCGCTTCATTTGTGGTACCGGTGATCTGCATAAGGAGCTGGAACGTAAGCTTGCTGAGTTCTTTGGGACAGAAGACACCATTCTATATGCCGCCTGCTTCGATGCCAACGGAGGTGTTTTTGAGCCTCTTCTTACAAGTGAAGATGCTATAATCTCCGACTCCCTCAACCATGCATCTATAATTGACGGAGTACGTCTCAGCAAGGCGCAGCGTTACCGCTATGAGAATGCCGATATGGAAGACCTTGAAAACCAGCTGCAACTGGCACAGGAGCAGCGCTTCAGGCTGATAGTCACTGACGGTGTCTTCTCCATGGACGGCAATGTGCCCCCGCTTGACAAAATCTATGAGCTGGCCACCAGGTACAACGCCATGGTAATGGTCGACGAGTCTCACTCTGCCGGTGTTGTCGGCGAGACAGGCCGTGGCATTACAGAGCTCTATAACCTCAAGGGGAAGATCGAGATCATCACCGGGACTCTTGGCAAGGCCTTCGGCGGAGCCATCGGCGGGTTCACCACAGGAAAGAAGGAGATCATAGAGATGCTCCGCCAGCGCTCAAGGCCCTACCTGTTCTCAAACTCCATCCCACCACTGGTGGCCGCGGCAGGGATAAAAATGGTGGAGATGATGACCGAGACCAATGAACTGCAGGACAAGCTTCATCACAACACGAAATACTTTATGGAGCGGATGCTGAAGGCCGGATTCGATATCAAGCCAACACAGTCAGCCATATGCGCCGTGATGCTCTATGATGCCAGGCTCTCACAGGAGATGGCTGCCAGGCTGCTTGTTGAGGGAATCTATGTCACAGGTTTCTACTTCCCTGTGGTTCCCCGGGATCAGGCCCGCATCAGGGTGCAACTCTCCGCTGCCCACGAGACTGAACACCTTAACCGGGCCATCACAGCCTTCACAAAGGTCGGAATCGAACTGGGGGTATTGAAACAGGCCTGAAACAGTATTAAAAATATAACTCAACAAGGGGCGATATCTTTAGATTCTCCCCTTTTTTCTTGCTTTTTTCAACAGTTTTCTTATATTTACTGAAATATCGTTGAAATGTTACAAACGTTGAACTTGCGTAAGGCACTCAAACCCGTAATGTTTCTATTAACCTGTCTGATCATGACGGGCTGCTACACCCTGAAGTCAGTATCCGTAAACAACATCCCTCCTCATAGAAATATCCTGGTTGTGCATGCTGACGACTTTTTATGGACTGTCGACAGTTATTCGGTAACAGATGGTCTGCTGACCGGCCATATCAGCTCCGGTGAGTCTAGGATTAAAAAGGGAACCAGCGCGCATCTTTATGTGGCCCCCTTAAATGCTGTCACGGTGGAAGGTGAAACCATTACATTACCAATTGCAAATATCGCTAAGGCTGACTATTTTGATTTAAGACCCGGTGAATCTATCGGTTCAGGAATTATCTGGGCATCGACAATCTATTTATTGGCAATACTGATTGCCAGCCTGTTTTACTAATAAAAAAATATTCCTGAAATAGTTGCCCGGGTCATGCAAATAAAGCAGTTCAGATCCATAGCATAAAACAGATCGCAATGAGAGACCTCAATATCATCCAGAAGATCGTGGCATCGGTCCTGTCAGTCCTTGTTTTAATTCAATTCTCGGGTTGCCGCACTCTTACCGGTATCCCGGGAAGTGAGATAGAATATGCCGAAAGGACACACTATTTTATCCATGGAGCAAACTCATTATTCCAGGTTTCCGGGACAACCCTTGCTGACGGTATTTTCACGGGCATTATCTCGGATTCGACTTTGAAACCTGTAAAAGGTCAGTTAATGCATTTGTATATAGCCCCGGATTCAGCGATCAGGATTAATGGCAATATTATCAGTGTGCCCGTTGCAAACATCGCAAAAGCAGAGATATACACGGTTAATACCGGGAAAACACTAACTGCTGTCGCAGGAACAGCCTCAGGAGCTTTTTGGACAGTTGCCATTATTACATTGCTGACCAAAGGTTTATCGTGCCCTTTTGTTTACAGCGAAGATGCCGCCGATATCAACTTCGAAGGAGAGATCTACAGCGGAGCTACAGCAACCCCCATGGAAAGGGATGATTATCTCAGACTGAAGTCGATCACTCCGGTTAATGACCGATACAAGATCAGGATCACAAATGAGATAAAGGAGATCCAGAATACCAACCTGGCCGAACTCTATATTTATGATCATCCTGTTAATTGTGAGATTATTGCAGATAAGTACGGGATAGCTCATCCGGTCTGCGGAATCAGGAGCCCTCTTTCTGCCTCAAACGCTTACGGTAAGTCGATACTCTCAGAACTCTCGTCCTGTGATGATGAAAGATATCTGAGCGATATCCTTAACGATAATCTTGTTTTTGACACCATTGCACTCTCATTTGAAAAACCTGAGAACTGTGCTTACGGAAAGCTTGTGTTGTCCGGAAAAAACACGATGTGGCTTGATTACATGTTCGGGAGGCTCTCAGACATGTTCGGCACAAGACATGATGAATGGAAGGAGAGAAGAAACAGGAGGACCCGTGAAGAGCTTATCCAATGGACTCTTGAACAGGGGATACCGCTTGCGGTATGGATTGAAAAAGATACCGGACTTGAGTTTGTCGATTACTTCAATGTGCCGGGTCCTGTGACTGATAAAAAGGATGTGATGAAGATTGATCTCGATGGAATAAGCGGCGACAGGGTAAATATCAAGCTTGTATCAGGGGTCCTCTTCTGGGACATAGATTTTGCCGGGATGGATTTCACTTCGGAAAAGGAGCCCCTGAAAACTGTTGTGCCACTTGAAAAGGCAACAGATGAAACAGGGCAAGATGTCACCTCCCTCCTTGAACGTGATGATGACCGCTATCTTATACAACCCTTTATCAATAACGAGGCCTGCCTCAGCTTTCAGGCACCACCGGTTATCCCGGGCCTGGAAAGAACTGTCTATCTTCACAGCAAGGGAAATTACGAGGTGCTTCGTGAGGCCCGGGGCAAACCAGAGATAGAATTGCTCCTGGGTTTGCTTCAACCGGGAAAGTTTACCAGGTTTGCCAAGGAACACTTTCTTCAGTATTACTCTAAAAATTAATTTTTTGCTACAGCCCGGGCTGACAGAGAACACCAGAATAGAAACATGCACTCATCCTGGTGCTGCTTAACGTAACGCATAAAACTGAACAGCTTGACCGGGCCATCAAAGCCTTCATAAGAGTGGGCAGGGAGCCGGGCGTTTTGAAAATAATTAAATAATTATGCATTGCGCCATTATAATAAGGTATTAAACAATTAATAAAATTTAAATAAATCATGCTTTTATTTGATTTTATGAAATTGTTATTATTTTTGCCATTCATAAAAACGAGATGAATTATCTGTCGCTAAATATTATTGCCCTCATTCTTATTATCGCTACGAGCGCATGATCGGGGAGTAATATATAGTTAAGAGTAAAAGTATACGAAAGCTTCCCGGAAAACCGGGGAGCTTTTTTTTTAACCTGGCAGCAATGAAGAGAGAACTCAGGAGCGCACGCACAATGACGGGCAGGACGATGGCAGGGGCCAGAAGCCTCTGGAGAGCCAACGGCATGAACGAAGAACAGTTCGGAAAGCCGGTCATTGCAATCGTCAATTCATTCTCTCAGTTCGTTCCGGGCCATGTACACCTGCATGAGACCGGCCAGGTCATAAAGAAAGTGATCGAAAGCCGTGGCATGTTCGCTGCCGAGTTCAATACAATTGCAATTGATGACGGGATAGCCATGGGACACACCGGCATGCTCTATTCACTTCCGTCACGCGAACTGATTGCCGACAGTGTCGAGTATGTCTGCAATGCCCATTGTGCCGATGCAATGATATGTATAAGCAACTGTGACAAGATCACTCCTGGGATGATGATGGCCGCCATGCGCCTTAACATTCCGGCAATATTTGTCTCGGGCGGCCCAATGGAGGCAGGAAGGGCCGGCGGGAAGGCCGTTGATCTCATTGACGCCATGGTAGCCGCGGCTGAAGACAGCGTATCGGATGACCGTCTCATGGAGATAGAAAAGTCAGCCTGCCCCACCTGCGGCTCCTGCTCCGGCATGTTCACCGCCAACTCTATGAACTGTCTTGCCGAGGCTCTTGGCCTCGCCCTTCCGGGAAACGGCACCGTGATGGCCACCCACACCAACAGGACGAGTCTATTCACCAGGGCAGCACAGCTGATAACTGACCTTGCTTTGAGATATTATGATGAAGGCGACGAATCGGTGCTGCCACGAGCAATAGCTTCGAGAGCTGCCTTCATCAATGCAATGTCACTCGACATAGCAATGGGAGGGTCCACAAATACCGTGCTTCACCTCCTTGCCATAGCCCATGAGGCAGGAGTGGATTTCACAATGAAAGATATTGATGAACTCTCACGCAGGGTGCCCAACATCTGCAGGGTCTC
This sequence comes from Bacteroidales bacterium, assembly GCA_041303295.1. GTDB lineage: Bacteria > Bacteroidota > Bacteroidia > Bacteroidales > VadinHA17 > SR-FBR-E99. Next base: position 10,096 of record JBFYPM010000083.1, read on the forward strand.
CCCCTCCTCCTCCTTCCATATTGAAGATATAAACCGTGCCGGCGGCGTCTTTGCCATCCTGGGCGAACTGGAACGTGCCGGATTGCTCAACTGTTCTGTGAAAAGAATTGACTACCCGTCCCTCGGCCAGGCTATTGACCAGTGGGATATAATCAGGCCGACAGTCCTGCCACAGGCTCAGCAGCTCTTTTTGAGCGCCCCGGGAGGAGTCAGGAGCACTCAGGGCGGCACAACATCACGGCAATACCCCTCCCACGATACCGACAGGGTCAGCGGTGCCATAAGAGATACCCTTCATCCATACAATACTGACGGCGGACTGGCTGTACTCTACGGCAACCTGGCACCTCAGGGATGCATAGTGAAGACTGCCGGCATAGACAGCTCAATGTTCAGCTTCACCGGAAAGGCAGTAACCTTTAACTCACAGGACGACGCTGTCAGTGGAATACTGAACGGGAAAGTGAATGAGGGGGACGTGGTGGTGATACGCTATGAGGGTCCTCGCGGCGGACCGGGCATGCAGGAGATGCTCTACCCCACCTCTTACCTCAAATCAAAAGGGCTCGACAAAAAATGTGCACTCATAACCGATGGCCGCTTTTCGGGTGGTACAGCAGGACTGTCTGCAGGGCATGTCTCACCTGAAGCCGCAGCAGGAGGAGCAATAGCCCTTGTCCGGGACGGAGACATAATTGAGATCAGCATTCCGGAAAGAAAGATCACAATAATGGAAGATGAAGTGACCCTGGAGGAGAGACGCCGCCAGGAGAGTGGAAAAGGAGACCTGGCATTCAGTCCTGCCGGAAGAAACAGGGTCATTCCATCATCACTGAAGGCCTATGCAGCTCATGTGAGCTCGGCACACATGGGGGCAGTGAGGCTCATATGAAAATAAAACAGGGATTATGAAGGAGAAGATTAAAACTGCCGGAGAGCAGGATACAAACAACGACGAATCACAGGTCACGGGAGCTGAAGCGCTTTTAAAGTGCCTTATGGAGGAGGGGGTTGATACTATATTCGGCTATCCCGGGGGAGCCATCATGCCGGTTTATGATAAGCTGCTCGATTACAGCGACAGACTCAGGCATATCCTCACCCGTCACGAACAGGGAGCAGCACATGCCGCCCAGGCTTATGCCATGGTAACAGGGAGACCGGGAGTATGTTTCGCCACATCAGGACCAGGAGCAACAAACCTCGTGACAGGAATTGCCAACGCCTTTCTTGACTCAGTACCCGTGGTCTTTATTACGGCCCAGGTTACGTCAGGACTGATTGGCACTGATGCCTTCCAGGAGACTGACATCCTGGGCATATCAATGCCGGTGACAAAATGGAATGCGCAGGTCAAGAAGGCGGAGGATATCCCTGATGCAATAGCCCGGGCCTTCTATATCGCCAGGTCAGGCCGGCCCGGACCCGTGCTTGTTGACATCTCAAAAGATGCACAGCTTGCCAGCCTGAGCTACAATTACCGGAAATGCACATATATAAGAAGTTATAACCCCGTTATCCCGCTTCAGATGAGGGATATCGAGTCGGCGGCTGTCATGATCAATCATGCCGAAAAGCCGCTGATACTGGCAGGACACGGGGTTATCCTCTCCGGTGCTGCTGACGAACTGAGTGCCCTGGCCGAAAAGGGAGGCATACCTGTTGCAGTAACTCTACTCGGACTGCCGGCCTTTCCGAATAAGCACAGGTTATTTGCAGGCATGCTCGGCATGCATGGCAATTACGCCCCTAATGTCCTGACCAACCAGGCTGACCTCATCATTGCCATAGGCATGCGCTTTGATGACAGGGTCACCGGAAACCTGAAAAAATACGCACCTGATGCCAGGATAATCCATATCGAAATAGACAAGGCGGAAATTAACAAGAACGTGCGGGTCGATCTCGAGATCAACAACGATGCACGTGAGGTCCTTGCTGCCCTCATTCCTCTTGTGCGCCAGGTCAGCAGGGAAAAATGGATACGGGAGTTCAGGATCCTGGACCGCGTTGAATATGAAAAGGTTATCAGACCGGAGACAGAGCCGGGTGAGGGTGAGATACGGATGGGGGAGGTGGTAAAAACCGTCTCTGACCTGACTGAGGGCGATGCAGTAATTGTCACTGACGTGGGACAGCATCAGATGGCGGTTGCAAGATACTACGGGTTCACCGGGAAGAGCACACTGGTGACATCTGGAGGGATGGGCACAATGGGCTTTGGTCTCCCTGCCTCGCTGGGAGCCTCATCGGGGAACCCCGGCAGACCGGTTGTCGCTTTTATCGGCGATGGCGGATTCCAGATGACTATACAGGAATTGGGCACCATCATGCAGTACCGCATCCCTGTCAAAATATTGCTCCTTAACAATAGCTTCCTGGGCATGGTGCGCCAATGGCAGGAGATGTTCTTCAACGGCAGGTATGCCTCCACTGAAATGGTCAACCCCGATTTCGTTGCCCTGGCTGGCGCATACGGCATAACGGCACACAGGGTGACGCGCCGTGAGGAGCTCCGCGCGGCTATCATTACGATGCTTGCTGCCGAAGGACCCTATCTGCTGGAAACAGTAATAAGCCGCGAAGCCAATATCCTCCCGATGGTCGAACCAGGCGCATCAGTATCAGAGGTAACACTAACATACAGATAATCATTATGCAACAGGAATATACAATATCACTCTTCACCGAGGATCATATAGGGATCCTCAGCCGGATAACGCTTATCCTGACCAGGAGACAGATAAACATAGAAAGCATTACTGCCTCGGAATCTGCAGTCAAAGGTGTTCAGATGCTTACAATGGTCATCACAACTACGCCTGACATGGTGAATAAGGTGGCAAGACAGATCGAAAAACTGGTTGACGTCATAAAGGTTTTCGTTCACACCAACCCGGAGATCATAAGCCAGGAGATTGCACTTTACAAGGTCACCACCAGGGGACTGATGTCAGGCAGCATGATTGGCGATCTTGTCAGGCTCCACCATGCACGTATACTCGAAGTGACGCCTGAGTATATCGTTGTTGAGAAGAGCGGCAGCAAGGAGGAGATTACCGGGCTCCTTTCCGTTCTTGAGCCGTGTGGGGTGCTCCAGTTCGTCAGGAGTGGAAGAATAGCCATTACCCGCCAGGTCAAGGAACTGAATGCCTACCTGAAGGAGATGGATGATGCAGGCAGAACCAGGAATGAACCTTCTGAGGTATATAATTAACTGAATAACACTAATCTAATAATAGACAATTATGGCACAAATCGATTTTGGAGGAGTAACTGAGACAGTTGTGACGAGGGAGGAGTTTCCTCTTTCCAGAGCACGGGAAGTATTAAAGAACGAGGTAGTCGCTGTCATCGGTTATGGCGTTCAGGGACCGGCACAGGCAATGAACATGAAAGACAACGGCATCAATGTGATTATAGGACAGGCCCCGGAATTCAAAAATGACTGGGACAGAGCCGTTGCCGACGGGTTTGTCCCCGGCACCACACTGTTCCCCATTGAGGAAGCTGCGGCACGAGGCACCGTCATCCAATACCTCGTCTCCGATGCAGCACAGAGGTTACTCTGGCCGCGCATCAAGCCTCATCTTACGACTGGTAAGGCGCTCTATTTCTCGCATGGTTTCTCTGTCACCTATAAAGACCACACCGGGGTGGTGCCTCCGAAGGATATAGATGTCATTCTCTGCGCCCCGAAAGGCTCCGGAACCAGCGTCAGGCGCAACTTCCTTGCAGGTGCCGGAATCAACTCTAGCTTCTCTGTCTTCCAGGATTTTACGGGCAGGGCCGAAGAGAGAGCCATTGCCCTGGGCATCGCCATCGGCTCGGGCTACCTCTTCCCCACCACTTTTGAGATGGAGGTGTTCAGTGACCTGACCGGCGAGCGGGGAGTGCTCATGGGTGCCCTCGAGGGAATCATGGAAGCACAATACCAGGTACTGCGCGATAATGGACACTCGCCTTCAGAAGCCTTTAATGAGACTGTTGAGGAGCTCACACAGAGCCTCATAAGACTGGTGGACGAGAAGGGGATGGACTGGATGTATGCCAACTGCAGTGCTACGGCGCAGCGGGGAGCACTCGACTGGAAACCGAAGTTCCGCGAGGCGACACTGCCCGTCTTCAGAGACCTCTATGATAAAGTCAGCTCAGGCGAGGAGTGCGTAAGAGTACTAACCTCAACCGGTTCAGCCGACTACCGTGAAAAACTGGACGCGGAGCTGAGGGAGATGGGCGGATCAGAACTCTGGAGAGCCGGGGCTGCCGTGAGAAAACTGAGACCGTTAAAGTGATAAATAGGGAGTAGTGATTATGGAAACCAACAGGGTAATAATTTTTGATACCACCCTCCGCGACGGAGAACAGGTACCAGGCTGCCAGCTCAATACAGTAGAGAAGATTGAGGTAGCCAGGGCTCTCGAAGCGCTTGGCGTGGATGTGATTGAGGCAGGATTCCCCGTATCCAGTCCGGGCGACTTCAATTCGGTGGTGGAGATCTCAAAGGCAGTCCGCAACCCGGTAATCTGCGCCCTCACAAGGGCTGTGAAAAAAGATATTGAGGTGGCGGCTGAAGCACTGAAATATGCAGAGCGAAAACGGATACATACAGGCATCGGGACATCCCCGTACCACATTCAATACAAGATAAAGACAACCCCCGAAGAGATAATCAGACGGGCGGTTGATGCAGTAAAATACGCCAGGAAATTCGTTGATGACGTGGAATTCTACGCTGAAGACGCAGGCCGCAGTGACAACGCATACCTGGCTGAAGTGATCGAAGCCGTAATCAAAGCCGGCGCAACAGTTGTAAATATACCTGATACTACAGGATACTGCCTCCCTGAAGAATACGGTGCCAAGATCAGGTACCTCGTTGAGAATGTTCCGAACATTGACAGGGCCATCATCTCAACACATTGCCACAACGACCTGGGCATGGCCACTGCCAACACAATGATGGGAATCATCAACGGAGCACGGCAGGTGGAGGTTACAATAAACGGTATCGGAGAAAGGGCAGGTAACACCTCGCTTGAAGAGATTGCGATGATCATCAGGAGTCACCATGATCTGAACCTCACCACCGGCATCAACCCGAAACTGATCTTCAGCACCAGCAGGCTGGTCTCAACACTGATGAGCATGCCGGTACAGGCCAACAAGGCAATCGTCGGCCGGAATGCCTTCTCTCATTCGTCCGGTATTCACCAGGACGGTGTACTCAAAAACCGGGAGAACTATGAGATCATTGACCCGAAGGAGGTGGGCATAAGGGAATCATCAATAATTCTCACTGCCCGCAGTGGCAGGGCAGCCCTGAATCACCGGCTCGAACTGCTGGGCATAAACCTGGGTAAGGAAGAGCTTGATGAAATCTACCACCGGTTCCTCATCCTGGCAGACAAGAAGAAAGAGATAAATGACGAAGACATTAAGATCCTGTCAGGCGAGGTCTTCCGTGGGGAGAAGAGACTCAAGCTCGAGTCGTTGCAGGTTCTGTGTGGCAACTCGGTCAGTCCGGTGGCAACTGTAGGCCTGAGGATAAACGGAGAGGTGCATACCTCCACCGCCCCGGGCAACGGCCCCATCGATGCTGCCTTTACTGCCGTCAAACACCTGATACATGAGAATGTACACCTCGAGGAATTCCTGATACAGGCCATCACAAGGGGGAGCGATGACATCGGCAAGGTGCACATCCAGGTTGAACATGAGGGAAAGATCTATTATGGCTTTTCGGCAAACACAGATATTATTACAGCCTCAGTCGAGGCATTCATCGATGCAATATCAAGGATAGGCAATGGAACCCAGGACGCTGTTTGACAAGATCTGGGATTCACATGTGGTGAAGTCAGTTGAGGGCGGTCCGGACGTGATCTATATCGACCGTCACTATATCCATGAGGTGACCAGTCCACAGGCATTCAATGGTTTGAGGCAACGGGGCATCGGTGTTTTGAGACCGCAAAGAACTACCGCCACGGCTGATCACAATATTCCAACCGTTGATCAGCATCTGCCGATAAGGGATGCCGTATCGCGGGCGCAGGTGGAAGCCCTGGCGGAAAACTGCAGGGCCACCGGTATTGAACACTTCGGCATCGGACACACAAACAACGGAATTGTACACGTAACCGGCCCGGAGCTCGGATACACCCTGCCAGGGATGACCATTGTGTGCGGAGACAGCCATACCTCGACTCACGGGGCATTTGGTACTATAGCCTTCGGCATTGGTACAAGTGAGGTGGAGATGGTGCTGGCAACCCAGTGTCTTCTTCAGACAAGACCCGCAAGGATGAGGATCACCGTCAACGGATCTCTCCGCAGAGGAGTGACTTCAAAGGACTTGATACTGTACATCATCTCTTCACTCTCAACAGGCGGCGCAACCGGTTACTTTGTGGAATACGCCGGAGAAGCAATCGCTCAGCTAAGCATGGAAGCAAGGATGACCGTATGCAACATGAGCATTGAGATGGGTGCCCGCGGAGGTCTGATAGCACCTGATGAAGTGACCTTTGGTTACCTGTCGGAAATACCTTCATTTAAAAATGAGCCGGACGCCGTCAGGCTGCTCGAAAAATGGTTCTCCCTGCGTAGTGACCAGGGAGCGCTCTTTGACAAGGAACTTGTATTTGATGCCGCATCAGTACCTCCGATGATAACCTTTGGCACAAACCCCGGAATGGGAATGGCCGTCGACGGAACCATCCCTGAAGAGGAGGAGACCGTCACCGACAACAGCGGTTCATACCGAAAGTCGCTCGAATACATGGGGTTCAGGCCTGGGATGAAGCTGATCGGCCACCCGGTTGACTATGTCTTCCTGGGCAGTTGTACCAACGGGCGGATTGAGGATCTAAGGGCTTTTGCAGGAATGGTAGAAGGCAGGCAAAAAGCGCCCGGGGTCAAAGTATTGATAGTACCCGGATCACAGCAGGTGGCCAGACAGGCCGAGAAGGAAGGACTCACAGATATCTTCAGCAGGGCAGGGTTTGAGATGAGACAGCCCGGATGCTCATCATGCCTGGCCATGAATGACGACAAGATCCCTCCCGGCAAATATGCTGTCTCTACATCCAACCGCAACTTCGAGGGGAGACAGGGACCCGGGGCAAGAACCATCCTTGCAGGACCGCTGACGGCGGCGGCGGCGGCACTCACCGGCATGATAACTGACCCCAGGAAACTGATTCGGAATGGTAATTATTAAACAGACAAGGACAATGAAAAGAACAAAATTCACTATACTTAAATCCACCTGTGTCCCTCTGCCACTGGCAAACATAGACACAGACCAGATCATCCCGGCCCGCTTCCTGAGCTCGACCACAAGGGATGGGTTTGGCAGGAACCTCTTCCGCGACTGGAGGTATGACAAGAAGGGTAACATAATTGAAGAGTTCGTCCTTAACCGCCATGAATACACCGGAAGCATCCTGGTGACAGGCAGTAACTTCGGATGCGGTTCCAGCAGGGAACATGCTGTCTGGGCAATCGCTGACCACGGCTTCAGGGCAGTGGTGTCTGACTCCTTCGCCGATATCTTTGCCGGCAATGCTTTGAATAACGGACTCCTGCCTGTAGTGATACCTTCAGAAATACTCGGGAAACTTACCACAATGATAATCCTCAGGCCTGAAACAATTGTGACAATCGACCTCGGAAAACAGTTGCTTTCAGTTGAGGAAGCGGGGATATCAGTTCCCTTTCCTGTCAATCCCTTCAGGAAGGAATGCCTGCTCAGAGGCCTTGACAATATAGATTACCTGCTGGGCATGAAAGAGGAGATACTTGCATTTGAAAAGAGAAATTCGCCGTGAGAATAGAGATACTTGACACCACACTCAGGGATGGTGAACAGACTCAGGGAGTCTCCTACTCTCCTGTTGAGAAGCTGCATATCGCCACCCTCCTTCTGCGAGACCTGAAGGTTGACCGCGTTGAGGTTGCATCAGCACGCGTCTCGGTCGGGGAACAGGAGGCAGTACGGCTGATAACACGATGGGCCGCACAGAACGGCATGCTTGATAAGATCGAGGTGCTTGGATTCGTCGATGGAGAAACATCCCTCAACTGGATCAGGGATGCCGGAGGAAGGGTGATAAACCTCCTCTGCAAAGGATCACTGCGGCACCTTCAGAAACAACTGGGGAAAACTCCTGCAGAACATCTGGGTGATATAAAAAAGATAGTGAGAATTGCCTCTGAAAAAGAGATGGAGGTCAATATCTACCTTGAAGACTGGTCAAACGGTATGATCAGTTCAGAAGATTACGTCCTGTACATGGTTGACTCACTCATGAATGAAAAGATAAGGAGGTTTATGCTTCCCGATACCCTGGGTATTCTGAATCCCGACCAGACATACCGGTTCTGCAGGCAGATGACCGAAAGGTACGACTCACTCCATTTTGATTTTCATCCTCATAATGACTATGATCTGGCAGTTGGAAATGTCTTTTCAGCCGTTAATGCAGGGGTCAGTGGGGTGCATACTACGGTCAACGGCCTTGGCGAGAGAGCCGGTAACGCTCCGCTCTCAAGTGTAATTGGATTGCTTAATGATCACCTCGGCGCGGAAACGGCTGTCAATGAGTACGAGATCACGAGGGTGAGCCGCCTGGTGGAGACATTCAGCGGCATAAGGATACCTGTCAATAAGCCGGTTATCGGTGCCAATGTATTTACCCAGACCTCAGGCATCCACGCCGACGGTGACAACAAGGACAATCTCTACTGCAGCAACCTCCGGCCGGAACGGTTCGGAAGAAAAAGACAGTACGCCCTTGGCAAACAGTCAGGCAAGGCAACGATCAGAAAAAACCTGGAGGAGTTCGGACTTGAACTCAGCCAGGAATCACTCATCAGGGTAACCGAAAGGGTCATTGAGCTGGGAGACAAGAAGGAGACAGTAACAACAGAGGATCTGCCGTTCATCATCTCTGACGTCCTGGGAGATGACCGCTCAGGTTACAGAATATTCATTAAAAACTATTCCCTGTCACTTTCATACGGACTGAAGCCCTCTGCCAGCGTACAGTTGGAGATTGACGGTTCTCTCCACCAGGAGACCTCGTCAGGCGACGGTCAGTATGACGCCTTTATGAAAGCCGTCAGGAAAATATATGACGTCATGGGAAGAGATCTTCCTGTGCTGACTGATTATGAGGTGTCAATCCCTCCCGGAGGGAAGACTGACGCTCTTGTTGAGACAGTCATAAAGTGGAGTTATCAGGGCAGGGAGTTCAGAACAAAGGGCCTTGATGCCGACCAAACGGAATCGGCAATCAAAGCAACGGAAAAGATGCTCAACATAATCGAAAACAACGAGATCAAACCCGCCTATAAAAACCTAATAACAATTTCAGATGGAATATAAAATAGCTCTCCTTGCCGGCGACGGTATCGGACCGGAGGTGACAGAACAGGCATGCAAGGTGCTTCTGGCTACAGGAGACAGGTTCGGTCACACATTTCACTTTTCCGAAGGACTGATCGGTGCCATTGCCATTGACCGGACCGGCAGCCCCCTGCCTGACAAGACGCTTGAACTGTGCAGACAGTCCGACGCCGTGCTCTTTGGCGCCATTGGCGATCCGAAATATGACAATGACCCTTCGGCCAGGGTCAGGCCTGAGCAGGGACTGCTGACCATGCGCCGCGAGCTCGGCCTCTATGCCAACGTAAGGCCGGTAAAGACATTCCCTGCCCTGGTTGACATGTCTCCACTGAAAAGGGAAATTGCCATGAACACGGATATAATCATGGTCCGTGAACTAACCGGAGGCATCTATTTCGGCCGGCCACAGGGAAGAACAGAAGACGGCAACACGGCCTATGACACATGTGTTTACAGCCGGTACGAGATAGAACGCGTAGTACGGCTTGCCTGCGAATATGCCATGGTGCGAAAAAAAAAGGTGACGGTAATCGATAAGGCAAACATATTGGCTACATCGAGGCTGTGGCGGGAGACGGCTAAAAATATTGCAATGGAGTACAGCGCAATATCAATGGATTTTATGTTTGTTGACAATGCCGCCATGAAGCTTATCCAGCATCCCTCCTCTTTTGATGTTATCGTTACTGAAAACATGTTCGGTGATATCCTCTCCGATGAGGCCAGCGTCATAGCAGGCTCCATGGGGATGATGCCATCAGCCTCAGTGGGGTCATCAACCTCAGTCTTTGAACCTATCCACGGATCATACCCCCAGGCAGCTGGAAAAAATATCGCCAACCCTTGCGGTACAATACTCTCTGCAGCTATGATGCTTGACCTGGGCTTTAAACTGAAGGCAGAGGCAGAGGCAATAACTGAAGCCGTTGAAAAAGCTGTTGAAGCCGGTTTTGTTACAGTTGATCTTGACCCCGCACATCCGAAACCGACGTCAGAGGTCGGTCAATGGATATCAGATTATATCAGGAGAAGCATTTAATGAAAACTTTTTTGCCTTAACGATTGTTTGAATAAAAAGCTATATTTGTCCCGGCATAATTAACAATGTTTACGACTAACTTACATCATCATCATTCTCATACTTGCTCTCAGGCGAGATGAAAATGGTGTATAGTAACAACCAATATCATAAACCCGTCTGAGCAGATCAGGCGGGTTTTTTGTTGCTGCACGGTCTGCTCGGAATAAAATAAAAAAGTCAGATGAGCATACTGAAAATTGCAATCCAGAAGAGCGGAAGACTGAGCGAGAGCTCCCGCAAATTGTTTGAAGAGTGCGGCATAAAAATCACCAACGGTTCAGGCAGCCTTAAGGTCATCGCAGGCAACTTTCCGGTAGAGATACTCCTTCTTCGTGATGATGACATCCCTCAGTACGTTGAACAGCAGGTTGCTGACATCGGAATAGTGGGTGAAAACACGGTCTATGAAAAGAAGAAGAGTGTGGATATGCTTGAACAGCTGGGATTTGCTGGCTGCCGTCTCAGCCTGGCCATCCCAAAGGACGAGGTATATACTGGTCCGCAGTTCTTCATGAACAGGAAGGTTGCCACAAGTTACCCGGTGCTTCTAAGTGAATATTTTGCCGGGAAAAACATCAATGCCGAAATAGAGGAGCTGAGCGGCAGCGTTGAAATTGCACCGGGAATAGGCCTTGCTGATGCCATTTGTGATATAGTCAGCTCCGGCAGCACCCTGCTGACAAATGGCCTGCGCGAGGTTGAGACGATCATGAAGAGCCAGGCGGTCATAATTGCAAACAGAGACCTCAGAGGAGAAAAGAAAGAGATACTTGAGAAACTGCTCTTCCGTATCAGGGCCGTAAAGAACGCCAGGGAGAACAAGTATATTCTTCTCAACGCACCTGAAGAGGCGGTAAGTGATATTTGCAGGATCCTTCCTGGTATGAAGAGTCCTACGATACTGCCGCTGGCGGAAAAAGGATGGTGCAGCCTCCATTCCGTCGTGAAGGAAGATGAGTTCTGGGAGCGGATTGACCAGCTCAGGGCAGCAGGGGCTGAAGGCATACTTGTCATACCTATAGAAAAAATGATACTGTAATGAAGATACTCATCTACCCGGGCCAGGCCGATATCAGCATCGCCCTCAACAGGCCTTCCGAAGGTACCACGGATATTGAAAAAAGTGTGCGGGAGGTACTTGCCAGGGTCAAGAGAGAGGGTGATGCTGCCCTTCGGGAATTCTCAGATAAATATGACGGCTATGCTCCGGCATCGTTTAAAGTGGATGAAACCTCACTGCGGGAGGCGGAGAAATATGTGTCTGAACCACTCAGGCAAGCAATGCTTGAAGCCGCTTCAAACATCAGGGCTTTTCACTCTGCACAGCTCCAGGGAACATCGGTAGTGAATACCGGAGAAGGTGTAAAATGCTGGAGCCGTGATGTGGCAATAGAGAAGGTGGGATTATATATTCCCGGGGGTACTGCCCCGCTATTCTCCACCGTCCTTATGCTTGCCATACCCGCACGCCTGGCCGGATGCCGTGAAATCATCATGTGTACTCCTCCCGGCAGAGACGGGAAGGTCAGTCCGCTTATCCTCTATGCAGCCTCACTGGCCGGCGTGACCACCATATACACTATCGGCGGCGCCCAGGCAATAGCAGCCATGGCCTACGGGACAGAGTCAATACCCCTTGTCTATAAAATTTTCGGACCCGGCAACAGGTACGTCACAAGGGCCAAGGAGCTTGTACAACTCGAAGGTACGTCAATAGATATGCCTGCCGGCCCGAGTGAGGTGCTTGTAATTGCCGATGAGACAGCAAACCCCGCCTTTGTAGCTGCCGACCTGCTCTCACAGGCGGAACATGGTGCTGACAGCCAGGTTATAATGCTCACCGACAGTAGAATAATGCTCACCCTGGTGAAAGATGAACTTGACAGGCAGGCAGCACAGCTGGAGAGAAACAGTATCGCCCTGCAGTCGCTTGAAAACAGCTCACTCTTACTGCTTGACACTATTGAGGATTGCCTGAAGATCAGCAACCGGTACGCTCCCGAGCATCTGATCCTCGCAACTTCCGATCCGCACCTGCATGCTGCAGCTGTGGTAAACGCCGGCTCAGTATTCCTCGGGCATTACAGCAGCGAGAGTACAGGCGATTACATGACCGGACCAAATCACACCCTTCCCACCGGAGGATATGCCCGAAGCTACAGCGGTTTGTCAACAGGCAGCTTTATGAAGAAGATATTCTTCCAGGAGATAACGGAAAAAGGGATGAGGAAAATCGGACCTGCAACAGAGCTACTGGCCGGAGCCGAAATGCTCGGAGGACATCGGAATGCTGTATCCGTCAGACTAAAAAAGCTTAACGATGAACAGAACAGATAAGCTGGTAAGACCTAACGTGAGAGCGCTGGTGCCATACTCAAGTGCCAGGGATGAATATGAAGGTAAAGAGGGTATCTTCCTTGATGCCAATGAAAATCCGTTCGGTCCTCTGAACAGGTATCCCGATCCCCGCCATCGGGAGCTACGGGCTGCCATCAGCAGACTGAAGGGCATAGATGAAGCAAACATTTTTCTTGGAAACGGGAGCGATGAGGTGATTGATCTTTGCTACCGGATCTTCTGTAACCCTGGAGCCGACAGGGCGGTGATTTTTCCCCCAACCTACGGAATGTACCAGGTCTCAGCGGCAGTCAATGATGTTGAGCTGATTAAAGTCCCGCTCGATGCAAACTTCGATATTGATATACCCGAAGTCACCACGCTTCTTGCTGATGAGCGTATAAAACTGATCTTCATCTGCTCCCCTAATAATCCTACAGGTAACTGCATGGATCCCGGCAGAATTGAGTTCATTTTACGCAACTTCAGCGGTATCGTGGTGCTTGATGAGGCCTATGCCGATTTCAGCGGGAGACCTTCATTCGTGGATAAGATAGCGCTTTATGACAACCTGATCGTCATGCAGACCTTCAGCAAGGCCATGGGCATGGCAGCGGCAAGGGTGGGCATGGCTTTTGCGTCACCTGAGATCCTGAAGTACTTCTTCAGGATGAAACCTCCATATAACATCAGCCTGCTTAACCAGCAGGCTGCACTGGATAGGCTGAAGAATATAAGACCGGTTATTGTTCAGACGGATACCCTGATTGCCGAACGAAAGAGACTGGAGGAGAAGCTGAAGATGATTCCGCTGGTTGAGAAGGTCTGGCCTTCTGACGCAAACTTCCTGCTTGTGAGGGTGAAAGATGCCGACAAAGTATATAATGAACTGATAACAAGGAATATAATCATAAGAAACAGGAGTCGTGAGGTAAGCGGTTGCCTCCGGATTACGACAGGTACCAGGACCGAGAATGACAGGCTCATTGAAGAACTGAACAGAATGAGTTTATGAAATCCGGATTATTACAGATACAAACAAGAATGATAATACCCCGCAAATGAAAAAAGTGTTGTTTATAGACAGGGATGGTACCATACTTAAAGAACCGGAAGATGAGCAGGTAGACAACCTGGAAAAGCTGGAATTCATGCCAGGTGTCATCACCGCACTTTCAGCCATTGCCCGTGAATCGGATTTTGAATTGGTATTGGTGACAAACCAGGACGGGCTGGGCACTCCGGCATTCCCGGAAGATGAGTTCCTGGCCCCTCATAATAAAATGCTTTCCATACTCGAAGGTGAAGGAATAAGATTCACAGCGCAGTTTATTGACCGCTCCTTCGAAAACGAAAACTCCCCTTACCGCAAACCGGGAACGGCAATGCTGACGCAATACCTTGCACAGGGCGTTGACCTTGGATCATCATATGTAATCGGTGACCGCCTGACTGATATCGAACTGGCACGGAACCTGGGCTGCAGGTCAATCTATGTCAGCAGTGAAAAAAACAGTGAGGCTTCGCTCTGCACAACCGACTGGGATGAGATACGCAGGTTTCTGAAGAAGATACCAAGAAGAGCAACCGTTTCCAGGAAGACCAGTGAGACAATGATTGAAGCCGCAATAACCCTTGACGGAACAGGCCGGTGCAGAGTATCAACGGGTCTGGGCTTCCTTGATCATATGATTGAGCAGATGTCGCGGCACGGCGGGATAGATATCAGCCTGGAGGCAACCGGAGACCTCAGGGTAGATGAACACCACCTTGTTGAAGACGTGGGACTGGTGCTGGGTGAGGCTTTTAATACAGCCCTGGGCAGTAAAAAAGGAATAGGCCGGTATGGCTTCACCCTCCCGATGGATGACGCGCTGGCACAGGTGACACTCGACTTCGGGGGGAGGCCATGGCTGACATGGGATGTAGCCTACAGGTCAGACAGGGTTGGCAACATCCCTACGGAAATGTTCTCCCACTTTTTCAGATCATTCAGTGACAACGCAAAATGCAATATCCATATTCACGCTGCAGGTGAGAATGAGCACCATCTGACGGAGGCCATATTCAAGGCTTTTGCCAGGGCAGTCCGCATGGCTGTTGCATCAACAGACAGCGGTATTCTTCCATCAACAAAGGGACAGCTATGATAGCGATACTGAAATATAACTCCGGAAATATAATGTCAGTCCGGGTGGCCCTGCAGAGACTCGGACACGATGCGGTCATCACGGCTGATCCTGACCTGATAAGCAGGGCAGAAAAGCTAATCATACCGGGTGTGGGCGAGGCGGGGTCAGCAATGAAACACCTCAGGGAGAGAGACCTTGACAGTGTGATACTCTCACTGAAACAACCGGTCCTGGGCATCTGCCTCGGGCTGCAGCTTATGTGCAGCTTCTCCGAAGAGAAAAACACTCAGTGCCTCGGAATATTCAATACAATCGTCAGAAGATTTCCGGCAGGCGCCAGGGTTCCCCACATGGGATGGAATAATTTTGTAAGCATTACTGACGATCCGTTACTGAAAGGAATAAATCCAGCGGATGATGTGTACTATGTCCACAGTTATTATGCAGATGCCAGTGAATACACTACCGCCGTGTGCGATTACGTACTTCCGTTCTCTGCAGCAATGCGCAAAGACAATTTCTTTGCCACCCAGTTCCATCCTGAGAAATCAGCTGAGACAGGTGCCCGTATCCTTGAAAACTTCCTTGCATTATGAGAATAATTGCAGCTATCGATCTTATTGACGGCGCCTGCGTCAGGCTGACCCAGGGCGACTATTCAAGGAAAACCCTCTACCGCCGGGAACCGGTTGATGTGGCCATGGAGCTGGAGGAGCACGGAATCAAATACCTGCACCTGGTTGATCTTGACGGGGCCCGCGAAGGGAAAATCAGAAATCACGGGGTGCTGGAGACCATTACCGATAAGACCGGACTGAAGGTGGACTTCAGCGGTGGCATCCGAACCGATGAAGATATGCAGACTGCATTCCGTTGCGGCGCCTCACAGGTCACCTGCGGGAGCATTGCCGTGACACAACCCGGCCTTTTTCTGAAGTGGCTGTCTGATTACGGTCCTGAAAAGATCATACTCGGAGCCGACTTCAGGCAGAGAAAGGTTGCAACCGGCGGATGGATGTCCGGATCTGACACTGATATTATGAGCTTCCTCCGGAAATACAGGTCGGAAGGTGTACTGTACGCCATGTGTACTGACATTGAAAAGGACGGAATGCTGGACGGACCCTCAGTTGACATGTATAGAGAGATCATGAAGATTGAGGGCCTCTCACTCATTGCAAGTGGAGGAATCACATCATTGGATGACTTGACTATCCTCAAGGATACAGGATGCGAAGCAGCCATCATAGGCAAGGCAATTTATGAAGGGAAAATATCACTTAAGGAGCTTGCTGGACTATGCTGAAGAAAAGAATTATACCATGCCTTGACATCAAGGACGGGCGTACCGTCAAAGGGGTGAGCTTCGTCAACCTCAGAGATGCAGGAGACCCGGTGGAACTGGCCCGTGCGTACGCTGACCAGGCTGCCGATGAAATAGTGTTCCTTGACATAACGGCAACACACGAAAAGAGAAAGACGCTGGCAGCCCTTGTTGAGAAGATAGCTAATGCAATAAACATCCCCTTTACTGTCGGTGGAGGGATCAGCACCAGGGAGGATGTTTCACTCCTCATCAGCTCAGGTGCAGATAAAGTGAGTGTCAATACCGCAGTTGTTCATGAACCCCGGCTGATAACAATGCTGGCTGAGAGCTTTGGCAGCCAGTGCATAGTTGTTGCAATTGATGCGCAACTGATTGACGGCGAATGGATGGTGTGCATCAACGGGGGCAGGACTGTCACCGGGGTCCGTGCACTGCAGTGGGCTACAGAGGTGGAACGGCGTGGCGCCGGAGAGATTCTCCTCACATCCGTCAACAGCGACGGTACAAAAGAGGGTTTCTCATTAGATATCACTTCAGCCATAAGTGACAGGGTGAACATCCCCGTCATTGCATCGGGCGGCGCAGGTACTGTGGAGCACTTCAGAAAGGTCTTTGAAGAGACATCCTGCAGCGCAGCGCTGGCAGCCTCGGTATTTCACTTCGGAGAGATACTTATACCTGACCTTAAAAGATACCTATTAAAAAATAACATTTACGTAAGATGCTGAAACCTCCATGTATTTGCATACATAAACACAATAATATAATAATCAACTACATGGAGGTTCCATCATACCATTAAAAATAAATTATTATATGATGAATATCAACTTTTACAAGGGAAACGGTCTGGTTCCTGCCGTGATACAGGACAACACCACCCTGCAGGTGCTGATGGTCGGTTACATGAATGAGGAGGCCTACCTTAAGACGGTCAGTGAAGGCAGGGTCACTTTCTTCAGCCGGAGCAGGGAGAGACTGTGGACAAAGGGAGAGACTTCCGGAAACTTCCTCACCGTGACAGAGATTATTCCCGACTGTGACAATGATGCCCTTCTGATAAGGGTCATGCCGGCCGGACCGGTGTGCCACCTGGGAACACATTCATGCTTTGGCGACATGGAGACCAGGGGCTTTCTCTATAAGCTTGAGAAGATCATAAGTGAAAGGATTGACGAAGACGCTTCTGATTCATATACAAACAAACTTTACAGGAAGGGTATTAATAAAATAGCCCAGAAGGTGGGCGAAGAGGCTGTTGAACTGGTAATCGAAGCCAAAGATGATAACATTGATCTCTTCAGAAATGAAGCCGCCGATCTGCTCTATCATCTGCTGGTGCTCCTGAAGGCTAAGTCAACAAACCTGCCTGAAATTGAAGAAGTCTTATCCGGGAGGCATAAATCAAAATAAAAGTTAAATCTCTGATCAGGTAGAAAAAATATATTCAACTGGCATCATCGTATAGATTTTTTATTATGTTTGCACTGATGAAAGAATTCAAGTTATATAACTGGCGCTGGTGCAGCTCATGAATTGAAGCTGTGAATCACGTCATTATTTAACTTATCAAGGATAATTATTTAAAGAGGCGCGCTGATCACAGCGCGCCTTTTGTATTGTATAACCCTAAACTTAATGAACACATGGAAAAGATCACAAAGATTCTACTGTCTGAAAAAGAGATGCCCCGCCAATGGTATAATATTGTGGCTGACATGCCCAACAAGCCACTGCCGCCGCTGAATCCTGTCACAGGCAAGCCGGCCGGTCCGGAAGACCTGGCAGGCATCTTTCCTATGGAACTGATAAAACAGGAGGTCACTGCCGAGAGATACATTGATATCCCTGAGGAGGTGATCGATCTGTACAGGACCTACCGTCCCTCGCCGCTCTTCAGGGCATACAACCTTGAAAAGGCGCTGGGCACAAGGAGCAAGATCTATTACAAGTACGAAGGAGGCAACTATTCCGGTTCGCATAAAGCCAACACTGCTATCCCACAGGCATACTATAACAAGATGGAGGGTGTGCGGAGGATTACAACTGAGACAGGTGCAGGACAGTGGGGCAGTGCTATGAGTTTTGCCTGCAACCACTTCGGACTGGAACTGCTTGTATTTATGGTGAAGGTCAGCTACCACCAGAAACCCGGACGCAAGCTTATGATGAATGCCTACAACGCCAAAGTGGTGCCATCACCAAGCACAATGACCGCAGCTGGACGAAAAGTCCTTGAGACTGACCCTGACTCACCCGGAAGCCTCGGAATCGCCATCTCGGAGGCTATTGAGATAGCAGTACAGGATCCCTACACCAAATATTCACTTGGAAGCGTGTTGAACCATGTGTCTCTCCACCAGACCATTATAGGTCAGGAGGCGTTGATACAGATGGAGAAGGCCAATGATTATCCCGATGTGGTCATTGGATGTTTTGGAGGAGGATCCAACTTCTCCGGCATCTCGTTCCCATTCCTGCGCGAAAACCTTGTCAACGGCAAAAAGACAAGGTTCGTCGCCGTTGAGCCTGCCTCCTGCCCCAAACTGACAAAAGGGAAATTCACCTATGACTTCGGTGATCAGTCGGGACTGACCCCTCTTCTTCCAATGTACACACTGGGACACAATTTCATACCAGACAAGATACACGCGGGAGGCCTGCGGTATCACGGGGCCGGTGTGCTCGTCAGCCAGCTCCGCAAAGACGGTTTCGTAGAAGCAAAATCCAAGTTCCAGCGCGAATGCTTTGAGGGAGCCATCCTCTTTGCCAGAACAGAAGGAATTCTGCCTGCGCCGGAGTCGTCATACGCTATCGCAGGTGCACTGGATGAGGCACGAAGGGCGGATATCGAGGGGGTTTCCAAAACAATCCTCTTCAACCTGAGCGGACACGGTCATTTTGATATTACCGCTTATGAGAAGTATTTCGAAGGTAACCTGCCGGATCATGAAGCTACCGCCGGAGAGATTGAGCTGTCACTGGCAAACTCAGCAGTCCCGACCTTCCAGGTCTGAAGACTGAAGACTGAAGACTAAAAAGGAGATGAGGGCAATGCCTCATCTCCTTTTTTGCATGATATGGAGTTTAATAAATAATCAGCTGCACTTTGATGCCCCACAGTCGGTGCAGCGCAGGCATCCCTCCTGGTAGACCACAGCGGTGGAGCCGCAGCTCTCGCACTTACCCTTGGCCTTGGTACCGTTGGGTATATAGCGCTTCAGGGAGCGTTCAACACCGTTCTTCCAGGTGTTGATTGATTCATTGTCAAGCTTCATAGATGAGACCAGCTCAACCACATCCTTTGCGGGCATACCATACCGGAGGACGCCGGAGATGAGACGGGCATAGTTCCAAAACTCGGGCTTGAACATGTGGGAAAGTCCACCGAGTGTATTCTTATAACCGTACTTGTCAGTATACTGAAAGTCGTAACGGGTGTTACCGGCATCATCCTTGTTCTTTAAGATCCTGCCCTTGACGATGCTTTTGGGAATCGGGAACATCTCGTCATCCTGAAGCCCTGTGAAGATCTCGTACGGTACGCCGTCTTTCAGCCCGACGAACGCTATCCATTTCTCTTCGTTATTCTGGAAGCGAATCACGTCAGCCTCAAGGACCTTCGGGCGCAGCGGTGACCACTCATTCTTCTTCTCATCCTTATTGTTTGAGACCAGCACCCCGGCTCTGGATCCGTCGCGATAGACCGTTGCACCCTTGCATCCCTCCTTCCAGGCGGTGAGGTACAATTCTGATACCAGTTCCTCCTTCGCTTCTGCGGGCAGGTTTATGGTCACACTGATGGAATGATCGACCCACTTCTGTATTGCTCCCTGCATCCTTACCTTGGCAACCCAGTCGACATCATTTGCAGTGGCTTTGTAGTACGGTGATTTCTCCACGATGGAGCTTATCATCTCTTCGGACATTTCCCTGACCTCTTCGTACTTGTACCCGTTGACTCTCATCCAGTCAATGAACTTGTGATGGAACACCACGAATTCTTCCCAGTGATCTCCCACCTCATCAATGAATGAGACCTTGACGTCCTGATCATTGGGGTTTACCTTACGGCGGCGCTTATAGAAGGGCATGAAGATCGGCTCGATGCCGGAGGTGGTCTGGCTCATCAGGCTCGTGGAGCCTGTCGGAGCGATTGTCAGCAGGGCAATGTTGCGCCTGCCGTTTTTCTCCATTTCGGCATACATCTCCGGGTCAGCTTCGCGAAGACGGGTGATGAACGGATTGTTACGCTCCCGCTCGGTGCTGTATATCGGGAATGCCCCTCTCTCCGCGGCCATCTCCGTGGAAGCCCTGTATGCCTCAACGGCAAGGGTGCGGTGCACATTAACCGCAAAGTCTGTTGCCTCGTCGGTGCCATAGCGGAGCCCGAGGGCAGCCAGCATATCACCTTCAGCAGTGATGCCTATGCCCGTACGTCTTCCCTCGCCGGTCTTGTGTCTGATGTTCGCCCACATATTGCGTTCCACACCCTTCAGCTCCGGATCCTCGGGGTCAGCGTCTATCTTGGCAATGATGGCATCAATCTTCTCCTGCTCAAGGTCAATGATGTCATCCATGATTCGCTGAGAAAGATGCACATGCTCCCTGAAGAGGTTGAAATCGAAGGAGGCCTTCGAGGTGAAGGGATCCCTGACATATCCGAACAGGTTGATTGCTATAAGCCGACAGCTGTCATAGGGACAGAGGGGTATCTCCCCACAGGGATTGGTTGAGACCGTTTCATAACCCAGATCGGCGTAACAGTCGGGAACACTCTCGTTCTTGATCGTATCCCAGAAGAGAACACCGGGCTCGGCTGATTTCCAGGCGTTATGTACAATCTTGTTCCAGAGCTTGCGGGCGTCAATCTCTTTTGAGTACTTTGGTTTCTCCGCATTGATCGGATACTGCTGACGGAAGTTTGTTCCCGCTTCCACTGCCTCCATAAACTCGTTGGTGATCTTCACCGAGACATTGGCACCGGTGACCTTTCCGGCCTCAAGCTTGGCATCAATGAAGCTTTCAGCATCAGGATGCTTGATGGATATGGAGAGCATCAGGGCACCCCTGCGCCCGTCCTGGGCCACCTCACGAGTAGAGTTTGAGTAGCGCTCCATGAAGGGAACCACACCGGTGGAGGTGAGAGCACTGTTGAGTACCGGTGAGCCTTTTGGACGGATATGTGAGAGGTCATGACCAACACCGCCACGGCGTTTCATGAGCTGTACCTGCTCCTGGTCAATCTTCATAATACCACCATAGGAGTCTGAATCTCCCTTGTTGCCTATAACAAAACAGTTTGACAATGAGGCTATCTGGTAGTCATTGCCTATACCGGTCATCGGTCCACCCTGTGGAATGATGTATTTGAAGTCCCTGAAAGCCTTGTAGATTGCCTCCAGCGACAGTGGATTCGGGTATTTCTGCTCTATCCGGTAGATCTCCGATGCCAGACGTCGGTGCATGTCGTCCGGGGTCTTCTCATAGAGGTTGCCAAATGAATCCTTGAGAGCATACTTGCTTGCCCATACCTTTGCCGCCAGGTCATCACCGCCAAAATAATCACGGGTTGCCTTAATGGCTTCATCGTACGTATAGGTCTTTTTTGTACCCTCGCCTGCCGGTCTGGACTTTTTTTCCATCACCGCCTCTTCCTTTTTGAGTTTTCTCTCCTCTTTTTTTCCCATTTCCTTTTCGTTAGAGGCGACGGGTACCGTATGGACCAATGAATCTCCCATGGATTGTGAAAAAATATTAAAGTTTGATAATTAGTTACTTAATCTACCTTCTGCAAAACCAAACATGCTTTGCTAAAATAGACAAGCATGTCAGAGGAGACAAGAATAAAAGTTCTCTTTTATCAACACACATATTAACTTTATAAACCGTCCGGAGCAAAAAAAAGAGGCCGGTTTCCCGGCCTCTGTATTTAACTGATAATGTGTGTCTTAGAAGATAAGACGAACGCCCAGCAGGCAACCCCATGTGCTTGAGGTGCTTAGGCTCTTGCTGAGGGTTGTTTTGTTCTTGAAATCCTGCAGAGAGGTAGCATTGAGCCTGAACGTAGGCTGGCTGGTTGCGCTGCCTCTTGAGACAACGGTCAGCGGACGAACATTCTCATAACTTGCCAGCGGGTTGTAGGTATATGTTCCCCAACTGTCGTTGATCATGTTACCTACGTTGAGCAGGTCAAGGCTGAGCTGAAGGGTATATTTGCGGTCTGTTCCGAAGTTGGCAAAAATATCCTGCAGTATCTTGGCATCGAACCTGTGCATCCACGGCTGTAAGTCACCGTATCTCTCGGCATACTCACCCATGCGGCTCTTGAGGTATTCATTCTCGTTCACATAGTTCCAGAACATTGCAGCCTGGTCAGCGGCTGACATGGCTCCTGAAGCAACGAACCTGATCTCATTGGGCTGGCCGGGAACATACATAATGTCTGATGAAATTCCGTCACCGTTCAGGTCATTGGAGTAGGTATAGCTCCATCTGCCGGTCTGGTAACCCTGATAGACAAGTGATACGGTTGTTGCAAGGTGCTTGATATACTCAACCCTGTAAGAAATGTCTCCGATCAGTCTGTGAGGAGTTGCAAAGTTCGAATAGCTCAGTTCGGGATCATTAAGGCTTCCGTAAGAGGTATTTGAGGAGTAAGCCGAATAAGCTGAAGAACCCGGGTTAGAACTGATATCCATGGCCTTTGTGTATGTATATGCGAACATGGCTGAGAGGCCTTTGCTGAAGTTCTTGGTCAGCATGGCAGTCAGTGAGTACTGGTAGCCCTTGTCGGAGTTGACCAGTTCTGTGGCAGCCCTGACGCTCGGTTCAACCTTGGCAGCAGTTGAACTGCTCCAGTATATACGGTTGTCTGCTCCTGCAAGAACACCTGTCGGTTCAGCAAGGTTGATGTCAATCTGCTGAACAGCGTTGATATCCTTTGAGTAGATTGCTTCGCCGGTAAAGACCATGTTCCATGGAAGCTCAACGTCAAACGCCAGGTTTGAACGCCAGATCTGGGGGAACTTGAATTGTTTGCCCACCTGTGCAAGGGTAGAATTGCTCGGAAGTGAACCCGGTGTTGAGGGGAAGAGTGTTGGGTTGCTTGCAAGGAATTCTTTATAGTCAGGATTGAAATCGAGACCGTTCAGGTTTGCATTGCCGGCAGCCCAGCCAATCTCAGGCGACTGAAGGGTTCCGGAGTTGGTAGGCTGGTTGGTGAACCATACGAAGGGAAGCATCCCGGTAAAGAGACCGGTACCACCGCGAACCTGCAGTGAGCGATCGCCAAGGACATCCCAGTTGAACCCGATACGAGGTGAAACCACCAGCTGGCTCTCTGGCCATGTGCCTACATCAATCTTTTTGCCGTCAGCAAAGGTAAGGGCATCTATGGCGGGATTGTCCTGCAACTTGTCGAGATACAGCGGAAGCTCAAGGCGTACACCGTAGGTCAGTTTGAGTTTCTGTACAACCTGCCACTCATCCTGTAAATATGCTGCTGCAAATCCGAAGGTTGCGATTGCTCCGGGAGCATCGACTCCGTTATAGCCGTAGGTTACACCAAAGCCGATAGGGTTGGCGCTGTTGATGAAGTCATCAACGGAGGCGTAACGGTAATAGGTCGTGCCCTCACGTATATATGAGTTAAGGAAGAAGAGACGGTCAAAAGATACACCGTCAGTCAGAGTGTGCCTGTTCAGGTTAAATGTGGTGTTGTTTGTAATGGTGAGGGTCTTGTTAGTCACATCGTTATTGAATGTGAAGAGTTCATACCCGAACGACATGTACGCGTCGCCGTCTTCCCAGATGTCAACAAACGGGAAGATGTCTGAGTTACTTGTACGGGTGTCCTGTATAAAGGTGTAGCTTGCCAGAAATTTGTTTGAAATCTTCGGTGAGAAGCTGCTGTTCAGTTCACCGGTCATCGAGCGGACAGTGTTCTTAAAGCCATAGAAGGCATTTGAGAACGCCATCGACTGGATGCCTATACGGGATGAACCGCGAAGGCTGAGCGGACCGCTGTTTGAGTTGGTCGCCTGGTCTGATGTTCCCACAACATTGTTGAACCTGAGGGTCAGCTTATGATCCTTGTTGATGTTCCAGTCAAGACGGGCAAGAATCTTTGTGTTCTTGTTCGTGAAGGGATCAAAATCCTTGTATTTGCCCGGATCATAATTATATGTACTGATAAGATGATCCCTGACACGGATCATGTCAGCTTCGGTTGTTCTTGAGATCTGAAGGTCCGCATTGGGCTGACCGTCAGTGCTTGGTTTCCAGTTGACGCCTGGTACAGATTCGGTGCCATATTCACCGCTGAGGAAGAAAAAGAGTTTGTTCTTGATGATCGGACCGCCAATTCGCGCTCCAAAATTCTGAGAGCTTCTCTCCCTCGCACCGCTAACCTCGCGTCCGTCAACCATGTTGCCGGTGAATGATTCAGGACGGATATAGGTATAAACAGAACCCTTAAAGGTGTTGTCACCGCTGCGGGTAATGGCGTTGATGCTTGCGCCGGTGAACTGCGACTGGCGTACATCATAGGGTGCCATGCTGACTGAGATCTCCTCGATTGCATCAAGGGCGATCGGCTGTGCCTCTCCGCCTGGAAGCGGGTTGCTGCTCAGACCGAAGTTGTTGTTGAAAGCAGCACCGTCAATTGTTATTGTGTTGAAACGTGCATCACGTCCACCGAAGGAGTTTCCCTGCGCCTGTGGCGTGAATTTGGTGAAGTCAGCAATACTCCTGCTGATTGTCGGCATGTTTACAAGATCACGTCC
Organism: Bacteroidales bacterium; assembly: GCA_041303295.1. Lineage (GTDB taxonomy): Bacteria > Bacteroidota > Bacteroidia > Bacteroidales > VadinHA17 > SR-FBR-E99. The sequence continues at coordinate 35,174 of JBFYPM010000083.1, forward strand.
ACTGACGTTGGTCTGGGTGCCTGAACGCTCTGAACTGAGTATCGAGTTCCTCAGACCGGCAGTAACAACAACCTCCTGCAGAGTGGTGGTTGTCTCAGTCAGCTGGCCGTTCTGAACATAGTTCTCACCCAGTTTCAGATTGATGTCAGTGTAAGTGCTGGATGAATAACCAACGAAGGATACATCAACTTTGTATGGACCGCCGACACGCATGTTCTGGATCCTGTAGTTACCGGAATTGTCGCAGAAGGTAGCATACTGCGTTCCCGACGGAACATGCACTGCAACGACTGTGGCTCCGGCAAGGGCTTCACCTTTGCTGTCGGTGATTTTTCCGCTCAGAGAGGATGTTGTCATCTGTGCCATCAGCGAGGCTGATCCTATGAACAGAGACAACAGAATGAAAGTAAACCTTAGTTTTCGCATAATTTGAATTAAGTTAGATAAGTTATGGTTATTGTTCTTGGTAAATAGACTGAATTTCATATGGTTTAGGCTCAACCCCGCTTCCCTCAAGGGGGAAGGTTAAATTACATTTACGGGCAGAATAAGCCGGGTTTGACATTCCGTAATTATTAACAACTTTTTAACCTGTTTTCAAAAGGTTATCAGCCTTTCATTTCCACTTTTGGGCGCCTCAAAGGTAATAAACTCCTACTTTTACAGAAATTAAATTTTTGTTACGATGGTACGCCTGATAGCCCTGTTCATATCAATTGCCCTGCAGATTGTTGCTGCCGGCATAGCGTTAAGGTTCATGAAGATAACCAGGTACAGGCTCTCATGGATCCTCCTCTCGGCCTCTTTTGTTCTGATGGCCGTACGTACTCTGATACAGCTTGTTGAGTACTTCCAGGGCAAGCCGTCGTTTGAGCTGATGATGGTTGACGAATGGATGAACGTGTTGATCTCGGTCATGATTATCACTGGTGTGGTCCTCATCAGGGAACTTTTCTACTCGCTCAAACGGGCGGAGACTGACAGGACCCGCTCAGAGAGGCGACTTCTTAATGCAATCATCAATACCGAAGAGACTGAGAAGAAGAGATTTGCAAAGGATCTGCATGACGGACTGGGTCCGCTGCTCTCCACTGTCAAGATGTCTCTCTCAGCCCTTAACTCAAGGGTCACCGACCCGGTGGGTATGGAGATCCTCGGCAACGCCAGCCATGTTGTAAATGAGGCCCTCAACACAATCAAGGAGATATCCAACAACATGAGTCCTCATGTCCTCACCAACCTGGGCGTCGCCAGCGCCATCAGTACCTTCGCCGCCAAGGTTAACACAATGCGTGGTGTCAGTATCGAGTTCCGCACCAATATGGAGGGGGAGAGGTTCGAAACCGATAAAGAGGTGGTGATCTACCGGGCTGCCTGTGAGCTTATCAACAACGGCATGAAACACTCGGGGGCCTCAAAGATAGAAATGGACCTCCGGCGACACCAAAAAATAATTACCTTGCAGTACCTTGACAACGGTCGGGGCTTTGACATGGAGAAGCTCTCACTGGACGAGACTGTGGGGATGGGTATCCCCAATATCGAGACCAGGGTACGGTCAGTTGACGGAGTCTTTGTGATAGAAAGCGCCAGGGGAAAGGGTACAAGTGCACTTATCAGAGTAGACCAGTGAGATCAGGCAGTAGGCAGTCAAAACCAGTCGGCAGTCACCAGTCGGCAGTCGGCAGTCACCAGCCGGCAGTCAGGACTTTTGACTGAAGACTGTGGATTGAGGACTGTAGACTATAAAGTATTATATGACAATGGATAAGATAAGAATAGCACTGGCTGACGACCACCAGCTATTCCGCAACGGGTTGAAAATCCTCCTCAGCGCCTATGACGGATTCGAGGTGGTGACCGAGGCATCCAACGGCTCCGAGCTGCTGAAACTCCTCGAAGCCTGCCCCGCAGATATAGTACTCATGGACATTAGCATGCCGGAGATGGATGGTGCGGAGGCCACCTCCCGCCTGACACGGCAGTCGCCCGACACCAGCGTAATAGCACTCTCAATGTACGGCGAGGAGGAATATTACTACCGGATGGTTGATGCCGGAGCCAAAGGATTCATCCTGAAGGACTCTGATATCTCCGAAGTGCATGATGCCATCATCGCCGTGTACAAAGGCGGAAACTACTTCTCCCAGGAACTGCTGTACCATGTAATAAGACGAATAAAAAACAGGGAACATGAGGAGAAGAGCTCAAGCCTCTCGAAGCGGGAGAAGGAGATACTGCTTAAGATTTGTGAAGGCCTCTCAAACCACGAGATAGCTGACGCCCTGTTCATCAGCAAACGTACTGTTGACAAGCATCGCGCGAACCTCCTGGCAAAGACCGGATCGAAAAATACCGCCAGCCTGATACTGTACGCCATAAAAAACCGACTCATAGAGGTCTGACATGAGCGATAATGCCGCACTGGGACCCAGGGGCGAAGAGCTGGCAGCAAGCTACCTCAGGCAGCATGGCTATTCAATACGCGACAGGAACTGGAGATCGGGCCGTACAGAGATCGATATTATAGCCGAAAACAACCAGTTCATAGTCTTCGTGGAGGTCAAGTCACGGTCAGACGACTACCAGGTTCACCCCTCCGAGGCGGTCAACGTGCCGAAACAGAGAACCATTATAAATGCCGCATCGAACTATATAAACAGAAACGGACTTGTGAAAGAGGCAAGATTTGACATTATCACCGTCATCTTCAGCCCGGCAGGCAGTGAGATCGACCTCATTGAGAACGCATATTACCCAACAATCTGACCGGCAGCCATTCCTCCGGCCTGTTCAAAAACATTTCCGATTTCATGGAATTTGAATATTTTTGATTCTTCCGGACTAACAGATAAAACAAACAGATATGAAAAAGATTTTCTACACTTTAATTACAATTGCGTTAGTGCTGACACCGCTGCAGGCACAGAAAGGCAAGAAACAGGAGGAGGCCAAACCCGAAGGCTACAAATTCACAACGGTTGTCTCGCTACCGGCCAGCCCGGTAAAGAATCAATCCGCCACGGGTACCTGCTGGTGTTTCGCAACAACATCATTCATGGAATCAGAGCTTCTTCGTCTTGGCAAGGGTGAATATGACCTCTCTGAGATGTTCATTGTAAGGGAAACCTACGAGAACAGGATAAAGGATAATTACCTGCGACAGGGAAAAGGCAACCTTGGTGAGGGCAGCCTCTCGCCCTCATGGCTGAGGGTCTTCAGCGAAGAGGGTATCGTGCCCCAGGAGGCCTATTCCGGCATCAGCTACGACTCTCCGATTCATAACCACCGGGAGCTTCAGGCATATATCGATGCCATCACTGCCGTTCCTGTCAGCATTAAAAAGCTGAGTAAGGAATCAGATGAGGTTGTCAATGCCGTTCTTGATATCTACCTGGGCGAACAGCCAGAGTCATTCACCTGGAAGGACCAGACATATACCCCGAAAACATTCGCCGCCAGCCTCGGGCTGAATATGGACGATTATGTCAATATCACCTCCTTCTCACATTTTCCGTTTTATACCGAGGGACTGCTCGAGGTGCCTGACAACTGGGAGATGAACCGTTTCCACAATGTTCCCCTGGATGAACTCATCCAGATCATGGACAACGCTCTGAACACGGGTTACACCGTCAACTGGGACGGAGACGTGAGTGAAAGGGGATTCTCGCATGCCAACGGCGTGGCCATCAATCCTGACATGACAAAAATTGACATGTCAGGTTCAACTGATCGTGCCCGCTTTGAAAACATGGCATCAGACCGTTCCGGTGGACTCACATTTGACAAACCCTACCCGGAGATCAATGTAACCCAGGATATCCGCCAGAAAGGTTATGAGACCTTCGTCACCACCGATGATCATCTGATGCATCTTACTGGGATTGTAAAAGACCAGAATGGCACGAAATACTATATTACCAAGAATTCATGGGGTACCGACAGGAACCCTCACGGAGGTTATCTGAACATGTCGGAGAGTTTCGTAAAAGCCAAGACTATATACATTATGGTCCATAAGGATGCAATTCCTGCTGACCTGAAGACAAAACTGGGCATCTGAATCACGGCCTCAGGTCTGTGGACGGAACAAAATATCCATAGATAAGAGAAAAGAAAACGAAGAGGTCCTGCCCGGGTTGAGACTCCAGGGAGTTGTTCCCGGTGAAGACCACCAGGAATACTACCAGGAAAAGAATAAACATGGGTGATCTGTATGCCTTCCTCTCAATTACAAAACAGGCATATAATATAAAGGTGATTATAAAACCGGCGGCCCCCAGTGTAAGCAGAATGAAAAGGTACTGGCTGTGCGGCTTCATATTCAGCCCTGACTGTGCCGAGTCGTTCTTCTGAAGCCCGTAATCAACAGCTTTCAGGATACTGCCTGTTCCCCATCCCAGGAGCGGCCGTGCCCTGAATGCCTCCCATGATGCTCTCCAAAGGTCAATTCTTTTTGTCAGGGAACCCCATTCAGTCATCTTTCCGGAGCTTTTGTTGAAGAGGTAGAGGCTCATCAACTCCTCGTACACTCTTTTATAGAACCCTGGCCTGGTAACATTGAGATGGTTTGTGATGCCGCTCTCTACCGCAGCGATATCCCTGCCGGCAAGCTTCCTGAAATCCGCACTGTCCTTCCTGAAGCCCAGTGATGACATATACCTGAAGAGGGTTGCCCTGAGTTCCTGCCCTGCCAGGTCTTTACCGTCATAGTCCAGGCTGCTCCTGTCATTCCATACCTCCCTCAACTCCCCGTCGGCAATGTAGATATAGACCAGGTTGCCATTCTCTCTTATTATATTAAGGGTATCGTGCAGGTATGGGTTACCCGCGGCTGAACAGCTGTCAAGGCTACTCATTCCGGCGGGGTTCTCGGCATGTGTATCACGATAAATGCCTGCCACCGGCCACAGCGCCAGGCCGGCAAGAAACACAAAGGCTGCCGGCAGGGCAAATTTCAGAAGATACCTTTCTGCCCTTGCTGTAAGAGTCACAACCACCCAGATCATGACAGCTGCCAATGCAATAACACCTGAAAGTGCCCTAAGGTAAAGGAGAAAGAAGATCAGCCATGCAGACACTGCCAGGGAGGCAATGAAGAATATCCTTCTTACCCTGGCCTCCCATGCCAGAAACAACAGCTGGATAGCTGCAATAATAATCATCAGCCCGAAATATATACCCGGTATGAAGGGAGAAGCTTCACGGAATGAGAGTTCCGGCTGCACCTGTATCCTGAGGAAACCTGTTATCGAAACACCCAGAACCGATGCAATGAAAAGCAACAGGATCAACCTTGTCTCCCTCCTTTCCGGAAGCGCCGTGGTTGCAACTACAAGCGGAAGGAAGAGGGTTGGCAACTTATGGAGCAGGTCATGACTGAGTCCGTAACCCGGATCATCAGACCATATCAGCCCTGTCACATTCAGAAAATAGATCAGGATAAAAGCCACAGCAGCCCGGTCAGCGTGGAGCATGCTGAACTTTCTCCTGAAATCGCCCCCTGCCAGCCAGTTGACTGTCAGAATTACCTCACTGACCGTCAGCAGGAACCTTGATGAAGGAAAGGATATGGCGATAAGGCATAAGGATACGATGTAAATCAGGCGGTGAAGACTCTTCCGGGATATGTCAGGAACGGTTATTATCACCCTCGCCGTGGTTAGGTTACAATTGATCTTTCAATGCCGGCAGGTCTCTTACGGTTTGTTTTCCTTAGGCTGTATCTGAATCTCATGTTTCCTGGTTGTTCAACGTGTAGCTGATATCTGACTGTGCCTCAGACAATGCTTCTGAACCGTTCCGGGATTCTGATCACAGGTTTTTCAGGAAGCATGCCCGGTTTGTTGAGCGCAAACAACGGGCGGAAGATGCTTTCCCTTCTTCTGGCCTGTCTGAAAAAGGTATCGCCGTCAAGGGGACGCTTTTTTGTGATCAGGTCGAACAGCTCATATCTCCTGTCCAGGTGCCCGCGCCAGCCGGAATTAAGCAACGACTGATCCTCCATCTTTTTTTTCGAGATATCATAATCTACCAGACCAAAATGAAACAGGAAAAGGTTCGGGTCAATGTGAAAATTCCTGTACCTGACCCTGTGAAACCCTGCTCCCCATCTGAGAGGCCTGGTTGCCACAACAGCCTTTGTATAACGCGCTGACACATGGGCGAAACTCCTCTGCTCAAGGAACGGACGGGAGGGATCGATGGGTTTTTCGAGATCGAGATTCTGTCCCACATCCAGCCCGAGGGCAGATAGGGAAGCATATCTTACCGGATGCTGAAGATAGTCGGAGAGCGAAAGCCCGAGGTCAGGGTCAGCAACCAGTACCTCATCAATGTCATGTGCAATGACAAGATCATACCGCAGAAACAAAGCCCTGGAGAAGTTTGAGATCAGATCAATCCGGTTTTTGTCGCCCTGTGACCTGGTCAGCTTCTGCCGGGGCAGCCTTAACACGTTGATTGATGCGTGGTCCTCGGGAAGAGCCTGGTCATGACCGTCAATTAAAAGAAACAGGTTCTCCTGGCCCAGCTCCTTCCCATAGTAATCAATCCACTTGGGAATAAAGAACTGGTCATTCCTGACCATGGATACTACTCCTATCTTTTTTCGACTGGCTCCGGACATGAGTCTTTATTTTTCTGGCTAAAATTGTATAAAAATAATAAAACCGTAAATTTACAATAAAACAATGTCAGAAAACATAAAACCTCTCAACAGTGAGCCAATAGACGCAGTGATACTGTGGGTTGATGGCAGTGACGCTGCTCTCTCAGAGAAAAGGGAACGTTTCCTGGCACAGGAAAAACTGAGTGTGGCGCACCCCGGAGCCCTTCCGCTGCGCTTCGCATCATCGAATGAAATAAGATACTCAGTACTCTCAATTTTAACATTTGCGCCGTTTGTCAGAAACATCTATATCGTTACTGATAACCAGGATCCCGGCCTTCATCATGAAGTGGGGGTAAGGTTTCCCGAAAAAGCAGGCTGCCTGAAAATTGTTGACCACAGGGAAATCTTCAGAGAGTACGAGGAGTATCTGCCTACATTTAACAGCTCATCCATTCAGACAATGATATGGAGAATCAAGGGATTGTCAGAGAATTTCATCTATTTCAATGATGACATGATACTGATTCGGGATACAGTGGTTGAAGACTGGTTCATCGGCGGCCTGCCTGTAATCAGGGGTAAATGGTTGCTGCCTCCTGTAAGGAAGATTGCCGGAAACTCACTGAAGCTGCTGGTGAACAGGCATATACGCGGCAACAAGGAGTTCCGGCCCAAAATCTCATTCTATATACGTCAATGGCATACCTCCCTGCTGCTCAGAAAGAGATGGCGATATTTTTTCCATTGTCACACAGCTCATGCAATGAGGATTTCGACACTTGAAGATTACTTCACGGCTAATGATAAGCTGCTGAGAAAGACCATTTCATACAGGTTCAGGGATGCTGAACAGTTGATTATCACCTCACTGGCGTATCATCTTGAGATCCAAAACGGAACAGCGCACCTGGCAAGACTCAATCTCGGGTATCTGCATCCCTGGTATTCAGAAGCGCGGCTGAACAGGAGAATTAATCGCTGCACAAAAGACCGGCGGATAAATTCGGTCTGTGTTCAAAGTGTAGAGATGATGGGGGCCGGCCAGCGGGAGAAGATATTCAGATGGCTCGATAATGTTTTAAAACTGAATAATGAAAACTGAGCACCTTCCCCTGGATGAATCCGGACCTCAAAAAGCCGGGGAGCCCATTGACGTTGTGATAGCATGGGTTGACGGGAGTGACCCTAAGCTGACTGAGAAGCGGGAAAAATTTAGCGGAAGGAAAGAGATACCTGTTTCATCAGGAGCTCACCCGACCCGCTTTGCTTCTTCCAATGAGATAAGGTATTGCGTGCTCTCCGTCCTGAGATTCGCACCTTTCGTAAGGAACATCTTCATAGTTACCGACGGGCAGGATCCCGGTATCAGTGATGACGTTAACAAATATTTCCCCGGCCGGTCCGGCTCAATCAGGATAGTTGATCATACTGAGATTTTTGAGGGTTACGAGGAGAGTCTTCCCACTTTTAACAGCATCTCTATAGCAAATATGATCTGGAGGATCAAGGGCCTTGCAGGGAATTTTGTCTATTTCAATGATGATACTTTCCTTGTAAGAAACGTCACGCCTGAGGAGTGGTTCATTGATGGGAGGCCGGTGATGAGAGGCCGGTGGGTGCCCGCCGCCCGTCCCAGGGTTTTTCTTGACAGGATGAGAAAAGGGTTTTACAGGCATCTGGCCGGCAGACCCGATTTTCAGCCGAGGGCCTCCTTCCATCTGGGCCAGTGGAATGCTGCCGCTCACCTTGGATTCATATTCAGGTATTTCACCAACAGTCACACGCCGCATCCTGTCGGCAGGAGTCTTGTTGAAAACTTTTTCCTGGAGAACGACTCCCTTCTCAGGAAGAACATCTCATACAGGTTCCGTGACCACAGTCAGTTCACCTTCATCTCACTCTCGAACCATTTACAGCTTATCAACGGCAACAGGAACATTGCCAGGCCGGCCGTGATTTATCTCAAGCCTGAAAACCGGGGGCCGGGTTATATTGACAAAAAGATCGCCTCCTGTGAGAGTGATCCGGGAATCATTTACATGTGCGCCCAGAGCCTTGACCTGTGTGAAGAGAATGAACGCAGGAAACTGTTCATCTGGCTCAACGGAATCCTGGGGCTCTGAGCCTTCAGTCATCCCTGCGGTACAAGCAGGTTGCACCCGCGGATATCTGACTCATCAAACCTGCCCAGCACCTCGAACATGCCGCCGGGGTGCATCCTTCCCAGGTCAGCCGTGGCGATAAAGGAGCATGACCAGATATTGGCAAGGTCAATGACGCTTATACCACCGGCCGCGCCCGCTTCATCAGTGTGAGCCATGGGATCATGGCTGTCACGCATCAGTACTTTCATCCACGGCGGTGTCATAAACAATCCGTTACCTTTAGAGTAGGCCTGACTCAGCAGTTCAGTCATGCCGTATTCTGAATGCACCAGGCTGACCCCAAAAGCTTTAATAATGATATCGTGCACCTCCTCCCTGATCATCTCCCGCCTTCTCCCCTTCATCCCTCCCGTCTCCATGATAATCAGGTCTGACATGTCGCGGGGATATCTCTCCGCAAGGTCCAGCAAAGCGAAGGTTACCCCAATGAGCATAACCTGCAATCCGGCAGAGCGGGCTCTGTCAATTGCCCTGAACAGCGCGTCGCGATCATCGAGAAAAAATCCTCCCGTATTATTGCCCGATAGCCTTATCAGCCTGTCAACCATATAAATGAGTGAAGAGCCATCCCTCTCCAGGTAGGAAGGAAGAAGTCCCATTATTGCATACTTTGAAGGATCGTCGTAGAACAGCCTGAATGTCTCTTCAAGGCTCCTGTCATAGATGGTGGTCTCCTTTACATGGTGGCGACTCTGTTTCATGCCGGCAGTGCCGCTACTCAGGAATACCCTTGCCGGGGGGCCGTCTCCTGTAATCACCGTATGGTCCCTGAAGAATGATATGGGCATGAACGGAATTGAGAGTATATCATTAACTGATTCAACGTCAGTATCAAGCAGATGAATATACTCACTGTAGACAGGGCAGCCGGCAGCCTGAAAACGAAAGATCTCCAGAGCCATCTTCTCAAACGACTGAGAACCGGTGACTTTGAAGATCTCTTCAGTTGACGGGGTCTTCATCATGCTATGGGAATGTCGCCGACCCGTCCGGCTGGTATACCCACTCGAACGTACAGGTGGCATGAATATCTCCTGAGCTGATGAGCGTCAGATCGATGATCCTGAGCTTGGCATATTTAAAATCGCGTGTCTTCACCACCCATACCTGGTTTTCTGATAGTGGAGCTGCCAGATCGATATAAGTCAGATTGCCCACGCTTTTAAGTCCGTCAAAGGTATTCTTTGCATCACTCTCCGAACCGTAAGCACCAATGAGGGCAAATGGCGGGTTGAGGGTGTTCACGGTGAAATAAGCCACCACCGGCCCTCCGGTGGTGACCGGTCCCGCCTGTACCGTTATGTCTGCCCTGTACTGGTCGGGAAGAGTGGGGACCGCCTCCGCCTCATCAAAGGATAGTCCGAGAGCATAATAATAAGAATCGGCGTCATACAGATCACTTGTAAGCGTGATGGTACCAGAGGTCTTCTGATCATCTTTGCCACACCCTGCAAGCAGGAGCATGGCCGCCAGTACCGGTATGAGCCGCAGTCTCATTATTCTCCCCTGATTGCCGTGATGCCGGGCAGCTTCTTGCCCTCCATGTACTCAAGCATGGCGCCGCCTCCGGTTGACACGTAGCTTACCTTGTCGGCCAACCCGTTCTTGTTTATGGCCGCAACAGAGTCGCCGCCGCCAATGAGTGAATAAGCCCCCTTCTCCGTCGCTTTTGCTACTGCTTTTGCTATCGCAGTAGTGCCGGCTGCGAACTTCTCCATCTCAAACACTCCCATTGGCCCGTTCCAGAGAATGGTCGCCGATTCCATTATGACCTTCTCGAACAGCTCAATGCTCTTCGGGCCGATATCAAGCCCCATCCAGCCATCCTTCACATCATCAATGGCTGATAGATAAGTATTTGCATTGGCGTCAAACTTGTCGGCATTGATGCCGTCAACCGGGAACAGCAGATTCACTCCCTTCTCCTTTGCCTTTTCCATCACAGCCTTTGCAATGTCCAACTTATCCTCCTCGCAGAGCGAATTTCCTATCCTGCCGCCATTAGCTTTAATGAATGTATAGGTCATGCCTCCTCCTATGATCAGGTTGTCAACCCTGTCAAGTAGGTTGTCGATGATAAGTATCTTGTCCGATACCTTTGCGCCGCCCATGACAGCCGTAAAGGGCTTCCGGGAGCTCCTGAGAACCTTATCCATTGCCGCAAGTTCACTGTTGATGAGGAAACCGAACATCCTCCTGTCCTCAGGGAAATAGTCAGCTATTACAGCCGTTGTGGCGTGCGCTCTGTGAGCCGTGCCAAAGGCGTCATTGACATAGATGTCAGCATAGGTTGACAGTTTCTTTGCCATCTCCTTCTGCTTCACCTTCAGTGCAGCCTTGGCAGCCTTCTTCTCCTCATCGGTGGCTGTCTCAGGTAAAACCGGCTTGCCCTCCTCCTCAGGATAAAACCTGACATTCTCAAGCATCATCACCTCTCCTGGTTTCAGGGCGGCAGCCATGGCAACTGCCTCTTCGCCAAGGGCGTCAGGGGCAAACGCAACCTTCATACCAAGGTGCTTCTCAAGTACCGGGAGAACCGGCTTGAGGGAATACTTCTCCATTACGCCCTCTGGACGGCCGAGATGCGACATAAGAATCGCAGAACCGCCGTCACCTGTTATCTTCCTGATGGTCTTCAACGCACCGCGGATACGGTTATCATCAGTCACCTCGCGTGTCTTCTTATCAAGCGGAACATTGAAATCAACCCTGACAATGGCTTTGTGACCATTGAAATTAAAGCTGTCAATCATTTTCATAAATTTCTGTTTTACTGATATCATTTTCATTGTGTCATGCAAAAATAAGAAGTTGCAGGCTATGGCAGTATTGATTTATCCAATAAAATGAGTTAATTTTTCATATTCAACAATTGCACGGTCTGATTGTTAAATGGAAGACAAAAATGATAAAAATGAACTTTACGGATTTCATCGCTGACAACGGGCGAAAGATAAACAGGGAAAACTTCATCCATCTTATCCAGGTGGCACAGGCAGACGGGAAGGTAGACAGCAGGGAACTGGCTTTGCTGCACAGGTATGGTCATCGCTTCAGCCTTACTGACACAGAGATTGACAAGCTGATAGCCTCTGAACAATCACATATCTACAGCGCTCCCTACGACCTTGAAGAGAGATTCGCTCATCTGTATGATGCAGTATCTATAATGAATACAGACTCCAGCATCTCGGATGGTGAAAAACAGCTCTTCGGCAAACTTGCTGTTGCAGCCTCGTTCACCGATGATGTCATCCCGCGGCTCCTTGATTTTATTCTTGATGGACTCAGGGAAGGGATAGATGAGCATGAACTCTTCGAGAAGCTCAGGAAAGCAAAATTCTTACGTAACTGATTAATAACTAAATAATGGCAAAAATTACACTTAAAGGCAACCCGGTGAATACCTCCGGTGAGCTACCCGCAAAAGGCAGCAAGGCTCCCGGGTTCAGGCTTGTGAAATCAGACCTCGGGGAACTCACCCTTGAAGATCTGAAAGGAAAGAAAGTAATCCTTAATATCTCACCCAGCCTCGACACCGGGATATGTGCCACAGCACTCCGCAAGTTTAACCAGATGGCAGCAGGAATGGACAACACCGTTGTCCTGGCAATTACAAAGGACCTCCCCTTTGCAATGGGACGTTTCTGTTCAACCGAGGGTATCTCCAATGTGACAACCCTGTCAGGTTTCCGTGATCACTCCTTCGGGAAGGACTACGGAATTGAAGTGGTTGACGGCGGGTTTACCGGACTCTATGCAAGGAGTATTGTTGTGATTGACGAGAAGGGTATCGTTAAATATACCCAGCTGGTCCCGGAGATCGCACAGGAGCCTGATTATGACCGCGCTATTGCTGCACTCTGATCAGGGTCTTTCTCTTTGATTTTTTATTACTTTTGCTCTCCGGCAGCGGCAGGGAGAGATGAATTTTTCACAGATACCAGGGCAAAAAGCAGTAATTGACAGGCTGAGAAGTTCCGTAGCAGAGAACCGCGTCAGCCATGCACTGCTTTTCTACGGGCCCGAGGGGAGTGGTAAGTTTGCCATCGCCCTGGCCTTTGCCCGCTATATAAGCTGCGAGAAACGCACTCCTGAGGATGCATGTGGCGTATGCCCATCATGTGTCAAATATGATAAGCTCATTCATCCCGACCTGCACTTTGTTTTTCCGGTTATTAAGAAGAAATCCGGCACCGAATCGGTGAGTGACACCTTTATTGCACAGTGGAGAGCAATGGTTCTCAGATCACCCTGGTTCTCACTGAGCACCTGGACCGAAGCGATGGAGGTAGCAAATGAACAGGCGCTTATTCCTGTTGCCGAGGCCTCTGAGATCATTCGGAAGCTGAGTCTGAAGTCGTTCGAATCCGACTTCAAGATCATGATCATCTGGCTCCCCGAGAAGATGAACGCTGAGACGGCGAACAAGCTTCTGAAGATGATAGAAGAGCCGCCGGCAAGGACACTTTTCATCCTTGTCTCCGAAGAGGATGACAAGCTTTTACCCACAATCACATCACGCTGCCAGCATATCCGTATTCCGGCAATCTCATCCGTAGACCTGGGTACCCACCTTGTGAAGACTGCAGGCATGGACCCTGTCCGGGCCTCAGAGATAGCGGCCATAGCTAACGGAAACATGGTAAGGGCTATGGAACTGGCCAGGGAAGATGACAACACAACCGTACACCTCGACCGCTTTACGCTACTGATGCGTACAGCTTATACCCGTGACATACTATCCCTTGTGACATGGTCTGAAGATACTGCAGCCCTCGGGAGGGAGAGACAGAAGAGCTTCATCTCCTATGCCCTTAGGATGATACGCGAGAACTTCATACTGAACTTCAGCGGAAAAGAAAACAGGCTTGTTTACCTTACAGAACCTGAAGACAACTTCTCCACAAAGTTCCATCCCTTCATAAATGAAAAGAACATCCATGCCCTTAACAGGGAGTTCAACCTTGCCTACGCACACGTTGAAAGCAACGGCAATACGAAAATGATTTTCCTCGATCTGGCGCTCAAGACAATGCGACTTATCAGGTAACATGGGGAATCGCTTGAAAATAGCGCATTTATTCCTAATTTTGCATTCACCTTCCGGGATATGGATCCTTGTATCCGGCAGCCGGGAGAGATAACCTGACGTCATGACAAACGAAGATATACAGGTACCCGGAGGCGAAGAGTCTCCACTGCCTGAAATAAAATACAACATCGGGGCAAACAAGCTGAATGAGTACAACTGGCTTGCCGACCTTCCCTATGATGAACGTTGCAACCAGATAGTTGAGGTCAGGTTCAAAAACACACGCAAGGGCTTTTACCGCAATGTAAACGGTCTCAGGCTTGAGGTTGACGATATAGTTGCCGTGGAGGCCTCTCCGGGCCATGACATCGGTCACGTATCAATGACCGGATTCCTTGTCATGGAACAGCTTAAAAAGATGAAGATAAGACCTGTCATCGACGAGATGAAGAAGGTTTACAGGAAGGCCAGGCCGGTCGATCTTCAGAAGTGGGAGGAGGCTAAGAAGCTTGAAGATCACACCATGCTCAGGTCACGCAAAATAGCCGAGAACCTGGGGCTGGCAATGAAGATAGGCGACGTTGAGTACCAGGGTGACAAGACCAAGGCCATATTTTACTACCTGGCTGATGAGAGGGTCGACTTCCGCCAGCTGATAAAGGTGCTGGCCGAGGAGTTCCATATCAGGATTGAGATGAGGCAGATAGGAGCCCGTCAGGAGGCCGGCCGCATCGGTGGCATAGGCACCTGCGGCCGCGAGCTTTGCTGCTCAACCCATGTGACGAATTTCATGTCAGTGACCACCTCTCACGCACGCTACCAGGACCTCTCACTCAACCCGCAGAAGCTGGCCGGACAGTGCGGCAAGCTGAAGTGCTGCCTGAACTATGAGCTTGACTGCTATATAGATGCCCAGAAAGAGTTCCCGTCACGGGAAGTCCCCCTGGAACTGGCAGGCGGCACAGCATACTTCATGAAGATGGAGGTACACACAGGCATTTACTGGTATTCCACAGACCAGCGCATGGCAGTGAACATGACGGCAGTGCCCGTGGCACGAGTACGTGAGATAATACAGCTCAACAGGAAAGGAGTTAAACCTGACAACCTGCTGGCAGTACCTGCAAACAATACCATCGGCAAGGGCAACGACCTGCTGCTGCAGAACAGCGGACTTACCCGGTTCGAAACAAAAAGCAACCCGCGTGAAGGCAGGGGCAGGAACAAACCATTCCCAAGACGAAATGAGAAAAAGAAAAAATAGCTTACTCATTGCCGGCATGCTGCTGGCAGTCATCACTCTCTCATGTGACAGAAGCACCCTCTTCTCCGGCAACTACAAGCTTGAAGACAAGCAGTGGAGCATGTATGACCCTGCAAGATACTCCTTCACTGTCGGGGATACCCTAAGCAGCTATAATATCGCACTCTCAGTGCGAACCTCAACTGATTACCCGTACCGGAACCTTTACCTCTTTGTGGTGACGGCATTCCCTTCAGGCACCACTGTCACAGACACCATCCATGCTATGGTAGCCGATGAAAAGGGAAAATGGATGGGAAGAGGCGCAGGCGACCTGAGGGAGCTTACAATACCTTATAAATCAAATGTATATTTCCCTGAAAAAGGCGAATATCATATCCGGGTGGTACACGGTATGAGAGATACCATACTTAAGGGAGTGTATGACATGGGCATTAAAGTATCCCTGAAAGAGAGTCAGGGCAAATAAGAGGAGCGTTGGGAAAGAACAAGCTGGCGCGGTGGTCTGAACTGAAAAGCTTCGACCATGTGATTGAGCCCTCATTTGAAGAGTCCTTCAGGCAGGATCACCCGCTGAAGGGTAATTGGCACAGTGACTGGTTCGGGAATAACCATCCCATAATACTTGAACTGGGCTGCGGCAAAGGCGAATATACAGTCGGCCTTGCCGCCGGGTATCCCGGAAAAAACTTCATCGGAATAGACATAAAGGGCGCAAGGATGTGGAGGGGAGCAAAGGATTCACACCTGAGAAAACTGCCTAATGCCAGCTTCCTCCGGACACGCATTGAGTTCACCGGATCATTCTTTGCTCCCGGGGAGATCGATGAGATATGGCTTACCTTCCCTGATCCCCAGCCAAAGAGAAGGAGAGAGAAAAAACGGCTCCCGGCACCCTTTTTCCTGAACCTCTACAGGTGCTACCTGAAGGACAACGGCATCATCCACCTTAAGACTGACTGCAGAGAGCTTTATGACTATACCCTCTCGGTGGTGCATGCCAACAACCTTGAGATAATTACATCAGTAACCGACCTCTATGCAGAGCTGCCCGGTGACCCGATGCTGTCAATCAGAACACATTATGAGGAGCTCTTCCTGAAAAAGGGAATCCCTATCACTTACCTTTCATTCAGACTTCCTGATGCCAAAGAGATCATCAGTCCCATCGGCTGAAAACGATGGCTTTTTCAGCCGGGTCTACGAAGTGGCGCGCCTGATACCCCGTGGCCGTATTACATCATACGGCGCTATAGGGAGATATCTCGGCACCGGCGGTTCTGCAAGAATGGTAGGCTGGGCATTGAACTCTTCACATACGTTGCCGGGGTACGTTCCTGCCCATCGCGTTGTTAACCGTAACGGGATGCTGACCGGTAAACATCATTTCGGCAATTCGTCTACTATGCAGCAACTACTTGAAAACGAGGGATTCACAGTAACAGATGATATTGTAGTGGAGTTCAGGGAGAGATTCTGGGATCCGGCCATTGAACTCCGGTAAGCCTGAGGTGTTAATCAAAGTATAATCTATATATAACAAGCATGCAGTCAGCAGCCTGCAATCAAATTCGAGAATCGCAAATAGCAAATCCTTAAGATATTATGTACAAAAAAGAAGACATTTTAAAAGCCCTGAGGATGGTTTCCCATCCTGAAAAGGGCAGTGACATCGTCACCCTCGGGATGGTTGGCGATATTTCCGTCACGGCAGATGGAATAACCTTAGTGCTTGTTCCGGAGAAGTCAAATGACCCCTTCCTCACCTCAATCAAGAGCAACTGTGTAAGGGCCGTCAAGGAGGTACTGGGACCCGATGCGGTCATCACATCGATAGAGGTAAAACCAAGGATCGTGGTTGAAAAAATGACCACCCCAAAAAGGGATGTCCTCCCCGGGGTGAAAAACATCATCGCAGTCTCCTCGGGCAAGGGAGGAGTCGGTAAATCGACCGTCGCCGTCAACCTTGCGGTGGCCATGGCACGCAAGGGCTATGCGGTAGGCCTACTTGATGCTGACATCTTCGGGCCCTCGGTACCAAAAATGTTCGATGCTGAATCCTACCGTCCCGACGTACGCAAGGAGGGCGGCAATGACCTCATCATCCCCATGACCAAATATGGCGTCAGGATACTCTCAATCGGTTTCTTTGTCAAAGGCACTGATGCGGTCATCTGGCGCGGCCCCATGGCAAGCAGCTTCCTGAAACAGCTGATCACGCAGGGCGACTGGGGTGAGCTTGATTACCTGATCTTCGACCTGCCTCCCGGGACAAGCGACATACACCTCACTCTTGTTCAGGAAGTGCCCGTCACAGGAGCAATTGTCGTGACGACACCACAGGAGGTAGCCCTTGCCGATGCCCGCAAAGGAATAGCAATGTTCCGCAGCGAAGCCATTAACGTTCCGGTACTCGGCCTGGTTGAAAACATGTCGTTCTTCGTTGCTCCCGAACTGCCAGGCAAAAGGTATTATATCTTCGGCAAGGAGGGCGGCAGCAGGCTGGCAGCTGAAACAGGCACAGACCTGCTTGGGCAGATACCCATAGTTGAGAGCATCTGCGATGGCGGTGACAGAGGCACACCGGCAGCGCTGAACGACACTGAGACAGGACTTGCTTTCATTGCACTGGCTGAGTCTGTCGTAAGGCATGTTGAGAAGCGCAACGCTGAGATGGAACCCACCCGGAAAGTGGAGATGAAGTGAGCCTGCTGCCGTCCCGGCTGCATTAACCCCTTTTTGTCCTCTTTTTAGTAACTTTGAATACTATTGGTGCGCCTGTTCAGTTATAGAGTATAAAGCCTCATTATTTGAGATTACGGCATAAAGAATACTTTGCAGCGGTGATCATCATTTTCACCCTGGTTCTTGCCGGTTGTTCTGTTGAAAAGAACACCGGCGCCAGCCGTTTCTATAACTCACTGATCTCAAAATACAATATCTGGTTCAACGGCAACGAAGCCTACAAGTCGGGGGTGGATAAGGTAAAATCATCGCACCGTGATGATTACAGCACCCTCATCCCTGTCTTTGAATATTCATCCGCCGAATCGGTAAGGGCAGCCTCTGCGGATATGGAACGGGCAGTACAGAAGGCCTCCAAGGTGATAGCCCTGCACTCCATCACTGCCAGACCCGATGAGAAGGGCCGAAGGGGAGATAATTCGCGGAGCGATGAGTTCTACAACAGGCGAGAGTATAACGAATGGGTGGATGACGCTTATATACTCATGGCCAAGGCTCAGTTCTACCAGAAAAATTTCATGGCAGCCAGGTCATCCTTCGCCTACGCTGTCAGTATTGCCACGGACCCTGACCTCGTTACCGAGGCAGCCATATGGATGGTTCGAATACAGACCGAGGAGGGGAATAATGCAGAGGCCTCACGGCTGCTTCAGGAGATCGGCGAACCGGATAATCTGCCGAAGACACTGATGTCAATGTACTTCTCCACCCAGGCTGACATAGCCCTCCGCCAGAAACGGTTCGGTGATGCCGTCATCCCCCTCACAAAAGCAGTCGACTTCACCGGAGACAAGAACACGAAGGTTCGCCTAACATACCTCCTTGCACAGGTATGCAGGGAGGCAGGAGACAATAATCTCTCCACCCGGTATTTCAGCCAGGTGATCAGGATGAATCCCTCATACGAACTGGAATTCAATGCGGGCATCAATCTTGCCGGAGTGACGGACATATCGCATGGCGACGCTGATGATCTCATGAAATCGCTACGCAGGATGCTTCGTGACTCCAAGAACAAAGATTACCTTGACCAGATCTACTTTGCCCTCGGTGAGCTTGAAAAAAGGATGGGCAACACCGGGGAGGCCTTGAAACTCTGGTCCCAGTCAGCTGCCAGCAGCACGGTGAACAGCCGCCAGAAGGCGCGTTCATACCTGGCCCTTGGCGGTCACTACTTTGCGCAGCCTGAGTATATGAAAGCATCGCTCTATTATGACAGTGCCACCTACCTGATTGATGATAAGTTCCCTGGTTATGACCTCATAAGCCGCAGGGCTTCGGACCTGGGTGAGTATGCCGGTTTCCACAGTGTGGTTATCACAGAAGACAGCCTCCGCAGGGTGGCCGGAATGAGTGCCGCTGAACGTGACGCACTGATTGCCGGCATCATCCGCACGGTGGAGGAGGCCCAAACCCAGGCCCGGAGCACGGAGGGAAGTGACAGGTACAACATGGGGCAATACTATGAGAACGAACAGCGCTCCCGCGGAGCCATCTCGGCCGAAGGAGGATGGTACTTTTACAATCAGTCGGCCCTCACCTTCGGCCGTACCGAGTTCAGACGACGCTGGGGCGACAGGAGACTCGAAGACAACTGGCGCAGGGCGAACAAAGCCCGCGCAGCCTTCAGCAACGGCTCACCCTCGGAGAACGGGGAGGAGAAGGAACAGCCCGATAGCGGCGGGGTGGCAACTGACAGGACCAAAGAGCACTACCTCCGCAACCTGCCGCTGACAGACTCACTGATGAGCCTCTCCATAGCCAGGAGCGCAGAAGCACTGCTGGGTGAAGGAAAAATTCTTGCAACACGCCTTGCCGACACCCTGGCTGCTGCCAGCTCATTTGAAGAGGCCGCACGGACAGGCAATGATGACAATATAAGGGCAGAGGCACTATATGAGCTCTACCGCCTGCTTCGTATCACAGACCCGCCACGGGCCGAGAGACGCCGGGCTGAACTGCTGGCCTCATTCCCCATGTCGGAATACGCCCTCATCCTCTCTGACCCCGACTATGTAAGGAAGCACCAGGAGATGGCTGACAGGGCCGTCAGGAACTACAATGACGCATACACCGCCTTCGCTGAGGAGAGATATGCAGACACCCGGACCATCTGCACCGGGGCAATCAGCCTCTTCCAGGGCGATGAGCTTCTTCCCAAATTCATGCTGCTTGATGCTATGGCTGCCGGAGCCCTGTCAGGTGAGATAGCATACAAGGAGAGGCTTGACTCACTCGTTGCAAGGTTCCCAAATACTGCAGAGGGCAAGAGAGCCGCCGAGATAAACGAATTCCTGAGGAGAGAGATACCCGCTATAAAAATAGCCGAGGATACACGCATTGCTGCAGAACTCTATGTTGCCGACACGCTCCAACCCCATTATGTAATTATCATTGCCGGGAACTTCCAGGCAAACATGAACCAGATTGTCTTTGACATAATCAACTACAACCTTGACAACTACGCCGACAAGAACTACCGCACCGAGGGCACGGCTGTTGACAGAGGTTATATCCTGATAACAACCGGACCATTTGAGAACGCCCGGGAAGCCTCAGCCTGGCTCAGCGCATTCAACCCAGCTGAGACAGTCAGGGAAGCGTCTACCGCTGCTCTGTCAGCCTGGCTAATTAACCGCGATAACCTGGCAAAATTCAGGGAAGACAAGGATATTGACAGGTACAATATTTTCTACGGGAAAGAGTATAAAACTACCAGGTGAGTTACTGAGGGACATATGAGACAGATCAGGATTTTGTGGGTCGATGATGAAGTGGGAGTGCTCAGGTCGCATATCCTCTATCTTAAGGAAAAGGGATTCGAGACCGACACATGCCAGGCCGGCAATGATGCTATCAACATGGTCAGGGAAAAAGCCTATGACATCATCTTCCTTGATGAGTACATGCCCGGCCTCAGCGGCATAGAGACCCTCCGGCGCATCAAGGCCATCAGGCCCTCCATCCCTGTTGTAATGATCACCAAGAGCGAGGAGGAGGATATTATGGATGCAGCCATAGGCTCCCAGATAGCCGATTACCTTATCAAGCCCGTAAAGCCGCAACAAATACTGCTTTCCCTCAAACGCATACTGGATATAGGGGATATCGTCACACGCCAGACCACCTCCGTATTCAGGGAAGAGTTCGGATCAATAACCGACATGATCTCATCAGCCTCCACCTTCGAACAATGGAGCGACCTTTACCGGAAGCTCGCCTTCTGGCAGGGAGAGTTGATTAGGTCATCAGACACCGGTATGAGGGAGGTATTGCGGATGCAGGATTCAGATGCCAACAGGGCTTTTGGCAAGTACATATCAAACAATTATATACGCTGGATCTCCACCGACGCATCCGACAGGCCGCTGATCTCCCCGGCGGTGATGTCAAAAAAGATCTTCCCCCTGATCAGGAAAGACGCACCGCTCTTCTTCATCGTTGTTGACAACATGCGCCTCGACCAGTGGCTGGCAATGGCCGGTGATCTGAGCCAGATAATGCGGACCGTCTCCGAGGAACTTTACCTGAGCATACTGCCCACCACAACCCAGTACTCGCGAAATGCCCTCTTCGCCGGGCTCATGCCTGCTGCGATAGATGAACTGATGCCTGAGTACTGGATCAACGAAAACGATGAGGAGGGAAAAAATATCAACGAGGAAAAGCTCCTCGGAAAAAACCTCCAGCGGGCCGGCATAACATGTAAATGGAGTTACAACAAGATCAGTTCTGACGCCGATGGAAGAACTCTGAATGATAAAATTACCCAGCTCATTGCCAATGACCTGAATGTGGTGGTCTACAATTTTGTCGACATGCTCAGTCATGCCAGAACAGAGATAGGTCTGATCCGTGATATGACGGGTGATGAAGCCTCCTGGCTCTCACTTACACACTCATGGTTCATTCACTCGCCCCTGCTGGAGCTTCTCAGGCTTGTATCGGCCAGGGGGGCACGAGTGGTAATCACAACAGACCACGGTTCGGTTAAAGTCCAGAAACCGGTGAGGGTCGTGGGCGACAGGCAGACGTCGGTGAACCTGCGGTACAAGACCGGCCGCAACCTTGATTATAATGCCCGTGACCTGTTTGAGATTACCTCTCCCGGGAAGGTGGGCCTGCCGATGACAAACATCACCTCTAAGTACATCTTCGCCTGTGGCAATGACTTTCTCGTCTACCCGAACAACTATAACCAGATTGTGTCATACTACCGTGATTCATTCCAGCACGGCGGCATTTCACTCTACGAGATGATGCTCCCCCTGATTACTCTGGAGCCGGTATAATTCGCTATTTTTGCCGCATGAAGATCATAGTCACTGACAAAAGCCGGTTGCGTGATGCTGCCAGGCACTTCCTGAGGGAGACGGCCGGCCAGCGTGTTTTTGCCTTCTACGGGCAGATGGGATCGGGAAAGACAACCTTCATCAGGGCCATCTGCAGCGAACTGGGAGTAACAGACACTGTCACCAGCCCTACATTCACCCTCATCAATGAGTACAAACGCCCGAACAACCTTCCAGTGTTTCACTTTGATTTTTACAGGATCACAAAGATCACCGAGGTGCTCGATTTTGGCATCGAGGAGTACTTTGACTCCTCCTCCCCCTGTTTCATGGAATGGCCGGAACTCATTGAGCCTCTCCTGCCACCCGCAACACTCCGTTTATCAATCACCGTTCTGGATGACGGCAGCAGGGTCATTGAGACCCTGGAACAACCCCCGGTCAGCTTATGACAACATAAGCGACACCGGGACGGTGAAACAGCCCCCGGTCAGCTGATCCCCCTCAATTAACTCCTCTCTTCTGTTTTCTATGCGATTAAAATCTTAAATTTGATCTGCTGATATTTATCTTCCGTTTAACCTCTAAAACGAAGCCAGATGAGTGAACCGTCAAGAAGCGCATACATGCCACGGGAAGAGCTTATTGAGAAAGCTGTCAACAGGCGGCAGATGTCTGTCGGCATGCCGCATGACGTTCATGATGATGAGAAACGGATTGCCCTCACGCCGGAGGCAGTGAAGATTCTTTCTGATGCCGGCCACGAGGTCTTTATGGAGACCGGTGCCGGGCAGGATGCTGGCTTTTCCGACAGGGAATACAGTGACAACGGGGCTGTGGTGGTTGACACATCCCAGCATATTTACGGGTGTGACATAGTCATCAAGATCGCCCCGTTCACCCAGAAGGAGGCCTCGATGCTCAGGGGCAACCAGATAGTAATCTCATTCATGAATGCAGCCACCATGGGCGAGGAGACAGTGTCACAGATGATGCGCAAGCGTGTGACGGCGATGGCCAGCGAACGGATCAAAGACAGTGACGGCATGCTTCCAGTTGTGGAATCGATGAGCGAGATCAGCGGCATCACATCCGTTCTCCTGGCATCAGAATACCTCAGCACCACCTCGGGAGGGAAGGGGGTGATGCTCGGCGGGGTCACAGGAGTGACACCGACGGAGGTGATAATAATCGGGGCCAACACTGCGGGTGAGTATGCCGCCCGTGCAGCCCTGGGCCTGGGCGCGATAGTAAGGGTGTTCGACACCTCCGTCCACCGTCTCCGTAACTTCCAGAACCTGCTCGGACAGAGACTCTATACCTCTACCTTCCATCCACAGGTGCTGCAGAAAGCCCTGAAATCGGCTGATGTGCTCATCGGCGCCCTTTCAAATGATATTCTCATGCCCTGGTTCTATGTCACCGAGGAGATGGTGCAGGGAATGAAAAGAGGATCCGTTATCGTTGACCTGAGCGTTGACACCGGAGGTTGCGTGGAGACAGCTGAACCGAGGGCGATAAAAGACCCTATATATGAGAAACACGGGGTGATACACTATTCGGCCTGGAACCTCCCCTCGCGTGTTCCCAAAACGGCTTCAATAGCCCTGAGCAACGTCTTCAGACCGCTGATGCAGGATATAGCCGAAGCCGGCGGTATAACACCAATGCTCAAGTTCAACAACGGCCTGCGAGACGGTGTGTATATCTACAACGGCATCCTTACAAACGAGGTGCTGGGCCA
Organism: Bacteroidales bacterium; assembly: GCA_041303295.1. Taxonomy (GTDB): domain Bacteria; phylum Bacteroidota; class Bacteroidia; order Bacteroidales; family VadinHA17; genus SR-FBR-E99. The sequence continues at coordinate 59,035 of JBFYPM010000083.1, forward strand.
GAAGTTCGGCATACTCTCAAAGGATATCAACCTGCTGCTTGCAGCCTTCTGAGGCAGGCGGGGAAACCAAGTTTCGACTGACCGGTTTCGGTAACAGGCGGGTAACGAGTACCATGCTACTTCCCCGGGCTGGCTAAAGCCAGGTAAGCGACGCTTCCATGCCGCCCTGTTTCAGCAGAGCATTACGCCCCATATAGATGGCCCTGTTATCACTGATATGACCGGCCGGGAAATTGAAGAGTACAGGGTACCCGTACCCCCCTGCAACATTCATCACAACCTCCTCAACTGTCTGGTTGAAGACATGCTCCCCCTCGGTTATCTTCTCCATCCCTCCCACAATCAGGGCAGCGAGGTTATTCATCATACCGGTCATCCGCATTGCGGTCAGCATACGGTCAAGATGGTAAAACTTTTCACCTATCTCCTCGATAAAGAGCACAGCACCTTCCGTGTCAGGCTGTGCAGGCGTGCCATTAAGGCTGTAGATGAGAGAGATGTTGCCTCCGATAACAGGGCCCGTTATTGTGAATGAGGCCTCACCTCCTGCTT
>JBFYPM010000084.1:0-13955 GCA_041303295.1 Bacteroidales bacterium
ATACGGCTTTTCAACTTTTATGAGGAGAGCGAGAAGGACACGCACCGTAAGATGCTACAGCTGCTCAGGAAGGAGAACCCGGGCATCCTCTGCCTGCAGGAGTATTTTGTCAAGGGTGACCCTGTTGTGGGTGAGAGGAAGCTGAAGGAGGCCCTGGGCGGGAAGCTTTACACCCACTTCAAACTCATCAAGAGCGGCGCAGCAAGTCGATATGGTATTGCCACTGTGACCCGCTATCCCATCCTCTACCGCGGTGATGTCATTCACCCGGGGTCATCGTCGCTGACAATCTTCACCGACATCGTCGTTGACACCGACACCTTCCGGATCTACAACAACCACCTGCAGTCGTTCCGTCTGCGCCGTGTGGAGGGCACTCTCCTGAGCGATCTCGCCGGTGAGGAGCAGGGCAGCTCTATGGACAACATCGCAGGAATATACCGTAGTCTCACCGGCGGCTTTGCCAGCAGGGCCCTGCAGGTAGACAGGGTGAGGCGGCACATGGAGAGCTCGCCCTATCCGGTTATTGTGACGGGCGACTTCAATGACACGCCCGTCTCATACACTTACCGGAAGATGAGGCGCGGGCTGAAGGATGCCTTTGTGGAGGCGGGTTACGGCGCCGGGTTCACCTACAGGGGCAAGTATCCGCCCAACAGGATTGACTATATCCTCTACAATGAGGAGTTTCACTGCAATGACTTTGACATTGTGAAGGCCAGGTATTCGGATCACTATCCGATCATTGCCTACTTCAGGCGTATTGACCGAACGGAAGCTTCGTCAGGTCAGCATTCCCGCCGGAAACAATAATCCCAACGCTCTTGCCTTCGAAGAGGCTTCTGTTTGCCAGCACGGCTGCCAGGGGCACTGCCGATGAGGGTTCGACCACTATCTTCATCCTCTCCCACATCAGTCTCATTGCCTCCACTATCTGTTCTTCGGTCACCGTTAGTATGTCATCAACGTTTGCCTGAATGACGGTGAATGTCCTTTCGCAGAGCGATGTCAGGAGTCCGTCCGCGATTGTGCGGGGTGGCAGTGCGGGCTGGATGGCGCCGCTGTGCAATGAGCGGGCCGCGTCATCAGCGAGGCGCGGCTCGGCACCGTATATCTTTATTGCCGGCGCCAGGTGGCGCGCCGCTATGGCTGTGCCGCTGAGAAGGCCGCCGCCGCCGACGGGGGCGATGACCGCATCAGGTGCGGGTATGTCCGACAGCATCTCCATCGCCGCCGTCCCCTGTCCGGCGATGATGTTAAAGTTGTCATAGGGATGGATCATCGTGGCGCCGGTGCGCGTGATGATTTCGGCGGCGGCCGCCTCCCGCGCCGCCAGTGTCGGCTCGCAGAAGGTGATCTCTGCCCCGTAGCCCGCCACTGCCCTCTTCTTCACCTCCGGTGCCGAGGAGGGCATCACGATGAAGGCGCGCACGCCGCGCGACACCGCGGCGTGCGCCAGCGCCGCAGCATGATTGCCCGATGAATGCGTCACCACACCGGCGGCGCGCTGTGAATCCGTAAGATTAAGGATGGCATTGGTGGCACCCCTGAACTTGAAAGCCCCAACCTTCTGGAAGTTCTCACACTTGAAAAAGAGATGAGCACCACTGATGGCATCAACCTGGTGCGAACTGAGCACCGGAGTACGGTGAACAAAGGGTTCTATGACCTCCGAAGCGGCTACAATATCAGTGAAAAGCGGTATGAACATCATCTGTCAGCTATTTTAAATAAGTAACGACGCCCGGTTGGAGCGTCGTTACTATATAATATTCAGCAATTAACCCATTATGCTCCAGGTCACTGTCAGACCGGCCATAACCACCGAAACCATTGACATGAGCTTGATGAGGATATTAAGCGAGGGACCTGATGTATCTTTGAACGGGTCACCAACAGTGTCGCCAACGACGCCGGCCTTGTGTGCCTGGCTGCCCTTGCCACCATAGTTGCCTTTCTCAATGAACTTCTTCGCGTTATCCCACGCACCGCCTGAGTTGTTGAGCATGCTGGCCAGGGTGAATCCTGTTGTCATACCTCCCATAAGCAGACCTACGACACCCGGGACACCCAGGGTAAGGCCTATTACAAGCGGAACAGCTATTGCGAGCAGTGAGGGAAGCATCATTTCGCGCTGTGCACCTTTGGTTGAGATTGCTACACACCTTGCATAATCAGGCTTGCCTGTACCCTCCATAATACCAGGTATCTCGCGGAACTGGCGCCTCACCTCATCAACCATGCTTCCTGCAGCGCGCCCAACGGCTTTCATTGACATCGCACTGAAGAGGAATGCCATCATGGCACCTATAAAAATACCGGCAATGAGCAGCGGGTTGAACAGTGACAGGTCATATGCTCCCACAAAGTCCTTTATATGTGCCGTGGTGACGTTAACAGCTGTCATCCCCTCGGGGACTACCGCAGGGACAGTGCTGTTGTAGAAGAGCACATCTCCTATCTGCTTGAATCCCTCGGCAGTACCGTCGGCAAGACGACCGAGCCAGAGCTTCACCTCCTCCATGTATGCTGCCACAAGGGCCATGGCTGTCAGTGCGGCAGAGCCTATGGCAAATCCCTTACCCGTGGCTGCTGTGGTGTTGCCAAGCATATCAAGGGCGTCAGTGCGCTCACGCACCTCCTTGGGAAGATGAGCCATCTCGGCGTTACCGCCGGCATTGTCAGCTATCGGTCCGAAAGCGTCTGTAGCCAGGGTGATACCAAGTGTGGAGAGCATCCCCACCGCGGCGAACCCGATACCGTAAACACCCCAGGCAAAGTCCTGGAATCCGCCGGCGAATCCGTATGCTGCTATGATTGCTATTGCAATTGTAATTACCGGGATCCATGTCGACTGCATGCCAACAGCAATACCTTCAATTATTGTCGTTGCCGGACCCTGCTGTGTCTGTTTTGCAATGTCCTTGGTTGGCTTATATTCATCTGATGTGAAGTACTCGGTCGACTGGCCGATTATCACACCGGCAGCAAGGCCGGCGACAACTGCGCCGAAGACTCCCCAGGTGATCCATCCGGTGAAGGCCAGGGCTGCTATTGCAACAAGTATGAGTGCCGAGCTGCCGCCTGTTCCCAGAAGCAGTGCGTTGAGCAGGTTCTTCTGTGTAGCCTGTTCCCTGGTTCGTACCATGTAGACGCCGGCTATAGACAGCAGTATTCCTATTGCAGCTACGATCATCGGTGATATGACAGCCTTGATCTGGTCACCGGCAGCTACAATTGGCAAAGCTGCTCCCAGGGCTGCTGTGGCCAATATAGATCCGGCATATGATTCGTAAAGGTCAGCGCCCATACCGGCTACGTCGCCTACGTTGTCGCCAACGTTATCGGCAATTGTAGCAGGGTTACGGGGATCATCCTCAGGGATGCCAGCCTCAACTTTACCTACGAGGTCGGCGCCTACGTCTGCAGCCTTGGTGAAGATACCGCCTCCTACACGGGCAAAGAGAGCCTGCGTTGAGGCGCCCATCCCGAATGTAAGCATGGTGGCAGTGATTTCGATCATCTTCTGATGGTCAGTGGTGCCGGGGTGAACAAAAGTCAGGCCTGCCCATTTCCATCCTTCAATCATATTCTCTGGGCTGAAGACCCAGTTGTTCAGAACAAGGAACCAGAGAACAATATCAAGCAGTCCGAAACCTACAACTATAAGTCCCATCACGGCACCGCTACGGAATGCTATCTTAAGACCCCTGTTCAGAGAGACGGAAGCCCCCTGGGCTGTCCTTGATGATGCGTTGGTTGCGGTTCTCATTCCAAGGTAACCGCAGAGGCCCGAGAAGAACCCGCCGGTCAGGAAAGCTACTGGCACAAAAGGATTCTGAACCCCCATGTAAGCCATTATCACAAGCAGAACTACAAGAACAATAAAGACCTTGAACACAACGCTGTACTGGCGTTTGATATAGGCCATTGCACCTTCTTTGACATAACCGGCAATTTCCTGCATCCGGTCGTTGCCGGCAGGCGCCTTCATCATGCTCTTGTAGAATATCCATGCAAAGAGCAGAGCCAGCACCGCTGCAACAGGTGCTATCCAGAACAAACTACTAATCATAAGCTTAGGTTTTTATAAGATTTGCGTACAAAACTAATCAGTTTTTTAACAAAACCTAACCGCGCGATGCAGTTATTGTTTTTTGTTCTTTACATATTTATCGAGCCATCTCAGATACTCCCAATGCATGTGCAGCAACGACTCGCGCGCTGTGTAGCTGTGGGCTTCCGAGGGTAGAAGCACCATCCTGACGGTGGCGCCCGCACCCTTGAGTGCTGCATAGTATCTCTCACTCTGTATCGGGAAGGTCCCCTGGTTATCGTCGGCCATACCGTGTATCAGCAGTATCGGATCCTTCACCTTCGTGGCATGGGTGAAGGGTGACAGATCAAGATAGAGCTCCGGTGCCTCCCAGAAACTGCGTCTCTCGCTCTGGAACCCGAAGGGTGTCAGTGAGCGGTTATAGGCTCCGCTGCGTGCAATGCCCGCTGCGAAAAGCCTCGTGTGCGAGAGGAGGTGGGCGGTCATGAATGCCCCGTATGAATGACCGCTGGCGGCTACCCTGGCCGGGTCGGTGACACCCATCTCAGCTGCCTTGTTGATGGCGGCCTCGGCATTGGCAACAAGCTGCTCAACAAATGTGTCGTTCGGCTCCTGCCCCTCTGCGCCCACTATGGGGAAGCTGGCATCATTGAGAACAGCATAGCCCTGCGTCACATAAACCAGTACTGAGGAAGGACTTACACGTGTGAAGCTGTAGGGTGAGCCGCTTACCTGGCCTGCTGTGGATGCATCATTGAACTCGCGCGGATAAGCCCAGAGAATAGTTGGCAGCGGTCCGTCCTTATCCTTGTCATAACCTGCCGGGAGATATAGGGTAAACGATAGATCAACACCGTCCTTGCGCTTGTAGGTGACCAGTTCCTTGTGAACACCTGCCAGCTGCGGATAGGGATTCTCAAACTTCGTCACCTGCTTCAGAGTACCCTTCTTAAGATCACGGATAAAATAGTTGGGGACCTCTGTGACTGACTGCCTGACGGTAAGGAGTAGCCCTTTTGCGGGATCAATGAATTCATTGACAGTCTCATAATAAGGTGCTTCCGAACGCCATAGCCTGGTGGTCTTACCGGTTACAAGATCATATTTGTCAACAAAGGGTCTGTCGCCCTCGGGTGAGGCACCCTGTCCAGAGAGATAGAGGCTCCTCCCCTTGTCTGCGGTGAGCAGCACTGACCTGCCGTAAATGTTGGGGGCAGTAAGGGGGAATCCGGGGTTATTGTAACGGTCGTCTGAATTGAGCTCTGAGATTTTTTTTACGGTAGCCTGCGGGTTGGCGGGACTGAAGGTGCTGGTGACTCTTACACGTGATTTTGCCAGTCCTTCCATTACTATAGCCAGGTTTTCATTACCCCACATGATACCCTGAAAACGTTTCTCCGTGGCAATAAATGCAACAGGATCACCGGTAAAGGGAGCATCAAGCATAAAGACCTGGTCATGGTACTGCATCTCTTTGGCGTGGTAGTTACCCTCATCCAGGGCCTCAACCCACATTACCGATGACGGACGGTCACTGCGCCAGGTGTAGTTCCTCGGTCCGGGATTGACAACATCATATCCTCTCGGGAGATTTTCCTGCAGCGGTTTGACAAGGAGTGTTCGTGCCACTTTGCCGTCAAGGTCCCATATCTCAGTACGGTTTGGAAAATAATAATAAGGCACAACATATGAGAAGGGCCTTTCAACCAGTGTCATCATGAGCCATTTCCCGTCAGGTGATGGAGAGACGTCAGCAATGATACCTCTGCCGCCTATCGCTTTGGAGGACTGGCCGTCCCATCTGACAAGTTCCGATGTGGCGTAATATTCAAATATCTTTTCATCATCAACCGTCTTCAGCAGGTCCTGGAATGTGCGTGATTCCCCCTGTTTGCCGTCACTCTCCTGGATAGCCGGTCCTTCCGGTACCAGGGAAGCTGCAGGGGCTTTTCCCCTGTCTTCAGGCGTGCGCAGGTAGATAATGGATCCGTCAGGAAGCCAGTTCAGTGAACGCCTGAAGATCCCGTTGAGGCCGTCATCGATCCTGCGGGCTGTCATTGTGGCAATATCTGCAACCCATAACTCGATAGAGCTGCCGGTTGTGTTTGTGAAGGCTATACTCCTGCTGTCTGAAGACCATGAAATGTCGCCCAGCTCCGGATCGGCCGGGAGGCCTGAGAGAAGACGCAGATCGGTTCCGTCGACCTTCATCGCGGAGATCCTGTTTACACCCCTTCCACGGCTCTGGCCGTTGGTGGCAGGGTCAAACCTGATGCCTGCAAGGCGCATCTCAGGCTGCGACAGGTCGGCAATGGTGGGCAGTCCCGGACGGTCCAGCAGAAGGATGGTCTGGTTGTCAGGGCTGAGGAGCACTGAGGGTGTCTGCGGTGCATCAATGAGAGAGACAATGGCTTCCGGAGGAAGCTGATAGCTTTGGTTGTCCTGTGCACCGGTGAGCATGAATGACCCGGCAAGAATGGCGGTGAGTAGAGTTTTACGCATCATGATTGTCCTTTTAGATATAATTCAAATTTATACTTATACATTTAAGTTAAGAAACCAAATAACCGCTATTATTGTTTTTTAACTTTCCTGAATAACTACAAAAAAACAATGGTATACAAATGGGGCACAGGCAGGACTTGATAGAGGCCACATGGGAGGAGCGCGACAGGCTGCGCGAACCGGAGGTCAGAAAGGCAATTGAGGAGGTGATAGAGGCTCTTGACAAAGGCATCCTCAGAGTGGCAGAGCCGAAGGGAGACAAGTGGGTTGTCAACAGCTGGGTGAAGAAAGCGGTGATCCTCTATTTTCCTATGCGCGAGATGAAGACCACAACAGCCGGCCCGCTGGAGTTCCATGACAAGATAGATCTAAAGCACGGTTACGATGAGCTTGGGGTGAGGGTAGTACCTCATGCCATTGCCCGCTACGGGTCGTACATCGCCCGGGGAGTCATACTTATGCCCTCGTTTGTGAACATCGGCGCCTGGGTCGATGAGGGCACTATGGTGGATACATGGGCTACAGTGGGATCCTGTGCGCAGGTGGGAAAGAACGTGCACCTGAGCGGCGGTGTGGGCCTGGGAGGCGTCCTTGAGCCGGTGCAGGCTGCGCCGGTGGTAGTGGAGGATAACTGCTTCATAGGGTCACGCGCAATAATTGTCGAAGGGGCCCGCATATGCACCGAGGCGGTGATAGCAGCCAACACTGTGATAACCGGCTCGACCAGGATTATTGATGTTACAGGGAGCCAGCCGGTGGAGTACAGGGGTTACGTACCGCCGCGAAGCGTGGTCATCCCGGGCACATACCCCAGGGACTATCCCTCGGGAAGATACAATATACCCTGCGCCCTTATCATAGGCGAGAGGAAAGAGTCAACGGATAAAAAGACATCACTGAACAACGCGCTTCGCGAAAATGACGTAATGGTATGAACAACGAATTCGGAGATGATGTAAAAAACGCCCTGAAGGCTTTACGTGCCGGGGGAGTTATCCTCTATCCTACGGATACAATATGGGGTCTGGGGTGTGATGCCACCAACGAGGAGGCAGTACGTAAGATCTATGCCCTCAAGCAGAGGGCTGAGAACAAGAGCCTTATAATACTTGTCAACTCGCCGGGCATGCTTGAACGGTATGTTGATAATCCTCCTGAAGTGGCTCTGCAAATGGCGGAGCTGTCAGAGGCGCCCCTGACAATTGTCTATGACAGGGGACGCAGCCTGGCAGGGGGCGTGGCCTCAGCCGACGGCTCGGTGGGTGTGAGGATATGTGCCGACCCCTTCTGTGATGAACTCATCACAGGTCTGCGCAAGCCCCTGGTCTCCACATCAGCAAACATCAGCGGCGCTGGTACACCTGCACTCTTTGACGAGATAAGTGAGGAACTTAAGGCGCTGGTCGATTATGTATGCCTCTGGAAGCAGGATGACCGAAGCAGGGCGAAAGCCTCTTCGGTCATCAGAGTCTCCGGAAACGGAGTTGTAAAGATCCTGCGCGGATGACTATTTCATGCGCACCTTGCCTGAACCGGATATGGCGGCATCAATCTTCGGGTTACCCGAATAGGTGATGTTCCCGCTACCGGATATGGCGGCTTCAAGCTTTCCAGTTACATAACAGTCGCAGCTGCCGCTGCCGGAGATGGATGCCTCCAGCGTTTCCACCCTGGTGGCTCCCCCCAGATAGTCACCCGAACCTGAAATATTAATCTCAAGACGTTCGACCGTACCATCTCCTTCAATGACAAGACTGCCAGATCCGGAGATGGAGCATTCAACATAACTGAGTGCAACATCCCGCAGAAAGGCTTTGCCGCTACCACTGACAGCTATATCAAAGTCTCCCCCTTTGAGAGGGTCATTGACTGTGACCTTCCCTGATCCTGATACACTTATGCCGTCAATGGCAGGCATTGTGATCCTTACAACTACTTTTTTGTTTCCGGTATCAAACCACTTGTCTCTCTTTATCCTCAGCATGTTGCCACTCACCTCCGTCTCAATCTCACTGATATAATCCCTGTCTCCCTCAAGAACGACACTGTAGGCAGCGCCCAGGTCAATGATGACCTCACCGGCCACACCAAAGCCTACCTCGGTGAAACCAGAGACATCTCTCCTCTCAGTGTATGGGGTTTGCGCCTGTGACACCTGTATGGCGAATGCCAGAATGACTGCTAAAGCAAAAGATTTTTTCATGACTGCTCCTGTTTAAGTTGTAAGAATAACACAAGAAAGACGGAAGATTGTTCACGGTGCTGCATCAGTCAAACCAAAAAGTGGATTCCGGAAGTCAGTCGTTAAGCCCTGCCAGCCCTTCCGGCAGCGACATCTCAATGAGCTTCATCCCCTGGTCAACTGACAGTATAAGATCAGGGTGCAGGGGCACATATATCTCACCCCCGGCAATACTGACAACGGCAAGGAGCTGGCCGGGGTTCTTTATGACGGAGGTGATGACACCCCTGATACCGCTGTTGCTGTCAGTCAGGGTATAGCCTGTCAGGCCTGACAGTTCATCATCATCACCGGGTTCTCCTGCGGTCTTTACCTCGCATCCCTTCAGAGACGCCACTGACTCTGTGGTAAAGTAGTCATCGAATGATATCACCAGTGTGCCTGGTGATGGGGAGAAGGCCTCCCGTGTAAAAAAAGGAACCGGTATCCCGTCTATTACGACGAATACCGGTTCACCCTGTTCCGGTTCCCCTGTGATGCCGCTTTCGCTTCTCACCACCACGGCTCCTTCGTAGCCGTAGGTTTTGGTTATTCTGCCTATTGTTTTCACTTTTCAGCGGCAGGGGAAGAAAGACTGTTATTCAGTCTTTTCTTTCTCTTCTGCAGTATCTTCCTTTGTATCGGCTGCGGGAGCTTCTGCTTCAGTGGCTGCAACCTCATCAGCGACAGCCTCTGCAGGCTCCACTGCGACGATTTCCTCCTCAACAGCTGCTTCAGCGACTGCCTCTGCTGCCTCCTCTGCGTGGGCTTCGGCAACTGCTTCCTCAGCAGCTGCAGGTGCTGCAGCGGCTTTAGCTGCTGCTTCTGCCTCTGCGGCGAGAGCTGCAAGTTTCTTCGCATATTCAGCTGCCCTTGCTTCCTTGATCGCTTTCTCCGCATCAAGTCTCCTCTTGCGGGCGTCCTCTCCAAGCTTCTCAAGACCTGACTTCTTCATCTCGATCTTCTCTTCCTTACCCTTCAGCCATTCGTTAAAACGACGGTCGGCTTCAGCCTCGTCAAATGCGCCCTTCTTGACACCATCAAGAAGGTGCTTCTTCATCATAACGCCCTTGTACTTAAGGATCGCCCTGCATGTTTCCGTAGGTTGCGCACCGTTCTGCAGCCAACCCAGAGCCTTATCGAAATTGATGTCGATTGTTGCCGGGTCAGTGATCGGGTTGTAAATACCGATCTTCTCAATGAATCTGCCATCACGTGGCGACCTGCTATCCGCTACCACCACGTGGTAGTAGGCCTGTTTTTTGCGGCCTTTCCTAGCTAATCTGATCTTTACTGACATGTAAAATTTACTGTTTAAATGATTTATGAATTTTTAAGAGGGTGCAAATATATCACATTTCCCCGAAGTAACAAAAATTATCGACCGTCTCATGTTAATAAATAATTTGACGTATCCCGCACCTTTTTGATACTTTTGTTATCAGCGCCAACACTGGCTAAAATCCCTTGATCATGTCCTCATTTGTTCATTTACACGTACATACACAATACTCTATTCTTGACGGGGCATCAGGAGTAAAGGCTCTTGTCCGCAGGGCGAAGGAGCTGGGCATGGAGGCTCTTGCCATAACTGATCATGGGAACATGTTCGGGGTTAAGGAGTTTCACGATGCCGCCACAGCCGCCTCCCTCAAACCGATAATTGGCTGCGAGATCTATGTCGCACGCACCACCCTTGAAGACAAGACCTCCGTAGAGGACCGCTCAGGTGACCACCTTATACTACTCGCAAAGAACCTCACCGGGTACCACAACCTTGTCAAGCTCGTCTCCCATGCCTGGATAAAAGGATTTTATTACAAGCCGCGAATAGATAAGGAACTGCTCCGGAAACATCATGAGGGACTGATAGTCTCATCAGCATGCATTGCCGGCGAGGCTGCACAGGAGATACTCTCAGGAAATATCAGGGGTGCCGAAGAGGCCCTTCTCTCATACAGGGAGATTTTCGGAGATGATTATTACCTTGAGATACAGCGTCATGAAACAAATGACCCTACCGCAGACAGTTCAGTATTTCCGCTCCAGCAGCGGGTGATTGCTGCATACCGCGAGCTGGCTGCAAAGCATAATATAAAGATCATCGCCTCCAATGACGTTCACTTCATAATGCAGGATGAGGCTGAGGCCCATGACCGCCTCATATGTCTCAACACCGGAAAGGACATTGATGACCCGAAGAGACTTCGCTACACCAAGCAGGAATACCTCAAGAGCGAGGATGAGATGCTTGCAATCTTCGCCGACATTCCGGAGGCAGTACTGAATACTAAAGAGATAGCTGATAAGGTAGAAAATTACTCCCTTGGAAGTGAGCCAATTATGCCTGACTTCTCTATCCCTGCCGAGTTTAAGGATAAGGATGAATACCTGCGCTACCTGACTCTTAAAGGTGCTGAAGAGCGCTGGGGCACCATCGCTGAAGAGCTCCAGGAACGGATAGACTTTGAATTGTCCGTCATAAAAAACATGGGATTCCCGGGATACTTCCTCATCGTACAGGATTTCCTGAGGGCAGCCCGCGAGATGGGTGTCTGGGTAGGCCCGGGCAGGGGTTCAGCAGCAGGCAGCGCAGTTGCCTACTGTCTTAAGATAACAGACATTGACCCGATAAAATATAACCTCCTGTTCGAGAGGTTCCTGAACCCTGACAGGGTCTCGATGCCTGATATAGACATCGACTTTGATGAGGACGGACGCGAGAAGGTGCTGCAGTATGTTGTTAACAAATACGGTCATGACAGGGTGGCACATATAATCACCTTTGGCACAATGGCTGCGAAGATGGCTATCAGGGATGTCGCAAGGGTCCAGAAACTGCCTCTTCCGGAGGCCATCAGACTGACAAAACTGGTGCCTGACAGGCCGGGTATGACCCTGGCCACGGCATATGAGGAGGTTCCTGAACTGCTGAAGGAGAAGGAGTCAAAGGAACCGCTTGTGGCCCAGACGCTCAAGTTTGCGGAGGTACTCGAGGGCAGCATCAGGCAGACCGGGGTGCACGCCTGCGGCATCATCATCGGCAGGGATAACCTGAGCGAACATATACCCATATGCACCGCAAAAGACACCGATCTCTATGTCACGCAGTATGAAGGCAACCATGTGGAGTCGGTGGGACTGCTGAAGATGGACTTCCTTGGGCTGAAGACACTCTCCATACTGAAGGATGCCGTTGAGAACATCAAAAAATCAAAAGGGATAACTATTGAGCTTGAAACGCTGTCGCTTGACGACAGGCGGACATGGGAGCTCTTCAGTAACGCCGAGACAACCGGGGTGTTCCAGTTTGAATCTGTAGGTATGAAACGCTACCTGCGCGATCTTAAGCCCAACCAGTTTGGCGATCTCATAGCCATGAACGCCCTCTACAGGCCGGGACCCATGGATTATATCCCCCAGTTTATCAGGCGCAAGCACGGCAAAGACAAGATCGCATACGAGGTGCCTGCCATGGAGAAATACCTTAAGGAGACCTACGGCATCACGGTCTACCAGGAACAGGTGATGCTCCTCTCCCAGGAGCTGGGGGGGTTCTCAAAGGGCCAGGCTGACTCTCTCCGCAAGGCCATGGGGAAGAAAAAGCGGAACATCATGGACAAACTGAAGGAGGAGTTTATTGATGGCTGCAGGAGAAACGGCTATGACCAGAACACAATAAACAAGATATGGTCTGACTGGGAGTCATTCGCCGAATACGCCTTCAATAAGTCGCACTCAACATGCTATGCCCTGATAGCATACCAGACCGGATATCTCAAGGCAAACTACCCGGCCGAGTTCATGGCTGCCGTCCTCAGCCGCAACATCAGTGACATCAAGAAGATCACCGTGATGATGGAGGAGACCAAACGGATGGGCATGGATGTGCTGGGGCCAGATGTGAATGAGAGCCTCCTGCAGTTCACCGTCAATCGTAACGGCAACATCAGGTTCGGACTCGGCGCCATCAAGGGCGTGGGGGAGAACGCAGTGCTTCACCTGATAGAAGAGCGTGAAAAGAACGGACCATACAAAGATATCTATGACTTCGCCGAAAGGGTGAACATGAACACAGTCAACAAGAAGATGCTTGAGGCGATGGTCGTCTCCGGTGCCCTCGACGGACTACCCGGCATGACACGGGCACAGTACTTCTCTGCCGACGCTAAGGGAACAAGCTTCCTGGAGAGCCTCATACGCTACGGCAGCAGCGTGAAGAACATACGCAACAGCAGCCAGCAGTCGCTCTTCGGCGAAGCGGGAGGGTTTGAGCTTGTCAAGCCGGAGCCGGCACCATGCCCCGACTGGACCAAGCTGGAGAAGCTTAACAAAGAAAAGCAGGTGATAGGGATATACCTCTCGTCACACCCGCTTGACGACTTCCGGCTGGAGATGAACACCTTCTGCAATGCGACCCTGGCCGACCTCCAGAACCTGAGCGAGTTTGCAAATCGCGAAGTATGCGTGGCAGGTATCGTTACCGAAACAAGAAGCGGAGTCACTAAGAATGGCAAACCATTCGGTGGCTTCACCCTGCAGGATTACTCCGACTCATTCTCATTCCTGCTTTTCGACAAGGATTATGTGGCATTCAGCAACTTCTTCAACACCGACTACCAGCTTCTGGTAAAGGGTAAAGTGCAGGGAAGGCATTTCAACCCTGAAGAGCTTGAACTCAAAATTAAGGAGATACATCTTCTCTCTGAGGTAAGGAATGACCTTATAACCTCCATAACGATAAAACTTAAGGCAGAACTAATTAATCCTGAGTTTATTAACAACCTGAAGACAATCATCTCAGAGAATCCCGGAAACAAAGCGCTGAAAATCCTGTTGATAGATCATGACGATAAAATCACCGTCCCTCTATTCTCACGTACCATCAAGACAGGCATAACAAATGAGTTGCTGGGATGGCTTGAAGATAATCCGGAGCTCGATTTTAAAGTAAATTAGATATCTTTGCAACATCTTAACAAATAACTCCAAGAAACATAAAGTAATATGGCACAACAAGTTAACGACAAGAATTTTGATGAGGTTGTTTTAAAATCAGACAAACCTGTGATTGTGGATTTCTGGGCTGAATGGTGCGGACCATTCAGGATGATTGCCCCGTACATTGAACAGATTTCAGAAGCATATAAGGACAAGGCGCTTGTCGTTAAG
>JBFYPM010000085.1:0-2688 GCA_041303295.1 Bacteroidales bacterium
ACGGTGCATTCTTGTCCTTGAGACCAAGGCCATAATTCAATTCCGTCAGGTTGTAATAGCCTCCTGAAAAGAGTGATACGGGCTGTGCTGAGGTAGAATAGAGCTTGTGGCTTCTCCAGAAATCCTGTTTATGCTGCAGGAACTGCACCTTATCGAGGTGCCAGCAACGTTCGGTTACAACCTGTGCCCCGGCATAAGTCACAGTTAATACCAGAGCAATGAGAACGGAGTAAAGTCTTTTCATAGTGGTCCTTTTAATGAGAGTGCATGACTTTGGGTTACAAGGTACAAAATATTCTTTAGCAATATATTTAGTCCGGAAAATATTTGTCAGCAAGGCTTAAGTACAGGTACTAGGATGTTCAGTACAGAATACATCAAGCCGTCGCGCTGATCTTGCCGGATCAATAAATACTTGGGAATTGAGTATTCAGCGACTCACTATTTTTGTTTGCCCTTCAATTCCAATCCAAGCCTGAAATTGATGAATGACTTTCGCTCATGCATTCCCCCGGTAGTTACTATCAGGCCTGTTGAAAATGTTACGGCCCTTCTCTGGGCTGCAACATACCGGACGCCGACAGAGGGATTGATGAAAACGCGCGTTGCCTGTATCTCCTTAAAGTCAACCATTATGCCACCGGACCCGGCAAGGAAAGGCACAAGCTCCTGGGCGTTCATGCTCAGCCTGAAATCCAGAAAGAGAGGAAAGAGCAATCCCTCGTTATGATTGTGCACACCAAGGCCGGCCCCTGCCTTGAAATTCCGTGTAAACTGGTAACCTGCCAGGGTTGTGATGCCATAGTAATATTTCGACAATTCCGTATCAGTTGATGCAAGGCCGTATGCACCAGTAAGTTCCGTTATGCTTATGAACCCGGGCCTCCAGTCGTAGTTGAGGGCCGGTGTCCTGGCAACACGGTTACGAGGTTGTGAAAGGAGCGTGGCAAAGGGTATAATCAGCAACAGTAAAATTAATGATCGTTTCATACAGAAGTTTTCAGCTCATGTGTAATTAAACCACAAAAGAGGTGGATTGTTTCACCATCTGGCCTGCATCAGTTCTTTTACTGCTTCTCCTTAAACTTGAACTCAACCCCTAGCCTGAAGCTGACAAACGAGTGCCGTGACCCACCTCCGGACATCGACATTATTCCGGCTGCCAGTGATATTCCTGTCCGGGTTGCAGCCACCCATTTCACCCCGGCAGTAGGGTTAATATACATCCATACTTTGTTTTCAGGATCACTGAAGTTCAGGGCCACCCCTCCGGCTGCCGAAAAGAATGGCACAAACTCCCTGGCATTGAGGCTGAACCTGGCATCAGCATATAATGGGTACATTGTCTCTTCATTATGCCTGTGGGCCCCTATTCCTATGCCGGCTTTGATATTGCGTGTAAACTGGTACCCGGCCATGGTATTGATACCGAAATAATACCGGGCGTAAGGAACAGCAGTGGCACCTATGCCCGGCCCCCCTGTAAATTCGGTAATGCTTATGAAACCAGGGCGCCAGTCATAATCAAGCGCCGCCGTACCTGCAGTCCGGTCTTTAGGCTGTGCCACTGCCGTAGCTGATAATATGGCCAGCAGCAGAAAAGCAAGTTTTGTTCTCATCTTCTTTTTGTCTATTGTCTAAAGGTCAAACGTCAGAAGGTCAGTCGTTAGTATAATAGCCTGATGACTTACCGCCACCCTTGGTGTAGTAGTTGCCCGGGTCGTAGTAGCGGTTACCATAGCCGAGAGAGTATCCGTAACGCAGCCCGTAACCATAATAGCCGTTTGCAGAGATGTCATTTACCAGCAGGGCAACATGCGACATCTCTCCCTTGCGGTAGATCTCGTCAAGCATTTGTACCGATCCGCGGGTGGTATATCTCTGACGTATCACGAACAGGTTGACATTTGCTATTTGACTCAACAAAAGTGCGTCAGTGACAATGCCAACCGGCGGCGTGTCAATTATGATTGCATCAAACTCATTCCGTGCCCGGTCAATAAATTCCGCCATCTTCGGGGAGCCGATAAGCTCGGCAGGATTTGGCGGTACCGGTCCCGACGGGGCGAACCAGAGATTTTCGATCTCAGTCTGCACAACGACCTCTTCAAAAGTGGCATTGTTGCTCAGGTACTGGCTCATGCCATTCCCGTTACCGGCCTTAAGTATAGCATGGACACGAGGCTTGCGAAGGTCGAGACCCACGATAAGCACCTTCTTATTCATCATTGAAATTATTGTGGCGAGGTTCACCGAGACGAATGTCTTACCCTCACCGCTTACTGGTGAGCTGACGACGATGACAGGGCACCTGGTCTCACCGGTATAGAATGCCAGCGAGGTACGGACAGCCCTGAAGCTCTCAGCCAGCGTGCTGCCTGGCCTCTCCGCCACCGGATCCTCAACATGATAGTCGGAGTGGCTTATGTAACCAATAATTGGGGCTTTAGTTATCCGCTCGATATCATGCCTGCCTATTATCTTGTTATTGAAGAGGTCGAAGATCACAATCAGGGCCATTGGGACTAAAAGGCCAAGAAGGATAGCAACCAGGTAATTTTTCATCGACTTCGGCTTAATCTGGGTGCTGTTCTGGACAATTGCCCGGTCAATAACCCTGTTGTCTGTAATCTGGGAAGCCTTGGCGATGCCGGCTTCAGCACGGCGCTCAAGCAGATAGGTGTAGAC
>JBFYPM010000086.1:0-4250 GCA_041303295.1 Bacteroidales bacterium
TCTCCGATGCATCCTTTTTAATGACGACATTTTCGAGATTGTTGTGAACGACATCACCCGAACCGAGCATAACAAGGCCATACGACAGCAGATGACCTCGAATATCGCACATGAGCTGAAGACTCCCATCTCATCAGTAAGGGGATACCTGGAGACTATGATGGTCAACAAAGATCTTGATGAGGAGAAAAAACAGTACTTTCTTGAGAAGGCTCTGTCACAGTCAACACGCCTTACCGACCTTATCAATGATATTGTCACGCTGAATAAGCTTGATGAGACAGGAAGCAGCTTCACCTTCGGGGAGGTTAACCTGGCTGAGGTGGTCAACGAGGTGCGTGACAACCTGCTAACGTCAATCATTAAGAAAAAGATAACCGTTGAGGTGGATCTGGAGCCCGGCATCACCATCAGCGGTAACAGGTCACTCATTGTCTCAGTCTTCCAGAACCTGATGGAAAATGCTGTGATTTACGCAGGTGAAAAGGTCACTGTCTCTGTCAGGAGCATCACCGGCGAACCCGGATACTACACCTTCTCTTTTTCAGACAACGGCACCGGTATCCCCGAGGAGCATCAGCCAAGAATATTCGAGAGGTTCTACAGGGTGGATGACGGCCGTTCGCGTAAGAGCGGAGGCACCGGACTGGGTCTGGCCATCGTGAAAAACGCAATCCTGCTGCACAAGGGGGAAATTTCAGTACGAACCCGTCCCGGCGGAGGCACTGAATTTATAATAGCACTACCCGTTTGATTTTAGTAAGCAGTCTTCAGTCGGCAGTCTTCAGTCGGCAATTGGCAGTCTTGCCAGGCAATAGGCAGTAGTGTCAGTCTTCAGTCTTCAGTCAAATATGACCGCAGGACTGCATGACCAGGGCCGAGCATTAAGAGTCAGCCCGGTGGGCTGACTTAGCGACGGAGCCAGATTGCAGGGCAGGACGGAGCGAAGCGACAGACCTTCAGACCCGCTTCTCTACCGCAGCACCAACGATGCCTCCCCTTTCCTTCCAACTGAGCCTATAATGGCTGCTTCCGGGTGACCGGATGTATGGAGTTCCTCAATCAGGGCTCCAGCTTTCTCCTGTGCAACTGCCATTAACAGTCCTCCCGAGGTCTGTGCGTCATGTGCAATCATCTTCAGGCTATAGTCAAGCCCCTCCGGAAAACCTGTTTCACGTTCGGTGTAATCGAGGTTGCGGAATGCCGCACCGGGGATACACCCCTGTTCTGCCAGGCTGTAAGCGCCATCAGCCAGCGGCACGGCGCTCATATTCAGAGTTATGGTCACGCCAGACCCTCGAGCCATCTTCAGAGCGTGGCCTGCAAGGCCGAAGCCGGTGACGTCAGTGGCACCCCTGACTCCATACTTCTGCATCAGTCGCGCCCCGTCGTTGTTAAGCCTCATCATCATACGCTTCACCGCCTCAAGCTGCCCCGGAGTCGTCATCTTCAACCGGTGTCCCGCCAGAATTATGCCCGTCCCCAAAGGCTTGGTCAGTATCAGCACGTCATCCTCCCTGGCCCCGGCATTGGTGATGATCCGGTCAGGATGCACCATGCCAATGACTGCAAGGCCGTACTTAGGAGGGTAATCATCAATGCTGTGCCCGCCGATGATGCTCACCCCTGCCTCATGTGACTTGTCGTAACCACCACGCAGGATATCCGAGTAGACCTCCAGTGGAATTGCTGATGAGGGGAACATCATGATGTTCAGCGCCAGAAAAGGCGTGCCCCCCATGGCATAAATATCACTTATTGAGTTTGTTGCAGCAATAAGTCCGAACTCGTAACCGTCGCTCACCAACGGCGGAAAGAAATCGGTGGTCAGCACAAGGGCCATCTCGTCGCTGATCTTATAAACCCCTGCATCATCATGTGTTGAAATATCCACAAGGATCTTAGGATCAACCGGTAATGGCAGCCTGGCGAGCAGATCCTCAAGCTGTCGCGGGGGTATCTTTGACGAACACCCCCCAGTCTCTACTGTTGTCAGAAGATCGAATGACATGGATCCGCTAATTGTGATAATTTTACTTAATCTCCCCTCTCATGGTCGAATAATGTGGTCTGCATCCTTCAGGACGTTCAGTATCTGGTACATGTCGCTGAAGCTGCCGACAGGCAGACGGTCCTTGATCCCAAAGTGGTTGATACAGGTAGAGCAAAGATAAATGGCTGTTCCCCGTTCTTTAAGCTCCTTTATGTGATCAAGCACCGGAGAATCATCTAATGCCAGTTTGACCCCTGCATTGTAGAAAACCACGGAAGCCGGCACCGGTTCAACCAACACCAGGGTCCTGAAGAATGAGACCATCAGTTTGGTGCCCAGCTCGTCATCACCGTTGCCCATCCTCTCAGAGGTGACAGCCACCACCGTCTTCCTGTTGCCGGAATGTGCCTGTGGGATAGCCGTGGTGCAGTATTCCGTTTCGTTGGCACTGATCTCTGCACCGGCACCACGGGTCACCGTAACTATTGCCAGGCTTCCCTCCTCCCTTATGGCAAACTCAAGCTTGTTGTCGGTAAGATACCTCTTCACATTACTAAGCGAGGTGGGGTTGTCTATCAGTATCTGAACGGTCTCATCCGGAGCCGCCTCTGTCAGTCCCTGCCTGGTCCTTATAAGCGGAGCTGGACATGTAAGACCACGTGTATCAACTGTCTTCATTTATTCTTTTTCAGCTCCCAAATATAACCAGAAATGGCTACTTTTGGAATTGATGTAAAACGAAGAGATGAAAAGGTCAGTTCTAATGATGGGGTTATGGATATTGTCGGTTGGATTGGCAACAGGACAGTATTCGCTCAGCGACATTGAGGGATCATGGTCGGGGAGACTGAAGGAGTCAGGCATGGATCTCCGGATGGTCTTCAACTTCACAGTAACGGAGGCTGATACTATCAGGGCAACTCTGGACTCTCCGGACCAGAACGCCACAGGAATTCCCCTCGGCAGGGTTAATCTCAAGGGAGATTCGATCTTCGTTGAGGCGCCGGTGATCAAAGGACGTTATGCCGGCAGGATCACTGCGGATACTCTCATCACCGGATCCTGGATGCAGTTGGGCAAGCACTATACAATTGACCTTAAGCGCGGAACCCTTGCACCCACTAACTATAACCGTCCTCAGGAGCCCAAGCCTCCTTATCCGTACAGGGAGGAGAATGTCACATTTCAGAACAGTGCCGAGGGATTTGACCTGGCAGGAACGCTGACCCTTCCGGAGGGCACCGGGCCTTTTCCTGCCGTGGTGCTGATCACGGGATCGGGCCCGCAGGACCGTGACGAAACCATATTCAATCATAAACCATTCAAGGTGATAGCTGACCACCTTACCCGGAACGGCATTGCCGTCATGAGATATGATGACAGGGGTGTTGGCGGATCCAAAGGCCATGTCACAAGGGCAACCTCACTCTCCTTTGCGGGTGATGCAGAGGCAGCCGTGGCCTTCCTCGAAGGACATCCGCAAATTGACCCGAAGAAAATCGGGCTTGCAGGTCACAGTGAAGGTGGTTTTATAGCGCCGATAGTCGCGTCACGCAGAGGAACCATTGCATTTGTCATCTCACTGGCAGGCCCCGGTGTAACCGGATATGATGCCATAATCCAGCAGAATATTGATCACTTCAGGGTATCGGGAATGTCAGAGGAAGCTCTGGCAGATCAGCTTCACATGCTCCGCAACCTGTTCAGCTTTGTGATCACCGGTGACGATCAGCGCGCGGTGGCAAAAGAGGCGATGGAATGGTACAGCAAGGAGCTTGACGCCAAAGGATTGTCGGCCGAGGAGCGCAGGGGACAGATGTCAGGATTTACCCAGGCTCTTGTGCAGACAAATAACCCGTGGTGGAAGTATTTTCTGGCCACTGACCCGGCTCAGTTCTGGAGCAAAGTCGGGTGTCCGGTGCTGGCACTGAACGGAGAAAAGGATATACAGGTAAACCATGAACAGAACCTTCCTGCCATAACTGCCGCAGTGAAGAAAGGCGGAAACAGGAAAGTAAAAACAGTATCGTTGCCGGGCCTCAATCACCTGTTTCAGCACGCAGAGACAGGTGCAATCACTGAATACGCCACTATTGAAGAGACCTTTTCACCCGAGGTGCTGGATTTGATGACGGTCTGGATCAGGAAGGCGCTGAAGATGAAATAAGGTCGGAAGGTCTGAGGTCTGAAGGTCTGAAGGTCTGAGGTCTGAGGTCGGAAGGTCTGAGGTCGGAAGGTCTGAGGTCGGAAGGTCTGA